>JAMCTA010000019.1 GCA_023381895.1 Chloroflexota bacterium
CTAAACTTAGGTATCCCTAACATCATGCTAAATGGGCGCTCAAGAAACGTCAATAGGAGGGCTGTGAAACCCTTAACAGCGGTAGAGTCCGTGCCGCTCGATGTACTCGCGGACCTCTTCGGGCACCTGGTAGCGGATCGGCAGGCCGCGACGGATGCGCTTGCGTAGCTCAGTTGCCGATAGGTCGAAGCGCGGCCCTTCCACAAAGAGAAGTCGTGTGGCAAGCTCGGGTAATGCTGCTGTGAGCTCTTTGATGTCGGGAGGATCCACTCCTGGCCGGTGCACGACGACGAAGGTGCAAAGCTGGAGGATGTGGCGGGGCTGGTGCCAGGAGGTGAGCTCATGTAGGGCATCAGTCCCGGCGATGAAGTGTAAGAGAGTGTCCTCACTTTCACGCTCACGAAAAGCTTGCAATGTATCGACTGTGAACGAGAGACCTGGCCGTTCGAGCTCCAGCGTGGAGATTTGAAAGGAGGGATTCGAGGCGATCGCGAGCTCGAGCATCGTGAGGCGGTGCTGGGCGGCCGTCAGCGGCCGGCCGGTCTTATGCGGAGGCTCGCGTGCCGGGATGAACACCACGCTTGACAACCCGAGACGCACACGAGCCTCCTCAGCGATTGCCAGATGGCCTAAGTGCACGGGATCGAATGTGCCGCCGAGGATACCGAGACGTTTCACTGCTGACGGCCGCCTCCACTGCGAGTTCGGGATGGGGTCGGTGCTGGCGGCTTGGCTGGAGCGAATGCTGACATGTCGGGGATGATCGGCGCTCCTGGCAGGGCGATGATCGCGCGTGGCAGCTGTTGATGCAGCGCCGCTACGATGTGGCTTGGACCCCGACGTGGTGGCCCCCACACGTCAACCGCGAGGATCGCCCCTTTGCTCGACACGGTCTCGAGCACAACGTTGGGATGCGGCGTCAGGTCGTCGAGCGAGTGTGCTACCGCTGCTACTGTCGTGGTGATCTGTTGGAGATCCACGAGATCGGGTGGCAACGTCACGTAGAGCGTCCAGCAGCGGTAGGCGGAAACCGTGCGATTGGTCACAATCGCATTGAACACCGTCGAGTTCGGTATGGTCAGGCGCGTGCCCTCGAGCGTTCGCAAGCTCGTGAGCCGGAGCTCGATGTTCTCTACCGTCCCACCTGTTCCAAGAAGCTCTAGGTAGTCACCAATGGTAAAGGGGCGCTCGATGAGGAGGTAGATGCCAGAGAAGAGATTCCGGAGGACGTCCTGGAGGGCGAGTGAGACAGCGAGGCCAACGACACCAAAGACAGTCAGCACAGAGACGACCCTGATGTTGAAGATGATGAGGATCCAGATGGCGGCGATCACGAGAACCGTCGTGAAAGCGACCCGACCAAGCAGAAGAGCAACAGAAGCGTCGATCCGTGAGCCGCGCTGCGCGATGCGGATAGTTCCCTGACGCAATCGTGCTGCGAGGACTATAGCGGCGACAGCCACGACGAGCGCTGCGATGACGTGCGGTGTCTGGCCGGTCATCAAGATTGGCGGGGGGGTTACTGTCACGAAGCCGTGTCTCCTGCCTCCTACCCTCAAGTGTTACCCTGCCACATCATACGGAACGTACGCGGGCTCTGCGGTCGATCCGCGGCCCGTACATTGTGGTGAGGCCTGGTCAGCATAGGGGCGTGCCGGTACCAGCTAGCCGCCACAAGATCCGCCCGCCACAATAGCAGAGGTGAGTGCGCTGATGGCGTGGCGTCTTCCCCAAGAGGAATAGCGTCGTGTCATCGTGGATAGGCAGAGGTGCTTGCAATGAAGGGGATTCAGGTGACGAACAAGACCTACCGGTCGGCTCTTCCGCTCCAGTTCGACCCCGAGCAAGGTGAGGTGGTGCTCGAACCTGAGCACGCCGGCTCGGGATACTGGGTAGGAGCGCCGAGTGTGCTCTGGGATGCGGCGGCAGGCTGCTGGTGGCTGACCTACCGGCGCCGGCGGCCACGCGGAGTGAACCCCGATGGCCTCGGTGAGCGGGGGTACGTAGGCCGGGTAGCTCGCAGCGAAGATGGCCTGCACTTTGAAGATGTGTGGGAAGTCGTACAGGGCGACTGGAATACGCCTTCGATGGAGCGCTTCTGCCTGGCCCGGCTTGGCGGAGGCTATGCCCTGTACGTGAGTTATGTTGACCCATTCGACAATCGCTGGCGTATCGACGTGCTGACTGCCGATGATCCGGCGCGGTTTGCTGCGCAAACGTTGCAGCCCGTCTTCACCGCGGGAGCGGTGGGAGCAGCCACTGGTGTTCCAGTAGAGGGAGTCAAAGATCCAGCAGTCTTTCGAGCAGGTGATGGCTACTACATGGTGATCAGCTACGCGCTAGCGGCAGCGCGGGCTGAGCACGAGCAAGCCCGGATGCACGCTACTGCCGACATCTACAACACTGGATTGGCAACCGCCCCCACGGCACTTGCAACCTCAGCGGACGGATTGCACTGGACCTGGCAGGGTCAGATTCTCCCCACAGGCGGTGCGGGTAGCTGGGACTGTTACCAGTCGCGGCTGAATTCTGCCGTGCCCGTTGGAGGCCTCTGGCTCGGGTTCTACGATGGGGCCGCGTCGGAGCGCGAAAACTATGAAGAGCATTGCGGCGTCGCGACGTCACTCGATCTCCGGCGGTGGACGAAGCTGACCCCCAATGGTCCCTTTGTGGAGTCGCCGTACGGAACCCGCTCGTTACGTTACGTCGAGGCTATCCGTAAGGATGACAACCTCGTCCTCTTCTACGAGTACGTTCGCCCGGATGCAGCGCACGAGCTGCGACGGATTGTATTGCCGCTGTAAGGGACGGCAGCTAGGCGGTCGTGGGGCTGGGGACGTTCCACGACCGCAGCTGTTCGAGATGTTCCCGGCAGTGCCCTGCCAGCCCGGTGATGCTCTGCAGTGTGGTGATGCTGCGTGTGCCGCGTGGAGTAACGAACGGGAGCTCCCGCTCATCTTCCTCTCGCGGGAGCGTAGCGACGTAGTCGAGGTATTCCCTCTTGTGGTCCTCGAGCCGCGAGAGGATCAGACTGCGATCATCGGAATCGGCACTTGCAGTTATCTGGCGTAGGCTCTCAAAGTGCGCAGGTGGAATCTGTCCACCACTGCGAGCTGCCTGGAGCATGGCCTTGTTGAAGAGCATCGCGACACCGACGTGGGTCACAAGCGAGGCGACTGACCAAGGGTCGCCTGCTGGCCGGTACCGGAACTGCTCGTCGTTCAGAGCGCCGAAGGCAGTCTTGACCTCCGCATAGCTCTGTTCGAAATCGGCGAGTGCTGCATTGCGGTCCGTCACGTTGGATCCCCTTTGCCGCTGAGAATGATTCCACCCTGGCGGGCACTGTACCGCATCCGTCATCGAGGATGCGCGGCCGGACCGGGGTAGACTGCTCATCGCTACGTCATCTCTGCGGGCTTGCCGGCCGTGGCTGCGGCAGCTGCTGATCCTCGCGAGCCAGTGACGTGCGGGCGATCTTCGTATCGCAACTGGTAGGACTATAGTTCCAGGATCGGTCGAGATCTGCCTACATTCCGGCACACTTGGATTGACTGCTGAGCGTGCAGGAAGGAGCGAGGTGGCAAGACGGCGCTCTTTGGCGATCTTCGCGCTGGTGCTTCTCGCACTCGTCCGTGGCGCTCTCCGTTCTCATGCGGACGCAACGCGTAGTGCCGAATCCCAGCTCCGGCAGAGCCAGGACGCCCACCGTCAGGCAGAGCAACAGCTCCAGGCCGCTCACGGCGACATCGCTGCTCTCCAAGCCCAACTGGCAGCGAACCAGACGCAGGTCGATGCGGTGCAGCAGCAGATTACCCTGGTCCAGCAGCAAGCGAATGCCCACACAGATGCGCTTGCTACGCACGTCAGTCAACTCTTGCAGCAACTGGAGGCGGCACGCACTTCGCTTGCCAAAGAGCAGGGTGACCTCGGCGCGCAGCGCACCGCGGCAGACGCCCGGCTGACTGATCTGCGCCGGCAACTGCTGACGTTACAGCAGCAGATGCAACGCGTGGAAACCCAGAAGGAACACCTTGACAGCGAGATTCCCCGGCTGCGGGAGCAGGTGCAGCAGGGAGCTGCAGCGATGGCGCGTGACCAAGCGGCAAGCAATGCCGCGCTCGTGCAGATCTACAAGCTTTCGCAAGTCTCTGCGCTGCAGCTCGTGCTGCGTTCCCAAAATATCAGCGACGGATTGAACCGGATGATGGAGTTTGCGCTCTTGGCCCAGCACGACCGGCAGCTCCTCTTCCGAGTGGGCAACGAGCACAGTCTCCTCCGGTTCCGACAGCAGCGCCTGAACGATGACGTGCAGGCGACAGAACAGCTTGCAACGACGCTGCAGACCGATCACACGCAGTTGCAGGTACGCGCTCATCAGGAGACCGCCATTCTCACCCGGCTCCAGCAGCAGCTTACAACAGCGGAGGCTCGCTTCCACCTGCAAATCGGCACGCTCGACACAGCCATTGCCGCGACCCGCCAGCGGTTAGCCCGGACGCAGTCCTCTTACGCTGCCATCGAGCAGCCGTTGCAGGCGAGGCAAATGCAGCTTGGTGTGATAACCGGTACGCAGCAGGTGCAGCTCGGGCAGCTCGAACAGACGGCACGACTGGCTGCTCAACGGGCCGCCGCTGCCGCTCGCGCTCAGAGTGCCGCCCAAGCGCTACTTCAGCGCTTGCGCGCCGCTGCCCGCACCCATCCCGCCATACAGACCGTCGCCCGCGCGCTGCCTTCCCGGCCGGCTCCGAATCCCTTCCCCTATGGACAATGCACGTGGTGGGCGCTCTCCAGGCGTCCAGACCTCGCCGGCAGCGTCTGGGGCAATGCCTGGCAGTGGGCAAGTGAAGCGCGTGTCAATGGGCGGGCGGAAGGCACGACGCCGCGCCTCGGCGCTATCGCCGTCTTTCAGCCCGGCGTTGAAGGGGCCGACTGGGAGGGCCACGTCGGCTATGTCATTCAAGTGGGCAGCAACGGCAGATTCGCGGTGAGCGAGATGAACTTCTACCACTGGGCGTTCGTCGATACGCGCTGGGCCCACACTGGCTGGGGCGTCACCTTCATCTACGGCTAGTATCTTTGGTTATCCACGGGGGACGCGATACTCTACCACTCAGCCGGAGCAGCCATTACCCATGCTTTTGTGCCTCTGGTGACAGACGCTGAACACATCGTGGAACGGGGCGATGCAGCCAGACCGGCCGGGGATTACGAGCAGACCGCAGGCTTCGGAATTCTCCCCGACCACACGCTACACTTAAACCGACGAGTAAGTCGGTTTTGGGAGATGTGGATCGTGCGGGCAGAGCAAGAACGCGGTCGCCTGCGCTACAAGCGCATCTTGGACTCGGCGGCGCAGGTGTTCGCGCACGCCGGCTACCGAGACACGTCGATGGACGCCATCGCCGAAGCGAGCGCAACATCCAAAGGCGGCGTTTACTTTCACTTCCCTACAAAGCACGCAATCTTTCTTACGCTCCTCGAGCGTATGGCAGATCTCTTACGGAGCCGCATCGTGACTGCGATGAAAGAGCAGGACACGCCATCGGCACGCCTCGACGCTGCAGTGGGCACGATGTTGCGCACGTTCGCTGATCATCGCGCACTTGCCCGGCTGTTCCTGATCGACGCCTGGGGTGCGGGGCGTGATGTTCATCAGCGACTTCTCGAGATCGAAGACCAGTTCGTCGACCTCATCGCTGGACAGCTGCAAGAGGCGATCTGCGCCGGCGCCATCGAGCCAATCGACGTTGAGCTCGTCAGCGTGGCGTGGTTCGGAGCGCTCTACCAGATCGTCCTCCGCTGGCTCGTCACTGGTCAGCCAGTGCGGCTGGAAGATGCCTCACCAGCGTTGCGCTCCTTACTGCTGCGCAGCGTGTCGCTTCCACAGCCAGTAACAAAGACTGAAAGGACGCAGGCATGACGACTTCCTTCACGGCAGCGCCGCTCTCCTCCGGCGCTGAGCCGTCAGCGCACCTTCATCAGGAAGCACCACGACTGCGAGTTGCGTCTTGGTCTGAGCGTGTTCAGCGCATGGCGCCGGCGATGCTCTTCGCAAGCGCACAGCGGGCACAACTGCCCGTCGACTACTTTGAGACCAAGAGCAATGAATCTGTCCTCGTTGGTCTGGGGCGGTCCTATGTGCTGACGTCTCGTGCCGAGGGTCCGGAGCGCTTCGCGGCGATAGCGAAGGCGTGGAACGCGCTCGCGCAAGGGGCGATCGTGGCTCCCGCAGGGGGCCCGGTGCAGCCGCTTATTCTCGGCGGCTTCTCGTTCGACCCGACGCGAGCAGCCCCGGAAATCTGGTCTGGCTTCGCGCCTGCCGAGTTCACGCTGCCTCGAGTGGTCTATCGCGAAGTGGATGGGGATGCCTGGGTCACCTACGTGACTGTGACCACCACTACCCAGGCGGCTGATCATGAGTTGCGCGTCAGTCGCGATCTCTGGCACTGGCTGGTCGGACGGATTCGAGAACAACGTGAGCGGGAAGAGGATGAGTCGCGTTATGAGCAGCGGCTCGGGCGACAGCCCACACTACAGCCATTGCTGGATCCGCCGCTGAGCGAGGATCCGGACGCTGAGCGCTGGCAGTGGCTTGTCGCGCAAGCGGCAGGAGCAGTGAGCGGAGGTGGCTTTGAGAAAGTGGTGCTGGCGCGCTCGGTATCTCTTCCGGCATCAGCGGTGGTTGATGCCGGAGTAACCCTGCGCCGGCTTACGGAGACCGCACACGAGGGGTTTGTCTTCGCCTTCGTCCGGGGCCAGCGTTGCTTCCTCGGAGCGACGCCGGAACGCCTAGTCCGGCAGATGGATGGACTGGTGGAAGCTGGAGCGCTTGCAGGCTCCATTGCCCGTGGTTGCTCGGATGCTGAAGATGAACAGCTCGCGGCAGAGCTGCTGCGCGACCCCAAGAATCTTAGGGAGCACGAGATCGTCGTCCGCGCTATTGTGATGTCACTGCGCGCGGCTGGCGTGGCGCTCGATCCGGTATCTGATCCGGCAGTGGTGCGGACTAGGGCCATCCAGCATCTTTTCACGCCAATTCGTGGCCGGTCAGCGCAGGCACTCTCGGTCTTACAACTCGTAGAGCGCCTCCATCCCACGCCCGCCACTGGCGGTGCGCCTCAACTGGCGGCGCTGAACTGGTTGCGTGCCCACGAGGGGATCGACCGTGGCTGGTACGCCGCACCCGTCGGCTGGGTGGACACGTCTGGCAATGGTGAATTCGCCGTGGCGTTGCGTTCCGGCGTACTCGCGCCCCAAGGGGCCACTCTCTTCGCGGGGTGTGGCATCGTTGCCGGCTCTAATCCAGAACGTGAGCTTGCGGAGTCGACGGCGAAGCTCGTGCCTATGCTCGAGGCAGTTGTGCGGAGAGTAGCTCGATGAATACCGCCGTCTGGGCCCAAGAGTGTGTGGCCCAGTTCTTTGCAGAGATCTACGCATTGGGCCTGCGGCACGTCGTATTCTGTCCGGGGTCGCGGTCGACTCCTCTGGCGCTGGTGGCTGCTCGCCACGGGGGCTTCAAGCTCTGGCAGCACATCGATGAACGGTCTGCTGGTTACTTCGGACTCGGCATCGCCAAGTGGGATCGCCAGCCAGTGGTGCTCGTGTGCACCTCTGGCACTGCAGTGGCCAACTTCGCACCCGCTGTGGTGGAGGCATACACTGCTGGCGTGCCACTCCTCGTGTGTACCGCTGATCGTCCACCGGAGCTACACGGTACTGGCGCCAATCAAACCATCGAGCAGAGTGGCTTCTTCGGAAAGCACGTGAAGCTTAGCATCGACCTCTCGGTTCCTGATGGAAGCGTCGAGGTGCGACGAAGCTTCCGCTCCACGGCGCAGCGTGCGGTGGCGGCAGCAATGAACGCGGTGCAGGGGCCGGTGCATCTCAACTTCCCGTTTCGAGAACCTCTCGTGGCTCCGCCAATGGCGCTGCCAGATCAGCTGGATCGCGCTGCCGGCAGTATCGTGACCGTGGCACCGTTGTCCATTGATTCCACTGCCCTTGAGCCTCTGGCGAGTATCCTGCGCCGCGCCGATCGAGGCGTGATCATTGTTGGTGAGCAACACGATCCTGCACTGGCATCTGCACTGATGGCGCTAGCGCGCCGGTTGCAGTTCCCGGTTCTCGCAGATGCGCTCTCCAATCTGAGAAATGGCCCACACTACGGACCGCTTCTCATCGACAGCTATGAAGCGCTATTGCGCGACCCGGCCTGTACAGCGCTGTTGGGGCCCGATGTCGTCGTGCGCTGCGGCGCCGCTCCGACTGCCAAGTCTCTTCTACAACTTCTCGAGCAAGCTCGATGCCCTCAAATTGTACTTGCCGAAGAGCGCTGGGCTGATCCAGCGGCAACGACGACCACTATCATCCGCGGCCGGCCGGCGGCGATATGCACCGCGCTCACCGGATTGCTGGAAGGGCAGCAGCTGTCGGCGAAAAGCTCCCAGTGGCTACAGCGCTGGCAGAGTTGGCAGCACACTGCTCGCCGAGCTTTGACTCAAGAGACACGATGCTTTGCTGACCTCTTTGAAGGGCGAGTGTTCGTGGAGCTCAACGAGCTGATGCCTGAAGGAGGCGTCATCTTTGCGGGCAACAGCATGCCAGTGCGTGACCTCGATGCCTTCTTCGGCGGAAGCCACCGCACCGTACACCTGCTCGCCAATCGTGGTGCGAGTGGCATCGATGGGGTCACCTCGACGGCCTTGGGGGTTGCGGCTGCCAGCGGACGGCCAGCAGTGCTGGTCATCGGCGATCTCTCCTTCTTCCAC
>JAMCTA010000130.1 GCA_023381895.1 Chloroflexota bacterium
GTAGGGTGAAGAGGCGCTTCGCCTGGTGCAGCTTGCCGGCGAGGCCGAGCTGCTGATCGACCAAGAGGTCATCGACGATCGGAAAGACCGCCTCGATACTGCCCTGGATGTCGAAGTCATCATAGATATAGGCCTCACCCATAGCCAGGTCGTCCGGTGGCCAGAACATCGAGCGTAAGGCACCGGGGTGCTGCAATACAAGAGTGAAACGGGCGGGCTGGCCTGCCGATGGCTCCCAGCGCGTACCGTCCCACAACTGCACGGCGAAATCGCGGCGCTGACGATCGCTGAACAGCGTCTGCAGGAAAGCGAGGCTAGCCTGGGCCGCCCGGTCCTGGATGGTCGCCGCAGGAACTGCCATCATCCGGATTCCCTTCGCTTCGATGCCGCGCCTAATCGGCGCTCTCCAATGCTGCTGCTGCTTCCAGCGTCGAGAGTAGACCATGGATGTGGTGCGGTGTCACCCCCAACTCTTGCGCCATTTGCTCCGGTGACCACCCCTGCCGGTGGCGGCGATCCCGCAGGTAGTCGTCCGCCTGCTCGAAACCCAGGTTACGCAAACTGGTTCGTACCTCCTGCTGGCGCAACCCGCGCAAGATGATGCTGCGACGCGTGCTCAGCACGGCGATGCTCACCACTAGGAGCACCGCAGCCAGAACGAACGGCACACGCGGCGAGATCACCTGGGCTAAGAAGCCGGAGAGTACCGGCGCGATGGCCGCACCGATCCAGCGCAAGAAGTTGTAACCGGCGGACGCCGACGCCCGCGGTACTGCCGACACTTCCATCGCCAGGCTGGTGAACAGGGCGTTGTTCGTGCCCAGCAAGGCACCGGAGAGAATCACGAAAGTTACGGCCACATGGAGCGGTACGAGCGCCACTATGAGCATATCGGCAGCCAGCAGGACGAGGACCGCCAGGGCGGCGTGAATAGGCCCCCAGCGCTCGCGGACCCGTGGGGCGACGAAGACGGAGAAAATCGCCACGAGGACACCCCAGCTACAGAAAATCAGCCCGAGGTCGTGCGCCGGCAGATGTAACATCAAGGGCGTGTAGGCCAAGAGAACGAAGAAGCCATAGGAGTAGAACAGACAGCCGCAGGCGAGCGACAGCAGGGCCGGGTCGCGGTAGGCCTCGAAAACGTCCTTCGCCGATCGCTTGGGTCCAGGCGTGCCGACATCCCGGACCAAGGTCGCCACCAGCAAGGCAGCGATTGCCATGAGCGTCGCCGTTCCAAAGAAGGGGTAGCGCCAGCTCATCCCACCGAGCGTCGCACCCACCAGCGGTCCGATAGCGATGCCGAGTCCGAGCGCAGCCTCATAGAGGGTGATTGCACTGGAGAGGCCACCGCTGGCAGCGCCAACGATGACCGTGAGCGCCGTCGCCGTAAACAACGCATTGCCGAGCCCCCAACCGGCGCGCATGCCGGCGAGCATGCCGATAGAGGTGCTACGGCCGGAGAGGGTGGCGAACACAACGACCAGCAATAGTCCCGCTATCAGCGTCCGCTTCGCACCAAAACGGGAACTCAGAAGACCAGTCACTAGCATGGCGAGCGCCATCACGGTGATATAGCTGGTGAAGAGCAATTCCACCTGCCAAGGGGAAGCGTTGAGGCCCTTGGCGATCGCCGGCAAGATGGGATCGACTAGGCCGATGCCCATGAACGCCACGAGTGCCGCAAAGGCGGTCGCCCACATAGATAGTGGCTGTCGCAGCAGCGAGCCGCGCTCCGCCCCAGGTGCTGTCACCGCAGCCGTCATCCACGTACCAACCGTTCTAGCGCCGGCAGCGCCCGCGCAATCGCCTCACACTCCTCGGTACTGAGCCGGCCAAGCCGCTCGTCGAGATGGCGAATCACCTCCCTGTGAGCAGCCTGATAGATCGCCTGACCTGCCGTACTGATCACCACGTCGACGCTGCGACGGTCGCTCTGTGCGCGGCGGCGCCTCACCCAGCCGCGCGCCTCCAGACGGTTGATGCTCTGGGTCATGGTCGGCAGGCTCACCTGCAGTTCGTCCGCCAGGACGCTAACGTGCAACGGTCCGCGCCGGCAGAGCTCGCTCAGCAAGCGCAACTGCACGAGGCTAAGTGCGGTTGGCGCCGCATACTGGCAGGCCAGTTGTTGCACGAAGCGGGGGAAGTCACGCTGACAAGTGAGCAGCGCTTCTGTCAGTGCCTCCCGGCCCGGCGGCGGCTCGACCGCGTCTCGCGTGACCATCGCTCGCTTCGTCCTTCTTACTTAGTGTGCCGAGCTAAGTTTATCAGAGCGGGCAGACATATGGAAACCCTAGCACGCTGCATCTGCTGCAGATCAGCGGCGAGGAGTCAGGAGGACGGCAGGGACGAGGACGGCATTGCGGGCCGTCAACTGCCCCGCTACCAGCTTCGCCGCTCACTACTCCTTCCCCAGAAGGACTGGGAGTTATGGGTGATGATCAAACCAGACTCTTGTAAATATTCGCCAGGGCGTGCTATAAACTGGGGAATTACCCCAGGTCGTTCTCAGGCACCCGTGCTCTTCCGGGTAGGTAGCGCCTGCTCGTGTGCTGCGATGCTGCAAGCAGTCCTGGGATAGTTCCACAGCGAGACCAGGCAAGCCTACTGCGTGCGTTCATCAGAGAGCTGAAAAGGAGAGGGAAAAGTGGCGCACGATCTTGATCAGAAGCCCCGAAGCAGCAGGTCTTCCCGGCGGCAGTTCCTGGCCTTACTCGTGAGTGTCGCGGGTACGGCATCGCTCGCCGCCTGCGGGGGAGCTGTGAGTACAGTAGCGACCAGTTCGTCTGCTGCGGCCACGAGCACAACCGCCGCGACAACGAAGAGCGTAGCGACGTCTACGACGGCGGCAAAGACGGCTACTACCTCGAGCAGTGTAGCGAAGGCGACAGGAGCGCCGGCTGCTAAGTCTAATGTGCTGCAGGTTTGGGAGCCAGGGTGGGGGCTGACCAGCCCCATCGACAAAGGCTACACTGCCTCGCTGAAAGCATTGGCGGCCAAGGAGCCCAAGGTAACGGCAGAGATCGTGATGGCCTCCCCCTATCCACAGAAGTTTTTTGCTGCCGCTGCGGCCGGCACGCCACCAGATCTCGTCTTCGCCGTGCCGGAGCAGGACCTTGCCTACAAGAAGATAGTCATGTGGCTCGACAGCTACCTGAACACGACCAAGCTGACAGCGACAGACTTCTTCACCCCTGGCTGGACCCAGACTCGCTTTCAGGGACATCAGTATGCGCTGCCCCTTGAAGTAGACCCTAACTTTCCGCTCGTCTACAATCAGGACTTACTTCAGCAGGCCGGTATCAGCAAGCCACCGACGACTATCGCCGAGCTGGACGACGCCAATCAGAAGCTGTTCCAGAAGAAGGGTACGGCGATTGGCCGGCTGGGCATCTTCCCGCCTTGGATGACTTATGGTCCACCCAACTCCCTGTACACCTACTTTCTCATGTTCGGTGGCGGCTGGTATGACCCGCAGAATCCGAACAAGCTGGCGCTGACCCAGCCCGGCAATGTCGCTGCCCTGACCTGGATGAAGAAGTATGCCGACCAGTTTGGCGGCTATGCCGAGATCCAGAAGTTTGCTGGCAGTTGGGGAAAGAATGGGTACGTCGGTGCGATGTCACGCGGCTTTCTAGGGATGGGGCCAATGGTCTCGGCGAACTACACCTATGCCGTGAAGCTGGCCCAGGGTGGTGAGTTTGCCAATGCTCTTGTCTTGGCGTCGATGCCGGTAGCAGAAGGAGTCAAGGCTGATCCTGCCTGGGCAGGTGGATGGTCCATGGGTATTCCCTCCGGCGTCAAGCGACCGGACGATTCGTGGACGGTGCTGCAGTGGATGGCAGCCTCCCCGGAAGGGACAGATACCTGGGCGGAGATCAATGGCTTTTTGCCTGGCTACAAGCAGTCACCCTACTTCAGCAGACATGCTAAGGATCCTGCCGTGGCTGGCTACATCGAGGTATTGAAAGGAGCGCAGCATCCGCATACGGTCTACCGGCTTGGCTGGCCGGACGTGCCTCCAGACGCCTTTAGCAAGCTCTTACTTGACACGGTGCAAGGAAAGACTGATATCAGCACCGCGCTCAAAGACTTCGAGACCGTCGTCGTTGGCACTTTGAACCAGTATCCGGGCGCTCACTGACGGCTCTATGTGTCGCTGGGGTGTGTCTGACAGCAGCACCTGAAAGCCCCTAACCTGGATTAGGGCGCCGGCACCGTAATCCTATCGTCCTCTCTACAATCTACCTGTAAGCCCGGAGGCGAGGAGTGGCTCCGGCACGATTTTGTCATCGCTGATGATGCTAGTGGCTATGGACGGCGACCCGTCGGCCAGCTCGTGTAGCCCGGGTGACCCTTGCAATTGCACTGGATCCAGTCCGGCTGGATCTGCTGCCAGGCGCGCCGTAACAGGTCAGGCGTGACGTCACGCCCCAACTCCGTGTCCTTGGCGTTGGCGTGGAGGTCGTAGTGAAGACCGAAGAAGACGCGCTCGTGCCAGTTCTGCTCACGGCTACTCATCGCTATCTTCTCCACACTAGAGGCGACCTGGGGGTGCCCATCCTACGTCTACCGTCGCCTGACGATCGTAGCAAGCGTGACAGCGCTCATCAGCGGCCGTGGCTGCGCACCGGTGCCAACTGGACGCGACTGTAGAGGTCTCGCCATTCAGGAGTGCCGTCGTCAGGGAGTGAGTCTAACCGTGTCCCTTGCTCATACGGCGGCAGATTCCCCATCGCGGAATCTCCCCAGTAGCCGCGCGGCACGCCTACAGCATCGAGCATCTCTCCCGCGAAGTACGTCACGTCGTCATTCCAACGCCGGAGCGCGTAGATCGCCGGCGGAGCGGGGCGCGCACTCGAGGTGGTCGCGAGCGTGGTCAGCACCTCCTCGTCCACATGGACGCCAAGTCCCGGTGCTTCCGGAACCCGCACGTACCCGCCCTGCACGGTCAGTGGCTCCTTCAGGAGCTGATGCCGGTACACGTTCAGGCACGTGACGGCTGGCCACTGGGCGTGGCTGCACACCGCCCCTAGATGCAGGGCAAAGGCCGTGGTAATCCCGGTGCCGACCAGTTGCAACCAGAACGGCAGATTTGCCTCCTGCGCTATTGCCGCCTGCCGTCGTACGGCAGAGGCGCCGCCGCCGACCACAAAGCCATCGCACACCTGCTCGCGCAGTGCTGTCATAATCGGCGGTACACCGTAATGCATGGCAATGGCACAGCGCGTCTGGGCACGGATACGCTGGTTGCCCTGAACATCCCCTTGTGGGATCGGTGACTCATAGATCTTCACGTTAGCGAACGTGTCTAGGTCCTTGAGCACCGAGACGGCACTCGCAGCCGTTACCAAATGCCCGTTGAAATCCAGGTCGAGCGAGAAACTGGGCGGCACGACCGCCGACGTTCGTCTGGTCTGTTCCACGACGTCGAACCAAGGCCGTGCCTTCTGCTTGTGGGCGGTATATCCTGCGGCGACCGCCTGCTGCGCCTCCATCGCCATGTCCTCTGGCGGCATATCGATCGACCACCAGGAGAGCGGGCACCAATCACGCACTTTGTCGCCCAGCAGACGGTAAGCGGGCACGCCTGCCGCTTGTCCAACCAGATCGAACAGGGCCATTTGCAGGCCAGCGCCGAGGCGGTCATCCCACATGCACTCGGCAGGCGCTTTGCCCTGCACGCGCGCCACCGCCGCATCAGTTACCCGGCCCCAGGTGTAGTTGGGCAGCGTCTCGCCATAGCCGGTGAGACCGGTATCCGTGCTGACCTTGCACACTTCGCTCACGTGCCAGCCCGAGAGCTGCCGAGCCATGTTGCGTTCGGGGATCTCATAAAAGGGAACTTCGACCAGTAGCCGTTCCACGGAGGTAATCTGCATCACCCGCCTCCTCAGTCTTACCGTCTGCACATTATTCTCATCCTACACTACATTCCACCGCCTGCCGCGCGCACCGCCCAGCCTCCCGGGTACTGTCCCGAATGATGCCACCACCACCGGCGCCCGACCTGTCGCCTCCTCAACCGCTGCGCTGCTCGCCCGCACCAACTCCTCGCAGTCGAGGGTGTGCCCTTCCCCGTGCTGCCGGTGACGGTGATCCCGTGGACGCCCGTACCGCTTCGACCTCGCGGCGTAGCGCTGCCACGTCAAACGACTCAGTATCGGTGAACGGGGTCGCCAGCGGCGGGATAATGCCATGCAGCGCGAGGGTGGACGAAGTCACGGTTCTCCTCCTTGGTCGGAAACAACGCCACAATGGCCGACGAGCCGCTGTGGCGTGTCACGGGCGGACGATGGTGCCGTCGGCTTTACGATCCTCTGCCATGAAGAACGGTCCGTGCCGACCACCTGCTGTCAACAGCTGCGCAGCCCTTGCTTCGTCGATATCAATACTCAGTCCTGGCTGGTCATTCGCGTAAAGGTAGCCACCCTCCAGCACCGCATGGCCGGGAAAGGTCTCCAGCTCCGCCGACTGGAAGTGATTCTCTTCCTGGATGCCGAAGTTCCAACTGGCGAGGTCAAGGTGCATAGCGACAGCCTGGTTCACCGGGTCGTTGTCGCCACCCTCCTGCCACGCCGTCTGCACCCCATACCACTCGCAGAGGTGGGCGATCTTCTGTGCCGGGGTGATACCGCCTACCTTCGAGACGCGAACCCGTATGAAGTCAATCAGCCGCTTGTCAATGAGAGGCAGCCATTCGTGCGGGTTGACGAAGAGCTCGCCGATGGCCTGCGGCGTGGCACACTGCTGGCGGACCAGACGGTAGTAGGCAATCTGCTCCGGCGGCAGGAGATCCTCCAGGAAGAACAACCGATACGGCTCCAGCAACTTCGCCAGTTGCACCGCCATATTCGGACGCAGGTGCTCATGGACATCGTGCGTCAGCTTGGGACTGAAGCCCAGCGTGCTGCGCAAGTGCTCGAACATTGCCGGGAGGGTCTCCAGGTACCGCTCGTCGTCAAATGCCCGGTTGTGGGGCCAGCGGTTCTTCGGTCCGCCGGCTTCCTCCGTCGGGATGAAGCCGCCGCCGCCGTAGGGGCCAAGCTGGCAGCGAATGACAGTGTAGCCTTCCTCCATATAGCGTCGGACATCTTCTTCCAGCGCTCCCAGGGTGGCGCCGCCAGCGTGGGCGTAGCAGGGTACGGCCGCCCGGCAGGCGCCGCCGAGTAACTGGTAGACCGGCAACTTGGCTTCCTTGCCTTTGATATCCCAGAGGGCGCAGTCCACGCCACCCAACGCCGTGTTAAGGATCGAGCCGTTGCGCCAGTAGCCACTGGTGTACGTAGACTGCCAGATGTCTTCGATTTGTGCCGCATCACGCCCGATCAGGCGCGGCGCGATGCTCTGTTCAATCGCCGTGATCACCGTGGCGGCGTGGTAGTGGTCGCTGGCTGAACCGACACCGTAGAGGCCCGGTTGGTCGGTCTCGATCTTTACGATGACCCATGTACCGTCTCGCCGGGTACGGATGCAGCGGATGGCGGTGATCTTCGCCATCTAGTCCTCCTTCAACTTTACCGCCCGGTAGCGCTCCACCCACGCTCTGGTTGCTTCCAGATACTGGTCGCCGAACTCCAGACTGGGCTCGATCTCTGACCCTTCGTGCCATTCGTTGAATGAGTTGATCAGCACCAGGTCTGGAGCGCCGGCCAGCGCCGCCTCCCACTGCTGATCGTACAGCCGGCCGCCTCGCCGATCAGCAACCAGCCGGCCGCGCTCGTGGACGTGCGCATTATCAAAGCCAGGAATCACCGCGGCGGCGAAGTACTTATTAACAGTACGGCAGGCCGCCGCCATCGCTCGGTTGAAGTGCTCGACGTCGTGACCCAACGCGACCTGGAGCGCGCTCGTCGTGATGTGGTAGCCGTCAAAGAGCGGCAGCGCCTCCAGCGCGCTGGTGTCTGCGAGGAGGACGACCTCACGATCGGCACGCAGCCGCTGCAGGGCCGCCCCCCAGTCGTCCCAGCGGCGGAGCTGGCTGAAGCAGCGGCGGTACACGAAGACGACCGGGCGGCCGTCGATCCGCCAGTAGGCCGGATGGCTCCCGACCTGTTCCAGCACCCAACTGAGGTCCGCCAACGCCGCCGCGACGCCGCCATCCGGATCGGTCAGCGTTTCCCAGTAGAGGGCGAGTCGCAGAGGCGATCGCACGGCCGCCGCCAGGAGCGGCTCATAGTGCCGGTCGCGCCGTCCCCACCAGGTGACGGCGAAGACGTCGATGCCACAGCCAGCCGCCTGCGCCAGGTGGGTCGAACAGACGGCGGGATCGAGAGAGTCGTACGCGCCTAGGACCGGCGTGTGCGCCGCGCCGAGGTCCAGGTGGCCAGCGGCATCGCTCTGTTCGGGATGGCGGGTGGCGTAATGGCACTCGTCCCAGTGGCGCCAGACCCCGGACCGCTCCGGGTTGCCATACCAATCGTAGTAGAACGCCACGACTGTAGGGGCCATCATCATCCTCCTCCCAACGCCGACGACCGGACACCTGACTCCGCGATGGGCGCACCGGCGCCCAGGTCTGAGACCGAACGCTCCTGCGCCGTACGCAGCACTCGCTGATTGGCGCGTACAAGGCTGACTCCGACTGCGGATCGACGGTTAGACAGTCGATCTTGTCCAGGTTCTTGCGCTAAAGCACCTAAATCAAACCAGAATGGCGTTGCGAAGAAGACCCTCTCCCCCTGCCCCTCCCCCAAGCTTGTGGGGGAGGGGTGGCGAGCCTTGGCGAGCCGGGGTGAGGGCCTCGTCTTTCGCAACACCACCGTGGAAGGATTTAGTGGTAGCCCGTTCCGGCCCCTGCTCCGAGGGATTGATTGTTGCAAACTCGACCCTTGACCACGCGTTTCTAGGTGCCAGTACGCTCACTGCCTTACTTCATCTTCTTCAGCCAGGTATTCAACTTCGGCTGGATCATCTGCTTGACGTTCGCCAGTGCCACCTGCGAGGTCTCCTTACCCTGGAAGACAGAGCCTTGTGCTATTCTGAGCGCCGTAAAATAGTCGCCCCAGACGGGAGTCACCGGCAACGGTTGGGCATTTGGCCCCTTGGCGATATCCAGGTACACGGCAAAGGCGGGATTCTTGCGCAGCTCCGGGGCATCGAGCGTGGAGACGAGCTGCGGTAAGTTGCTGCTCACCTGCGCCATGGCGATTGCGGTCGGCTCATCGGTAGTAATCCAGGAGAGGAAGGCGAAGGTGGCGTCGGGTTGCTTCGCCCCCTTCGCGATGAAGAGCTGGTGGCCATCGATGTCGGTGACGCCTTTGCGGTTAGGTTGCGCCTTGGGCGCGGGAATGGGCGCATAGCCATGGTCAGTTGGGGCGAAGCTGGGATTGGCCAAGGCCTTCCACTCACCGTCCTCGTTCATCGCAATGAGCGTGTTCTCCGGGTCAAGGTGCTGCCAGCTCTTGTGGAACGCCTCGATGGCAGCGTAGCCGGACTCACGCGGAATGAAACTGGACAGCCAGTCCATGACGTCGATGCAGGCAGCGCTGTCACAGGTGACCTTGGTCATATCAGCGTTGAAGAGTGGCGCGCCGAAGGCCGTGGCGTAGATCCAGAAGCCCGGATAGTCGCCGGGCAATCCGGGGAAGGCTGCAGAAAAGCCGAGCTGCGTCAGCTTGCCGTCCGCGCCTGTCTTGGTGAGCTTCTCGGCATAAGGCAGCATGTCCTCCAGAGTGGCGGGAGGCTTCTCCGCCGGTAACCCAACCGCTTGGAATTCGTTCTTATTCCAGAAGATCGCGCGATCATTAAACAGCAACGGCAGCCCGTAAATCTTCCCCTGGAAGGTCGCCTCGTGGACCAGGGCCGGTACGTACACCTTGACGTCGAGCTTGGCGGCGTTGATATAGCTGTCGAGCGGCATGACCTCGCCGTTGACCGCCCATTGCGTGATGAAGGCGCCGCCCATGGGGACACCGGTGTCGGGAGGCGTCCCAGCGGCAATGGCGACCTCAATCTTCTTCTGCAGATCCATTCCAGGACTCACCACTACGTGGGTGTCGGAGTGGCTGGCGTTGAACTTGGCGACGCCCGCTTCGAAAGCTTTCTCCTCCGGAGATCCGGGCCCCCACCCCGACCACTCTTCTACGATGATCGCCTTGCCGGCGACAGTGACCGCCTTGGTGACGGTTGCTGTGGTCGCTTTGGTGATTGTATTGGTAGCAGTGTGCGTCACCGTCGCCGTACTCGCCACAGTCTTGGTGATCGTCGCCGTAGTGGCGCTGGTAGTGGTTGCTGTCGCGCCTCCACATGCGCTCAGCGCCAGCACGCCTCCCATTGCGCCGGCGAGGGTCAACAAGAACTGCCGTCGAGATCGTGCATGGGGAAATGGGGTACCGGATCCAGAAACGTACTGCAGGTCATTCCTACCGCTGCTTTGTCGACGGAGATTAGGGCTGAGCATAGAACGTGCCTCATTCCTCACTGACCCGCACGACTCGAGCGGGTCTCGAACTACGATCACCAAGGAGCTACGCAGCGCTCGTCCCTCCTTTCCGTGGGTGACGACGTCCCACCGGGTGTCAGGCGGTTTCCCTGGCGGGCCGCACCGCCGCCGGTGTCCAATCACTGGAGCGGCGCAGCAGCAGTCGTGTCGGTAACAGCACCGTCGTCGGCTGGGCGCCACGCCGCCCCTCGATCCGATCAATGAGAAGCCGCGCCCCAGTACTACCTAAGCGCTCACGAGGCTGCGCGACGGTCGTGAGCGGCACCTCCAGATGGGCGGCATAGGGAAGGTCATCAAAGCCGGTCAGCGCCATGTCCTCGGGCACCCGCAGGTCTTTATTGCGCAGGACCCGCAGAACCTCCAGCGCGGTCGCATCGTTCAGGCAGCAAATGGCGGTCGGTCGCTGGGTAGCCGGTAAGGCGAGCAAGCGCTGCACTGCTGCAGCGACGGCAGGGGCGAGGGGGTCACCGGGAGCACCGGCTGGGCGTACCACCAGAGCCGGGTCCGGTGACAGCCCGGCTAGGCGCAACGCCGTCTCATAGCCCTGTAAACGCTCCCTTGCCGTGCTGGTCGGCCATTCCTGCCCCAGCAGGTAGGCAATCCGCTGGTGACCACACGTGATGAGATGTGCCACCAGTTCCTGGGTCGCCTTCACGTTATCAACGCCCACGTAGTCCACGCCAACCCCAGGATGGCGCCGATCCAGCATCACGAGCGGGTAGCTCATGCCGGCCAGATCCCGGTAGTAGCTTTCCAGAGTCGCTCCCGGAGTCGGCTCGACCAGTACTCCGGCGACACCGCCCCTGCGCAGCCGCTCGATCCGTGCCCGCTCTTGCTGAGGGTCATGGTTGGAGTTGGCCACCAGCAGATCATAGCCCCGTGCCTCCGCCTCATCCTCGGCGCCGCGCAGTATGTCCATAAGGAAGAGGCTATCAAGGCGTGCCGCTACGAGTCCCAAGCAGGGACGCTGAGTGGCGGGAGATAGCGATGTCGGGCCGCTCGGCGCAGCATAGGTGCCCCGTCCCGCCTGTCGTTGGAGCAACCCTTCTCGCTGCAGGGTCTCCAGCGCATGCCGCACGGTGGCACGGCTGACCCCATATTCCTGTTGCAAGGCCAGCTCCGACGGTAAGGCCGCTCCGGGCGAAAACTCTCCGCTGGCCAGACGCTTCCGCAGTACTGCCGCCACCTGCTGATGTAGTGGACGCCGCTCAATCACCGAAACCTCCCCCAATAATCCATCAGTTCACGGGGTTCATAGGCTTGCGGTACGAATAAGTGCTATGGTATGGTATCCGAACTAAGATGTCAAGCCATTGTAGGATCGGTCGCCCGGGCAGATGCAACACAGCACCGCCGGTTTCGATGAGTACAGCACAAAGAACGAGGATCAGATGAGTAAGCCATATCGGGTTGCCATTATTGGCTGCGGCCGTCCTTTGCGCACCGCCGGGGCAACCGGATTCGGCCAGTCACACGTCCACATCCAGGGTTACCAGGCCTCCGGGCGCTGTCACCTGGCCGCACTGGCTGACATCTCCCGGGAGAACGCTGACGCCTTCGCGACGGAACACGGCGATCCCAAGCAGCCGCCGGCGATTTACCTTGATTACCGGGATATGTTGACGCAGGAGCGGCCGGATGTCGTGTCCATCTGCACCTGGCCGCACCTGCACGCGCCGATGGTCATCGCTTGCGCCGAGGCCGGAGTTCGTGCCGTCCACTGCGAGAAGCCGATGGCGCCGACCTGGGGTGAGGCACGGCGGATGGCCCAGGCGTGTGCCGAGCACGGCACCCAGCTCACCTTCAACCACCAGCGTCGCTTCGAAGCGCCCTACCGGGCCGCCCACCGGCTCCTGCACGAGGGCGTGATCGGCGACTTGGTCCGGATGGAGGCGCACTGCGGCGATCTCTTGGACTGGGGCACGCACTGGTTCGACATGCTGTTCTTCTACCACGATGAGATGCCGGTCCGCTGGGTACTGGCGCAGATCGATGTGCAAACGGAGCGCAAGGTCTTCGGTGTACCGGTAGAAACACAGGCGATCAGCTTCTTCCAGTACAGCAGCGGCGTCTACGGTTTGCTGATCACGGGGCGGGATTCCTCCATCGGCTGCGCCAACCGTCTGATCGGCACGGAAGGCGTCATCGAGGTGCATCCCGAGCTACCGGAAGGCCAGCGAGTCCCGGTGCGGGTCCGTGGGCGCGGCGACGGTACCTGGGTTGTACCGGACATCAGCGCCGACCGGCTTGATCGCCCGGGAAACTCCGTGGCACACGGCATCGCCGACTTGCTCGACGCGTTGGAGGATGGGCACGAGCCGAAACTGTCGGCGCAACGAGCGCTCCGTGCCACCGAGTTGATCTTCGCCAGCTATGAATCCAGCCGGCGCCGCGGCCGAGTCGACCTACCGCTGACGATTGATGATTCGCCGTTGCTGACTATGCTTGAATGGGACGACTTCACCGGGCGCCCTCCCGCTGCCACGCCGACGTGAGGCACGTGCCGGGCAGCCTGGTGCTCGATGCGATGGGTCAGATTGAGAGCAACCGAGGAGAGAAGGCGAGAATGGCACGAGCAGTCACGGCCGAAGAGACGAGACCACACGTCTTGCTGTTGATCGGCGGATTACATACGAAGCAGCCCGGCGCCGCAGAGGCGCTGGCGGCGGTCTTGAGTGCAGGTGAATTCCTCGACGTCCGCGTGACCGACGATCAAGGGATGCTGACTCCGGCGGGACTGGCCGGGTTTGACGTGTTGGTCAACTACTATACCGGTCCGGGCCTCACCGAGGCGCAATTGGGAGCACTCCTGGACTTTGTGGCGGGAGGGAAGGGGCTCGTCGGCATCCACAATGCCGCCGATTCGTTTAAGAATCATCCTGCCTACATTGCGGCACTCGGATCGCGCTTTCGCGGCCACCCGCCCTTCGGGTCAGTGCAGGTTGAGATCACGGACCAAGAACATCCCATCACCCAGGGCCTGACGGACTTCGTGGTGCAGGACGAACTGTACCTGCTCGACCACTGGCCAGAAGGAGTGCATCTGCTCGCCCGTGCGTCGAAGGATGGTGAGATCCAGCCTTCAAGCTACGTCAAGCATTTTGGGGCGGGGCGGGTCTTCTACTGCGCGCTCGGGCATAATCGCCAGAGCCATGAAGCACCGATTGTTGGTCAACTGTACCGTCGTGGCATCCAGTGGGCGGCTGGTGTAGCAGTCACTGCCTGAGCGGCGCTCAGGGAAAGGACGCCGGTGTGCGTGCACGCTGTTGCAGGCGCGCCGACCTGCGACGGCAGCAGGATCTACTCCAGGGTATCGTCGGCGATGAAGGAGAGGTATCGTATGCGCTTCAAAGTCGTCATCACCGACACGATCTTCGGGAACTACGACATTGAGCAGCGCTTGATTGCAGCGAGCAGCCTGGACGTCGAATCCGTGTATCTGCGTACGCACGATGCCGCGGAGATCGTTCGCCACGCGGCAACTGCCCACGCCGTCGTTCTCGCTGAATCGTCGCTCCCACGCCAGGTGATCGCGCAGTTGACCGGGTGCTGGGTCATCGTGCGGTACGGTATTGGCGTCGATACGGTCGATCTCCAGGCTGCCACCGAGCACGGCATCGTCGTCTGCAATACCGCGCGCTACTGTCTCGACGAAGTGAGCACCCACGCACTGACCTTGCTGTTTCTGCTTAACCGAGGTATCCTCGCCGACACACTCCGCATCCGCTCCGGTGGGTGGTCTGGCGCATTAGTGCCGCCGCGCCGGCTGGCCGGCCAGCAGTTAGGCCTCGTCGGTCTTGGAAACATCGGCCGGACCGTGGCACGGAAGGCGCTGGGCGTAGGCCTGCGCGTCGTGGCGCACGATCCGTACGTGCAGCAACTCCCACGTGACGTGCAGCGCGTGCCCCTAATCGGCCTGGATGAGCTGCTCTGTACCTCGGACTATGTCAGCCTCCACGTCCCCCTCAATGCGACGACGCGTCACCTCATCGGCGAACGTGAACTCCGATTGATGAAGCCTTCGGCATTTTTGATCAACACATCCCGTGGCGCCGTCGTCGACCAACCAGCACTGACGGATGCGCTGGCTAGCAGCCATCTCGCGGGAGCGGGACTGGACGTCTTCGAGCACGAGCCGCTGGCTCCGGATGATCCCTTGCGCCAGCTGGACAACGTGATGCTGACGCCGCACGCCGCGCACTGGTCCGTGGAGGCGAGTGTGGAATGCCGCGAGACTGCCATCGGCCACGTCCTGCGCGTCTTGCGCGGCAAGAGGCCCACAGATGTCGTCAATCCTGAGGTCCTCCAAAGCGGGCTCTGGCGCGGTGCCGCGGCAACGGCTGGCGGTGTCATGGCGGCTGGAAGCTAAATAGAGGGGGCCCGAACCATGGTGGAAGAGATCGGGACGGCAGGTAGCTTGGTGCTGGCAGCACAGGGGCGAGCACAGGCCTATATCGTGCTACCGGCAGCGGCGAGTCCGGTCGAGCAGTTTGCAGCACGGGAACTCGCCGAGCACCTCCAGGCGATGACCGGTGCGACGTTTACGATACAGGCAGACACAGACGAGGGTGAAGGTATACACGTGCTGCTCGGCATCGGAACGGACGCTCTCCAGCACGGCGGCCACCCGGCGCCGGAGCAGTCAGGGGCCGAGGAATACCTCGTCTCCACAGTGGGACAAGAACTCGTGCTGGCCGGTAGCGGCGCTCAAGGACTGCTGGCAGCAGTCTACGTCCTGCTGGAGGACGTGCTTGGCTGCCGCTGGTATACGCAGACGGTCCGGCACATCCCGCGGCGACCGGTGCTCACGGTACCGTCGCTGCACTGTTACGGCCGTCCGTCTCTGGAGTACCGGGCCGTCTACTATGCGTGTGCCTTCGAACAGCGCTTCGCCCTGCATAACCGCCTCAACGGACAGGGACACGCGCTGCCGGCTGAACTGGGCGGCCACCGGGTTATCTTCCCGTTCGTGCACACCTTTGACGCGCTCGTGCCTGCGACAGAGCACTTCGCGTCCCACCCCGAGTACTATGCGCTGGTCGATGGCCGCCGGCAGCCGACCCAGCTGTGCTTGAGCCATCCTGAGGTATTCACCATTGCGCTCGCACGCGTCTGCCGGTGGATCGAGGAACATCCTGAAGCCGGCATCTTCTCGGTGTCTCAGAACGATAGCGACGGCGATGGTGGCTACTGCACCTGCGCGTTGTGTGCTGCCGTCGATGTACGGGAGGAAACACCGGCGGGTAGCGTCCTGGCCTTCGTCAACCGCATCGCTGGGGCGGTGGAGCAGCGTTACCCTGGCAAGCTGATTGAGACCCTAGCGTATCAGTACACCGTCAAACCGCCCCGGTACCTGCATCCCCGCGCCAACGTGGTCATCCGCTGCGCCTTCATCGAGGCTTGCTACTGCCACAGCCTTGAGGAGACGGAGCGCGCAGCGCCCATCCGCGCGGCACTCGAGGGCTGGGGGGCCATCGCCCAGCACCTCTATGTCTGGCACTACGCCGGCGTCTTCAGCCACTACCTACTGCCGCTGGGTAACCTGCGCCGGACGGCGCGCGACCTGCAGTACTTTGCCCGCCACGGCGTGACCGGTATCTTCGTGCAAGGGCAAGAAGGCGAGCCCGACGTGTCTGCGCTGGCGGAGCTGCACGCCTGGGTCTACGCCAAGCTGCTCTGGCATCCCGAGCAGGATCTGGATACGCTCATCCGCGAGTTCGTCCACGCTGTCTACGGTGGGGCCGCTCCCGTCGTGCTGGCATATCTCGATCTCCTGGAGCGGTTGACGGGGGAAAGTCCGGAGCACATCTCCTGCTTCCCTACACCGCAAACGCTGCACTATCTCACCCCAAGCGTCTTGGAGCGGCTCACCGCAGCGCTGGCGCCGGCCCGTGACGCTGCTGACAGCGCTGTCAGCCAGGAACACGTTGCCTGGCTCCTGGATAGTCTGGAGTACGCCCGGCTGATCCGGTTCCCGCCCTATGTGGTGCATACCAATCGCCTGGAGCCGGCGGTACCGGCAGACCGGTCGGTGCCAGTGGCGCAACTAGTCAGCCGGCTCCAGTGTCGTGGCGTGACCGGGATTCGCATTGCGCACCGGGTCGAGGAGTTGTGGCCCGCCGTCGAACATATGACCTGCGTCCATCCGCTGGTGGACTTGGAGAACGAATTCCTCCAGATACGTATCGTTCCCAGTGTCCTTGGCAAGGTACACAGTGTGACCGACCGTCGCTCCGGGCGTTCCTACGTCTATGCGCGTGACGACGTCGTCGAGCGCGGCGACCGCGCCATAGCCTGGGCCTGGGAGAACGGTGCCGTCGCCGAGTACTACGAGCGCCTGACCTGGGCAGGGTCATCCTATATCGCCAAGCTCCTGCCGGCGCCGGATGGGACGCGGCTTGTGCTCACGAGTGAGCTCGTGACGGCGAACCAGGGGCGCCTGACGCTCCGCAAAGAGTTCTTCCTGCCGCAGCAGGCGCAGACGCTGGCAGTGCGCTACGCGCTGGTCAACCCAGGGGCTACGACGCTCCTGCAGACCGGCGACGGTCACTTCCAGGCAACGGGCGCGCGTTTCTCGCCGCCGAGCCGCAGCGTCTTCTGCTGGCCGGAGCAGTGTGCACCGTTGGCGGATGCCGGCACGACGTATCCATTAGAAGACGATGTGCCGCTGCGGCTGGTTGGGCCGGCGCTGACGTCCAACCGCATCACCATCCGGGGCTCGGACGCCGGGGCGATGCTGGCAATCGAGAGACTGGAGCACGTCGCCGCCATCCGCCTGCACTGGCAGCGGACACGCGGTTGGCTGCGCGTGCTGGTGTCTCCACATCCGGCACATGATCTCGCCCCCGGTGGGACTTACCACTGGGGCTACGCGCTGCACTTTGCCGCATGAGTTGGCAAGGAGGGCTGGGCGGCCGAGCAAGAGTCGCCAGTCTCAGGACCCGAGCCACTAGTGCTCCGCCATCGCGGACAGGTGCATGGTCGACGGCGTTGGAAGGACGATAATGGGTCCATGGTGAAATACGTGTTGTTCTACGACTCCGCTGATGACGTCCGCTCGAAGGCACCTCTCCACTTCCCCGCCCACCGCGCGCACGTCGCCGACTTTCACACCCGCGGCACGCTCCTGATGACCGGTACTTTCGCTGCCCCCCAGGCGGACGGCGCTATGGCCATCTTCACCATCAGCGACGCCGCCGAGGAGTTCGCACGGGGCGACCCGTTCGTCCTGCACGGCGCCGTCCGCAGCTGGCACATCCGCGCATGGAACGAAGTTCTCACCGGCCCCTGACGCCATTGGGATGAATGTCACTACGCCACACGTCACCCCGACCAATGCACGGGGCACTGGCACTCGCCAACGGCTTCTTTTCCTCAGAGACGTAGGACTTCCCGGCACGGTACCGACACACCAGTGTACGCTCTCTATACTACGTTCATTGGTTTCTTCTCCGCTGCCGCTGGCGACACCATCCTCGGCGTGGGCGGAGCACCGCCGACCCTACCTCGGATACGCACCGGCCGGTGCACCCCAGCGTTCGGTACGGCATCTTCAACGCCTACCAGCATGCTCGAGAGACAGCCGCTGTCCTGTCAGAGCGCAACCCACCCCCAGCGAGACTGCCAGTGGCGACCAGCGCACAGGTGCCGGACGATCGCCCGTTCCAGGGTGGTGCGCTGCGGCAGGTCCTCGACGCGGGCGTTGACTCGACGGAACACGAAGCTCACGATCTCACCGTCACACGGGCGGCCGCCGGGCATGAGCTGGAAGCGGCGCTGGAAGCGGACGATGTTGGAGGTTGCCGGCAAGTATTCCGCCAACTGGTCGTCGAGCAGCCACGACCCACAGGTGGCGAACTTATACGTTTCTTCGGGAAAGTGGCGGGGGAAGAACTCGCGTGCCCATTGGAAGGAGGCGTCGCAGGCCTCCGGCGAGAGCGACCCGCTTTCCGGGATGTGGACGCCCAGGCAGGGATCACCGCGCTGGAAGCTCAGGCCGAGACGCGCGATAGTGCCGGCGTCGTAGGAAATCCGGCTACGGTGGAACTGCAAGCGCCCAAGCGCGTAGATGACGCCGCGGAAGTGTAGTGTGAGCCAGTTGTACGTGCTCAGCCCTCCTTCACCATATATCCGCTGATGGATGGCCATGTGCCGACCCAGGTCGGCCAGCGTCGCCCAGGATACGTCGTCAGGAATATCGTACTGCTGGTGATAGCGTCGAACATACGGAAATGTTGCTAGGAAGACCAGGACGTAGAGATAGCGAGCGGGCAGCCCCAGACTGGCCGGTAGGGCCGGCCAGGGCAGCAGCGGACCATTGACTCCCATGACCTGGACGAGTTGCTGGGAGCAGCGACCAAGGAGCCAGCGCAGCGCCGGGTCCACTTCTACGGCCGGCAACATCGAGATGGCTTCGTCGACCTGCACTCTTGGCACCCCGAGGCGCGCCAGCAGAGCGGCAGCCTCGTCGTGCTCCGGTAGCGTGGGAAGCTCCCCGCTTGCCACGTTCGACGGCAGCGACGCCAGCCAGGCCGCTGTCTCCTCGCCTAGCCCCAGACGCTGCCGAACGCTAGCGGGGTCGAGCCCCTCTTCGGCCATGCCTCTCAGCGCAATCAACGTCACGTCCTCTCCCTGATGGAACCACTCACCTGGCCAAGCCTCCAGGCTGTCAGCATCTGTTCTTTCCCGCCGCCAGGCACAGGTACCATGCCATCGGATGTTGCCCGCCGAGGAGCAAGATGTCAAGGATCCTGTTCGCCCTCAGTCAACTGTCCGATCTACGCCAGGCGACCGGACTCGATACCAATACGAGTACAGCTCGGCGTAGCCTAGCTTCGCGTACAGTTGAAGTGCTGGCGTGTTGTCCCGCATCACCTGCAGATATGCGCCCTGGGCGCCCGCCGCGTTCGCCCAGCGCAAAAGGTACAGCAGCAACCGTGTGCCCAGGCCGCGCTGCCGGTGGGATACCGCCGTCACGACGTCGAACAGGCCGACATGTCCTCGCTCCAGTATAGCCAGAGCGACGGCGACGATCACGCCCCGGTCGTACAATGCCGCGAAACGCGCCTCCGTCGGGACGGCAGCCAGCAACCGGCGGATCGCCGGCAGATGGCGGTCGTCGATGGCGTTGTACCGGACGAACGCCTCCACCCACTGCGCGGTGGGGCGGACATCCAGGGTCACATCGTCGCCGCTGGGCGTTGACACCTCCGTCAGCTTCCGGACCTGCACGCTTGTGGGTGCTTCACATCGGTAGCCGCGCGCTGCAAGCCGCGCGTCCAGGTCAGCCGGCTGGGTGGTCGGAGTGATCTTGAAGATCGTGTCCTGTCTCCGCATCGTGTACGCCCGCTCGCACTCGACGATCTTTTCGTCGGTAACAAGCGTTCCGGGATACAGCGCCAGGACGGAGTTGGCCCGCCGCGTGTAGCCGTCGGCGAAACGCATGAGCCAGCCATCGTAATAACGGGTCTGGAAGGCCGGCCAGGCGTTGAGGGATAATTCCTCGAGCAGACGGATCGCCGCGACCGCTGGACAGTCGTCCGTCATGCCGCCTTCCCTTTCTCAGGACCGTCGTACCACGCCGGCCTGTCGACGGCGTGCCAACCGCCACCTTGCCCGCAACGGAGGGGATATCTCCACCGGAAGTAGAGCCGCTCGTTCGGTGAAAGCACGGCTCCGCTCGCGGCGCCCCTATCCTATCATCAACAGCCTCTACGCCCTGCATGCGGCGCGCATTCACTACATCTCCTTCCAGTTCAAGCCGCTGCTCCGCTTCCTGCGCGATCATACGCCGTGCTGAAGCGGAAGTTGTTCGGCAGTACGCGCAGGACGGCCAGGGCTACACTGAGGCGAAAGGACCGCTCATCTGGCAGGTCATGCAGCAGGCAGCGACTGGTCGCAGCGCACGGGCTGGGGCCAGGCATTTCCGACGCCTGAGCACCGGACCCGGTACACTGAGGGGCGATGAATGTACATCTTCCCATTCCCGACCAGTATCGAGGCCGGGCCATTTTCGGTCCCGCCTACGCCTGCCTCTATGCCAACGACAGCCACGCTCCTGGATCGGTGGATCGCGTGCTCCTGGAGGAGATGGTGCTGCTCTGCACCGCGACGGCGCCCGCGCTGTACATCGCTAGCACACCCACCGAACTGCGCTACCGCCCGGGAGGCCGGCCGGCACTGGAGCAGATCGTTGCGGACCTCCGCGCCAGGGCGCCTGCGGAGGAAGAACTCGTCGCCGCCGTGACCTGCTTCTGTGCCGGCCTGGCCGAGCGGGTGCCGGAAGGACTGGACGCGCTGCGCCTGGGCGGCACCGAGGAGGAGATCATCGCGCGTGGCAGCGACTGGTGTACCGACCTCGCCCGTGTCGCCTGCGCCCTCTGCCAGGTCGCCGGGCTACCGGCGCGCCTCGTCTCCCTCGCTGACACCGCCCGTGCCTACAGCGGCCACGACATCATTGAGGTGTATCGCGACGGCGCGTGGGGCGCGGTCGATCCGACTACCGATGTTGTCTACCGGCACGGGGATGGTGCGCCTGCTTCCACCTGGGAGATCCAGCGTGACCCATCTCTCCTCGTTGCACACCAGCGTGGGGACGAGACGCCATGCAGTACGCCCGATCAGTTCCGCGCCGCCGCCGTGGTCGACTACGGCATATGGGAACGCGAGCGTTACGACTACACGGTGAGTGGTCTCAACGACTACTATCGCGCGATCTTGGAGCAGGCGAACCGGGGCTGGCCGGGCGGCCTGCGCTGGCTGCATGAGGAGGACGCCCAGTAGTCGGTCGTTCCTACGATAGCACGGGCTGCTCTGTGAGCGGGTCGGGCCCGTGCGTAGGGATCGCGACGTCGCGAAACAACAGACTCTCGGAGTATCACGCCGCGCCAGTGGCGCGTCATCAGCAGCGACCTGTTCGAGTTGATTTGTCACCTCGGCCGAAAAAGGGATCAGCAAGCCCCGCACGCGCATCTACCAGGTCACCATCCAGCATCTCGCGCTTGCGTCAGGCGCCGGTCAGCACTTCGATGGGAGCCGGGGAGCGCCTCTTCCCGACGACGTATCCGGTGGTGAGTGCTGCGAGCACGCTGATGGTGATGATGCGCACTGTGGTTCAGCAAGTAGGTCGTCCAGCATCTTGGCGACGGCGCGGATTATGGGCTGGCCGCGGCTGCACGCGAGGTGGTAGAGCGTGGGGATGAGCCGTTCGGGAATTTTGGGGCTGTACATATCGATACCTCCATTGTGGAACCACCGCACGGTCCGCCGGCCGGAAGATGAGGACTAGACGTGACCACGCCGGGAAGCCCGCAGGTTGTGCGTCGGTGCCGCACTGGGTCCACCCGCGGCCACACGATCGGAGGGTCGGGGTGACCGGATCGGCGCGATCGTCTACAATACTCGGACGTTACGCGACGGCGGGAGTGGCTTCGGTCTCTGCGCTGGAGCGGGTGGATGAATGGCGAAGACGTACTTCGGAAGGCGAGGATGGTGGTGGCAAGCGAGACCAAACCTGCACGAGTCTGGCTCAGCGATGGCTCGGGAGCGCCCTTCAGCGATTTGGATCCCGTCTCAGCGGCGCATCCGACGATCCTCGGCCGTCCGGCGCCGTACCAGGGCTGCATCGACCCAGCGGTCTACGTCGGAGAAGCAACCGTTGCGGGCACTCCCGGTGATGTATTCGTGCCCGAAGCGGAATGGTGCGTCTCGTTTCCCGACGGTGTCCAGCCCTACCTGGAGGACCCGCGACGGGTAGAGCCAGCGACGCCGGTGGTGCTGCAGGGGCTCATCGAGGGTAAGTGGCTCAACCGGCTCCTCGGGACGTGGGCCTGGCGACCGGCCAGTGTGGGCAATAACTTGCTTGCCGACGGTCCGGGCATCCGTACCACGCTCGGCGCCATCGAGGCGGGCGAGATCGGCGAGGTGCTGGTGACTTACCGGCATCGCCAGAACGGGCAGGATCGGACACGGGAGCAGCGAACGACACTCGCTGACCTCCGTGGTCAGCACATCCCAGAGTTGGTCGTCGCCGTCCTGGAGCACTGCCGTTCTACCAGACAGGCGGTTGACTGGATCGACTGCAGCGCGCAGGGCGTGGCGGCAGCGGTGGTGAACGAACCGGAGCGTCTGCGCGACGCCTTGCGATCGAGCGGCGTGCGCCCTGCTGACTTGGTCGATGGGGACGCCTTACAGCGCGTGGTGGACGTGGTCATCCGCGGCATCCTGGCCGATGACCTGGCTGCCCTTCCCGGCACGCCCATGGAGGTCATCGTTCGCAACCAGCGCCAGACGGTCGTGGGGCAGGGCCGGTTGATCTCGCATCCCTGGGCGGCCGACTAACGGCGGCGGACGTGGAGCTCGGTAGATTGCTTGGTCCGGCCCACGGCAGCGCCAGCGGCCAGCGCGCGGCGGAAGTTCACCGAATCATCCTCATTCCCGGAGCATTGATTACGCTATCCCCTCTTTACTAGATGATTGCGGTCTCATTCGAGCACCTTTCCCAGATTGTGCATTTCCCTCCACAGTTTTTCCCAACCAGCCTTGACTTGGAAGGTTACATCAAGGGGTTCACGTTCTTGCCATTCGGCAGGTACTTCCTGAATACGACAGAGACCGCCGTGCTGTCGACGATCGGTGCAGTGCTGTCGGCTTCTTTGGCAGGCTTTGCGTTTGCGCGCCTGCATTCACCAACGAAGCAGTTTTTATTTCCGCTAGTACTGTCAACGATGATGCTTCCTGCTACCGTGCTACTTATTCCGCAGTATGTGTTGTTCAGCCAGTTGCACTGGGTAAACACCTATCTGCCGCTAATCGTTCCTTCCTATCTCGGCGGTTCTGCCTTTCTGATCCGGCAGTTCTTCGCCGGCATTCCTGAGGAGGTGTTCGAGGCGGCGCGTATCGATGGGTGTGGATATCTGGGAATGTACTGGTCTATTGCGCGCCCACTGGGCATCCCAGCCTTCATCGCCGCAATGGTTTTCCACTTCCAGTTTTCCTGGAACGACTTCATCAACCCGCTGATTTACCTCAACTCGAATACGAAAGACACAGTCGCACTAGGGCTAGTAAACTTCAGATCAGCTTACGGAGCTACGCCGTGGAATCAACTGATGGCGGTGTCCCTCGTCTTCGCACTCATTCCGCTCGTGCTCTTCTTCTTAGTTCAGCGGCAGCTTGTCAGTGGGATGGATCGTGGTGACGTCTCGATAGTTTTGCGTGTGGAGGCGGCAAATGCGGCTTACGGGCATTATCCAGCACCGCGCGTTATTGGCGCTGGTGCTCACTATGCTGTTGCTGTCATCCTGCGGTGTTAGTAGTTCGGCCACTAGGACAAAAACAATCACTTGGCTGGTTCGCTCCGATATGGGAGCTGGGATCAACAAATGGGAGACACAGGTCAAGGACGCATTTGAACAGGCGCATCCAGATATTCGCGTCAATATACTGTCCGTCCCGTGGGCCGGATACAACGCGAAACTGCTCGCGCTGACTGCCGCGCACACGCCACCCGACGTCTATGCAACGTTTGCTGTAGGCTTTGGCACCTTCCTGTCGAAGGGCACGCTGGCCAACCTAACGCCCTATGTCCAGGCCAATCACGTCGACCTCCACCAGTGGGACACCTCAGCCATTCAGGCGCTGAGCCGAGGTGGAAAGCTCTTCGGCATTCTCCTCGACAATATGCCATCACTGGTCTTCTACAATGAGACACTGTTCAAACAGGCCCATCTGCCGCCGCCCACGAACTGGAACGACAAGTCCTGGACCATCCAGCAGATGCTGGCAGATGCCAAGGCGATTAGCAAGAACACGAATAATCCAGCCAAGGCCGACTGGGACTTGAACTTTGGTCCCGGCCAGTTCGGCACCGACGTCGCATGGCTCTGGCACTGTGATCCCTTCAGCGATAGAGGCTTTGCGCCGAGGGTTTGAAGCAGCCGGTGTTGGTCTGGGCTAGAGTAACGACAACGTGCTACTAGCGCCATAGCGGGCATCTCGGTAGGAGCGGGACGTGAAGCCGGTTTCTTGGAGCAGCAGCTCTACCCGCTGATACGGTTCTCCCTCACTTGTGATATCACTGGCGAAGTCGAACGGCCCGAGCTCCAGGGAGAATGGCAGACCGGGCACCGGCCGTGCCGGGATGGCGAGCGAATAGAGAAAGGAAAGGCAGCACATGGCAGCAAACGAGCAGCACTCGGTGCCGGCGAAGGACAATGGGGTGGGCATCTTTGCGGTGCAACGACTGGGCATCGTCATGGATCCGGACCCCGCCAATCCGCTCGAGGCTATGGGCGTGCTCAACCCAGCTATGGCCCGCGCACCCGACGGGATGCCTTACCTCTTCCCACGTCTAGTTGCCGCCGGCAACTACTCGCGGATCGGGTGGGCCCGGCTGCTGTTCCAGGGCGGCAATCCCGTCGGCGTCGAACGCCTCGGCACCGTCCTGGAGCCGGAGGCCACGTATGAACGCAGCCCGTCCGGAGTAGGCGGCTGCGAAGACCCCCGCATCACCTATATCGCTGCCGTGCAGCGCTACGTCATGACCTACGTCGCCGTCGGCGAGACCGGGCCGCGCGTCGCGGTGGCCGTGTCGGATGACCTGGTGTCCTGGCGGCGGTTGGGCCTGCTGCAGTTTGCCCATGCCCGCATGGACTTTGGCCGCTACGGCAACAAAGACGCCAGTTTCTTTCCGGAGCCGGTGCTGGATCCCAACGGTCACCCCGCGCTGGCGATCATCCATCGACCAACCTATCGCCAGCACTTCCCGAACGGTAGTGAGCAGGTGGTCTTGCCAGCGCACATTACCGACCGGCGGGAGAGCATCTGGATCTCCTACGTCAGCCTGGAGCAAGCCGGGAAAGACGAGCGCCGGCTCACCCACGTCCACGATAATCACCTGTTGTTGGCGCCACAGGCCGCTTGGGAAGACATTAAGCTGGGTGGTGGGCCGCCGCCGGTACGTATCCCGCAAGGCTGGCTCCTCGTGTATCACGGCATCCGCCCGCTTTGGTTGCCAAGCGGTGATCTTGCCCCCTACGGCGAGTACTGCGCCGGCGTCGCTGTGCTCGACTTCCAGCGTCCCTGGCACATCTACTACCGCTCCCCAGAGCCGATCTTGACGCCGGATGGGCCAGAGGAACTCTGCGGGGTGGTCAATCACGTCGTCTTCCCCACTGGGTTGGACCCACGGCCCGACCTCGGCCCCGGCTGCATCGACGTGTACTACGGCATGGCGGATACGCGGATCGGCGCCGCCCGGCTCCAGGTGCCGGCGGCGTTGCCGCTGCAACACCACGACCAGCACGCGACTCATCCGCGTGCACAACCGGCACCGGCCGATGCGGGTCACGCCCATCAGCCGAAACTGATCCCACCGCGGGAGTGAGCAATGGGTGGTGCCGAGCGTGGCATCGACGACATGCGCGACTGCCGTTCCTCGCGTTCCAACAGTGCCTAGCCTACAGCACGAACCGGCCACGAGTTGCCGCAAATCCTGTTCGGCTCATGCTGCCCAGTCCGGGGAGTTGACATCGTCTACCTTCACAATCGACGGATAGGACTGGATGTCATCATCCAGCGGCACTGTACATTCCAAGCGCCAGCGTGGCGAGTGATCCGCTGGCCAGAGCATGGTACGCGCTCCGAGCGCCTCCAGCGCCAAACGACGCTGCTTATAGTCCAGATGGTCTAGGTTGCTCGCGACACGGTGGCACCAGGCCTCAACCTGACGTAACCGCGCTTGGGCTCCTTCCCACATCTGCCGTCGGCGCAGGACGCCTTCGCGCTCTGTCTGGAGCCGTTGGCGCTGCTCTCCCAACTCCTTGATCCGATCCGCCACCATCGCCGCAGCTTCCCCCTCGACCAACGCGAGGTTGGCCACCAGGTTGCGCTGCTGGCGAGACACCTCGGTCAATCGCCGATCAAGCGCGGATACGTCCCCGGCGGTCGGGTCATCGCCTTTCAAGCGGTCCAGTTCGCGATTCACCACATCCGGGTTGGTCAAAATCTCCTCGATGTGCGCCCACACGGCATTATCCAGATCCCGCGCCGTCATGGCGGCGTACATTGTCGCACTGATAGATGGGGGTACGCGTGCCATTCGTGCGGTGATGGACGATGAGATCGGACCTGCAGACACCACAGAACGCAAATCCGGCGCGCAGCAGGGCATCCTCGGGTGATTGGTTGTTGCGAGTTGCCTGCTCTTGGTTGCGCCGCAATCTCCCTTGCAGCGCCTGGAACACCTCGGCGCTCACCAGCGGGGCGACCACGCCGTCGGGCAAGACCACTTGATCCTCAAGGGCGCGTGGAACATCCACCTTGCGGCCATTACGCCGAATGCGCTGCGTGCGATAGGCGATAGCCTGCCCGGTGTACGTAGCATCGCGAACAATATTCCCAATCGTCGTACCATCCCAGACGCCGGGGAAAGGGTAGTGTTCCAACGGGGCGCGATCTGGGGCCCGTTTGCGCACCAGTCCGGCAAACGGGGTTGGGATCCCTTCCTCGGTGAGGCGAAAGATGCGCTGCACCACGGGACCGGTGGCAGGATCAGGCTCCAGGCTGTCTTTGGCGTGCGGCGCAGGGTTGCCCCAGCGGTAGCCGTAGCGTGGCCGACCGCCATTCATATACTTGCCGCTGGCGGCGCGAGCGCGCCGTCCTCGTTGGGTTCGCTCGGCGATCTTGGCGTGCTCTTTCTTGGCGACGTATCCGGTGATATTGACCAGCAGCCGGCCTTCGTCGGTGTCCTCGATTTTCTCCAAGGCGCTGTGTACCTGGACGCCGTAGTAGCTTGCCTCGCTAAAGATAAGGCCCGTGTGCATCGGCTCGCGGGAGAGGCGATCTAACACGTACACGATCAGATGATCGAATTCGTTTCGCGCCATGGCGGCGCGCAGTTTGGTGAGTTCGGGACGCTCGAAAAGTTCGACGGCCGTGTGCGTCTCTCGAAACTCGCTGACCACGGTAAGACCGAGTTTGCCCGCGTACGCTCGGCATCCGGCAAGCTGCGTCTCCAAGCTGTATCCGTCGGCCTGGCGCGGGTCGCTCAGGCGAATGTAGACAGCGGCGCGCGTATCGCTCATGGTCGGGTGCCTTTCTCGACTTTTCAATCGCCATCGCCGGCCAGCAGCCAGGCCGGATCAACCTGCAAGGCTGCTACCAGCTTTCTAATCGTGCTGGGGCGTGGTCGCTTGGCCACGCGTTCGTTTTCGATGCGCGATATCGTGCGTGTTGCCCACACCAGCCAGTGCCGCCAATTCCTGTTGGCTCAAGACCCGACGCATCCGGCTGGAGCAGAGCCACTGTCCGATTGTATTCATCCCATCGTGGGTTGCAAAGGTGTCGCCACAAAGGCAGTGGTGAATCATACACGTATGCCATGCTCCACGGTTGACAAAATCAAAACGCGCCGCTATAGGCGACGTTCGAGCGGACAGACGAATAGAAAGCGACCGTCAAGCTGGCCCAAAAGGGTGTCCACGGCCAGGTATTCATTCTCAGCGACGGGAATGCGCCCTTCCTCTTTGTTCCCGAGGGTGGGCGAAACCAGATACTGCGCGTGCAGCCTCGCCGCATCGCCTTGCTTCGACACAATCCTGATGAAGGCAAGTAATCCCATGGGGTACGTCAGTGCCCACCACGCTGGCTGCGATTGGATCACGTGCTCACGGACAGGGACGTCCGTGGTGGTTTGTCGGACCGTAGCGATCGGCACGGGAACCGTTTATCCAGGACCTTTCCAAGCGTCCCCAGACGCGATGAATCGGCCCCACAGGCTGCGCCAGCAGCGGTAACCGATGGGGATCAGAAAACCAGTCGCGCTGCAGTGCGTCCTTCTGGATGGCCTGCCGCATCCAGCGATACATCAGATCATAATCACGTCGGATGGCGGATAGCAGCGCCAAATGCGCAGTCAGTGTTCCTTCGGAATCCTCATCGTGTTTGAGCGCTTCCTCCAGCCAGCGCGCGGCATTGGTCAACAGAAGGTCTGAATGAGCTACACTGCGCCAAACAGATATGTGGTCTTCAATGTCGAACCAACGTCGCCAGGCGAGGAAGTGCTCAACGGCCCCTTCAGCGAAGGCCAGACCGAGGCGGCTATGTACCTCCGGCAGATCGGGATACAGGGCGACTGCCTCACGCGCCAGGCCATCGACCTGTTCCCACTGACTTGGCAGTGTTTCTTGCAGCACGAGCCGGGCGTACCCTGCGAGCGCGGTGCCATTAGTTGCTGTGCCTCGCGCCAGTGGAACTCGGCATTGATCCGGTCTGCCATCAAGCGCTGAAAACGGGGCACGAGGTCAGTTTGGTATTTGTTCTCAAGAAGTTGTTGGGCTCGCTCGGCCAGCGTTAGCTGTGTCAGGACGGCGGCAAGCGCGATGAGGAGTCCGCCAACGGTGAAGACAGCCGCCATAATTCCACCTAATGCGGCAAGCTGGTCAGTGGAATTTATCGGGGTGCCCAGCCTGGGAGCTACAACCAGCCACACCATCGGGATGACCAGAGCAACCAAGATGAGCGCTCCGAGGCCTATCCACGCTTTTGCCGACATTGCGCCTCCAAGCATCTTCCCGCTACAGCCCGTAGTACTGATCGCATGATTCTAGGATGGTCGGGACCACCTACGGCGGCCAAAAAAAATATCAAGCGGGTTCGACTGGGAGAGAGCATATCCGCCGCGGATTCGTGGTGGGAGGGCGGGTGGTTCCTGGGCGCGGAGCGTCAGCTTCGCGCGAAGTGGTGGGGTGGCGCAGCGCATCTCCGCGACTGGAGCAAGCGTCGCGGAGATGCGCTGCATCGGAGCACGCGCCGCGTAGGGAGCGGTGCAAGCGCCCCCAATGGTTGCGCCAAGTGAGCGGCGCGAAGCGCGGCGAGCGCTATTCAACAGGCGAAGGATGGTCACTGCGCAAGGAGAGCCGTCCGCGTAGCGGTCGGCTCGTACCGAAGGGTCTCGCTTTGTTTCTCGGACCGGCTCCTTGTAAGCTGTTGTAAGGTCGGTTGGTACAGGCAGAGCTGCTCGATGCGCTCGAAGTGGCGGCGGTTGAAAGTGAGCAGCGTGAGGTCGTAGTGGAGGGCGGTGGCGGCGATCAAAAGGTCGATATCGGGGATGAGTTCACCCTGCCCGCGAAGCTGGGAACGCATCTCGCCGAATCGTCGCATCATCGGCTCGTTGATCCCGACGATGCGAAAGGACAGGAGGAAGCGTTGCAGGCGCTCCAGGTGCGCTTCGGGATTGACGGAGGCAGACGCGCCTTCGTACAGCTCGCCGATGGTCAGCAGGCTCACGGCCACGCCGGCGGAGAAGAGCGGCCGCAGGATCGTGCCTGCCGAACGCTTGCGCCCCAAGGCGTTGATGGACCAGTCGATGTCGATCAGGTAGCGCATCTACGGCCGATTCGCCGGGCGGGAACCCTCTTCGCGCCATCGGTAGATGTTCGCCACCAGCTCGTCCGTGTCGATGTCCGACCAGCTGCCCTCTCCTTCATCGAAGGTGGCAAGCGCCGCTCGGGGATCGTATCCCTCCCACAGCGCCCGCTTCTCCTCGTCGCTGGCCCCGAGACGCGGTGAGGTTGGGACCGCGCCGGGATCGGTTTCGACGTAGACGGCATATTCGTCCTCACCGGTGTCGATCAACACGCGCTTGGCTCCGGACCTGGCGTCTTTCATCGCCTTGGCGAGCTCGCTATCCGCGCTGATGTGTATTCTCTTGAGTTGGATGTCTGGCATTCGGTATCACATCCCTTTGGTAAGAATTAGCTGTTGCTCGCTCTCCACTTCGGGTGGCATTTGTACACTGATACGCAGCGTGAACCCCTCGCCCAACGCCTGCACGTAGCGGCGCAACGTGTTGAGCGTATAGGCGTCATAGCCGCGCTTCTCGATGCGCGCCACCTGCGCCTGGGAGACTCCCAGGCGGTCGGCCACTTGCTGCTGGGTGAGCCCGGATGCCTGGCGCGCCTCGACGAGTTGGAGCCATAGCTCTTTCTTTTGCGCCTCTTGCTCGTAGACGGCCCGAAACTCCGGGTCTTCCATCTGCTTTGTCCAGAACGCGTCGAAATACTCGACTTCTGGGTTCATGTTATTTATCCTCTCGTTTTCATTCATCATCGTTCCCTCCTCTCTTCTCGGTAAATAAAGTCTCGATATCTTTGCATCGCTACCGTGATCTCACGATCTGGCGTCTTCTGGGTCTTCTTCTGAAACCCATGCACGAAGACGATACGTCTGCCGGTAAAGACGAAGTAGATGATCCGATAAATGTTTGTGCTGCTCTCTTCGCGCAACTCCCACAGCGGCCCATCCAAGTGCTTGACGAGCGGCGCGCGCGCCTGAATGTTTCGCACGCGAAGCTGCTCGATGGACCAGCGAAAGCGCGCCCGCGTTTTCGTATCCAGCCCGAGCAAGAAGCCTTCGACCGGACGGTCGCCGCTCGCGGTTTTGTAGAATTCTGTGGTCCATTCGCTCTGTGATACCATCATACGGATTTTAGTATATTGCTGGCGTCTTGTCAATGGGAAAGCGAGTCGGCGTTGGGGCGTGCGCCGCGCGGCGAATGACAGCCCTGCGGGCATTTTCGACGTGAACCGACCGGATTGGTATTACGTCCGCGCCGTCGCAGCGATTCCCGTTGTCCCCTCGCTTCTCCTCCTCCGCAGGAGCGGAACGTGGTCACATGTGAAGTGCCAGCCTATCCGTCGGCAGACTGCCAGTCCTTTTTATTCACAAAGTAGTGCTCATCAACCAACTTCAGTATGTCGTCCCGATCGGGCAAGCTACAGATCTCTTCGCGGCGTCTCTTCATAAACCCCCAGTAGTCTTCCGCCTTGAGTTTGTCTCCGACCTTGTCAGGTCCCAATACCAGGCGGGCGATAGCATTATCCCAGAGTGGGAAAAACTGTGGGGCAAGAAGGTGGAGCGCCTTAGCTGCTCCTACCGGGCCGCAAAGAGTAGCGAACTTATCAAAGACACTATATACACTTTCCCGCTCTCTCTCTAAGATAATGGTTTGAAGTCGCAATCGTCTAAATCGTTGTAGCTCGCTTTGGTTGTCTCGAATGGCTCCCTGCAATTCGCTCCAATGGTCGAGATTGAATGGATTGGATGTAGGACTCCACTTACCAGGACCGATGCACCGGTAGTAGTAGCCCATATTCCAGGTCATTAGCAAAATTGCAACAGCCTTCGCCATTCTTTCGCTCGAATTCTCATCTATGCCGCGCTGCAATGTCTCTGCAGCAACCTCATAGGCGATCTGAGCATCAGGATGTTGTTTACAATACTGCTCGTGACTCTGAAGGAGTTTTTCCATCTTAAGCTCTGCCATGTAAGTCCTCCAGTTAATATCGATCCTGTCGCTTGGCGGCCAGGTTCTCCCGTGTTTCCAGGAGAACGAGGGTGGAAAAGCGCAGTGGAAAGAGCCCCGAGAATCCTTTGTCAAGCAAAAGCCGTGAAGATCCCAGTGCCGAAGCGCACGCGGCGAAGAACACCGTGCTGTCGATGAACACCCTCGTATGCCTACTGATCGGTGTCAATACCATACGCTTCCTTGATGAGTCGGCCCCGAATGCTGCGACCGTGTTCAATAATCTCGTCCAGGCTCAGCCCTTGTTCTTTCAGTAAGCGATCTGCTTCGTCGATGTCACGGGCGGCGATGGTTTCCTGCGGGGTAATGAGCAGACCATCCGGCGTCCTGGTGACTTCCACCAGATCGCCTTCTTTGATCCCGAGGTCGCGGCGCATCGCGGCAGGCAGCGTAAGCTGGCCTTTTTGCTTGAGGCGAACGAGTCTTCTATCGAGCATGTCATCTGCCATCGTGTCGAATGTTGAAAAGTGAAACTTTCCTACATTCTAGCAAAGGACGCGTCTGGCGTCAATCCGCGTCGTGCTGGTGATCATGGACAGCGCGGGCAGCTTGCTGACGTCCTCCTTTCTGGGGCAGGATATCGCGCGCGGAACGCAGGCCAACTGTGTCGTCGTGTTCGACGCGCAAAAGGACGTGACGCCCGCCGTCGTCGCCCTCAGCAAGCAAGCGAATCGCGAGTATGTGGTGTTTCCCGATGCCGCGTTCAATCCGCTCAACCAGGCGGGGAGCGTGTTTGCCAGGGCCGCCGGCTGCGCGTCTGCCTGGGCAAGTCCCAGCGCAGGTACCACAAGCATACCCCGAACACGCGTTCCACGGGCAGCGCCCACTGACTGGCGGTCAATTGCTCGCGCGAGTGACCCGCCCTTCGGACGGATGGTGGGCGTGGCAGTAGATCGTCTCGGACACGCCGAAACGGCGGGCGAGGACCGGCGCGGGCATACCCTCAGCGCGCAGCCGGGTAGCCTCGGCCAGTCGGGTCGGGGCAAGCTTGGGCGCCTGGATGGGCTTTCACGGTTGTTCTGTGAACGATTCGTTCGACCGCAAGGCGGAAGGTGTAGGCGTTACGGACACTATGTGAGCACGATGGGACCGGCCGCATCCCGCGACAGGATCAGCGTAGCGCCGTCACCCCCGCGATAGTGGTCAGGCGGTCGCGGTCGGTCCAGATCAGGACGAAGCCCGATTGTGTGGTGGATGACACGATGTCGACAAGATCGGACAGCACCTGGATCACCTGCCAGACAGCCATGGCCGACCCGGCGTCCCTGGTTCTCTCAGCCAGCGGCGAAATTCGATGATAGCAGCGATGCGCTGCCATGCCGGGTCAGTGCTCCTCGTAGACGGCAGCGCGTCCGCTCTGGGGCAAGAAGACATAGAGCCGGTTGCGCCCGGGATCAAAGGCAGTGGTGTGGGCTCCCCGCTCAGTGACCACGTGCTCTACCATGCGCAAGATGCGGCAATCGACGACATCCACGGCACCGGGCGTGCCGATAGCGACGTAGAGCCGGTTCAATCGTGGGTGGTACCAGATGGCGTCCGGTTCGCCCGCAATTGGCACAGTCCCCAACGCTCGTCCACTGTTGAGGTCGATGGCGATGACGGCGGCGGCGTCACAGGCGACGAACGCACGCTGGCTATCGAGATCCAGGTCGAATCCATGCGGCCCGGCGCTGGCGATCGGTAGCGTGAGTCCCAATGCGCCGGACGCCCCATCCAGGGCGACGACACTCGCCGGTTCCATGATGTTGACGAGGAAGCGATCCCGCTGGCGGTCGAAGACGCACCAGCGCGGCCGTCCCGGCAGCGCGGTGGCGCCGATGGGCCGCCCCGTCTGCGCGTCGATCAGCCGCGCTTGCATATCCTCGACATCGGCGACCAGCAGCCGGCGCCGCCCGGGGTCCCAGGCCAGACCGTTCGGCCTGGGACCGACCTGGATCTCCCGCTCCGGTCGTATTGCCCCCACCGGCAACACCAGCACCGTGCCACCGCCACGCGCGGCGGCGAAGACGAGGCGCTCCTCCTGGGCGCAGAGGACGCCGCTGGCCCCTGGACACCCAGACACGGTGGCTAGATGCCGGAGGTTGATCCCGTCGATGATCTCGACCGTGCCGTTGGCGGTGTGGGCCACATACACCGTCCCGCTCGCCCAATGCACGTCGCCGTGGTCGAAGCCGCCAGTGGCGTGCGCCGGCAGGTCAACGTATCCTCGCGCTACCAGCGCCACCGTCGCTCACCCGGCGCTCTGCTGGCAGAAGGCGTAGAGCGCGTCGTAGACGACGGACTCTGCCGCCAGCTGCTGCAGGTCGTCCTTGTAGAGGCGGCGGAAGCCCTCGGCGATGGCTTCCAAGCCCCGCGACTCCGGCGTCAGGTCCTTGTCTGCCGTATCCGCACCGCGTACGATGAGCGCCAGCTTTTGCAACGCCGGATCTGTTAGCTGGTACTTCTTGAGGATGGCGTCGAAGCTGCATTCGACGCCGTGATGCCCCAGCTCCACACCTGGTGCATCAAAGGGAATGGCCCCCTCGCGTTCGGCGACCGCGTTGACCTGATCAGCCGGCACATAGAGGAACTCTGCGTCGTGATCAATAAAGCGCTTGATCAGCCAGGGACAGGCGATGCGATCCACCTTCGGTCGCGCTCGAGTCACCCACTTCATCCGTGTCCTCCCTTACCTGTGCGAACGTCCAATAGTGTCTGGTACTGATGTAACCATAGTTACATGGACTTGAGCAAATAGCAAGGGCGGCGCGAACCCGGCGCCAAGCTGACCAGCCTATCGCCGCGCTCGGACCGGGACGGCGGTAGCTCGACCCTCCTCCGGCGGCCGGACCCGGCGGAAGACGGCGAAGATGGTGAGGTCGTAGACGATCTTTAAGCCTCCGGCCAGCAGGAAGGGGATGCCGAACGCTGGCACGGCCAGAGTCGCGCCGGAGAAGGCCGGAGCAATGGCAGCGGCGGCGGTGCGAGCAACGGAAGTCACACCGGCCGCCGCCGCTCGTTCGTTGGGATCCACGACCGCCATGGTGTAGGACTGGCGCGTTGGAACGTCGAGCTGGGAAAGGAGGTGGCGGAGCAGCAACACAGCGATGGCCAGGCCGAGGCTTGGCATGAGCGGCACCAGCAGCAACAGGACGTTGGACGGCAGGTGGGTAATCACCATCGTGTTGAGGAGCCCGATCCGTCGAGCCAAGGGGGCGGCAGCGAGAAACGAGAGCGCCGCGCAGAGGTTGGTGCCGAAGAAGAGGGCACTCAGCATCTGCAGGTCAGCGCCGTAGCGGACGTGGAACCAGTAGGCCACCAACCCCTGCACCACAAAGCCACCGGCAAAGGCATCGAGCGCGAAGAGAGCGGCGAGCTTGGCGACGATGCCACGCGAGTGCTGGAGCCCCAGCTTCGGCTGCGGTCCGTCAACGTCGCCCGCCTCCACCGCCAGTGAGAGCCGGACGTAGAGCACCAGCAGCACTCCCGCCAGCACCGCATAGGTCCAGAGGAGAGCACGGTCGCCCGTGATTGGCGCCATGCCAAGGAAGGTCGGCGCCCCGGCGAACAGTGCGCCAAAGGCTCCTGCCAGCGACCCCACCATGTTGTAGGCGGCGAAGACACCGGTGCGCTGAGTGTCTGTCGCCGTCTGGGGGAGGATGGCCTGCTCGATGGACAGGAATGGCCCGACTTCCTTGCCCGACGGGCTGATCGTGCCGATGATCGCCGCCAAGGTCATGAGCACGGGGCTGGTGCTGAGTGCAAACCCGGCGCCGGCCAGCGCCATCAAGAGTGCCGCCAGCATGAGGGTGCGCCGGCGCCCTAGCCGGTCGGCGACCGCCGACAGGATGAGGGTGCTCGCCGCTCCTCCCGCCAGGGCGGCGGTGAAGACGCCGCCGATGGCCGCTGGCGGCAGACCTAACTCAGCCAGGTAGAGCCCCAGTACGACGGAGAGGAAGCCGTAGGCGAAGGTGCGCACGCCGCTGGTTATGAAGAGCAGCCAGCCATCCGCCGTGAGGTTACTAGCCCAGTCGGGTCGGCGCGGGCGCTGCCCCAGCATGCGACTACTCGTCCGCTTCCAGATGGATGGCGACCAGCCGCTGGTACTGCAGCGTGGGGCGGGGTGTGCCGTGAGGATGCGGTTGCGCGGAAACCTTAGCCTGGCAGTAGGCGTATAGGGCGTCATACACCGGGGCGGTCAGGCGCAGCTTCTCGGCATCATCCGGGGTGGAGCCTTGGAAGCCGCGCATCAGGGCATTGAGGCCATCGGCCTCTGGACGGCTGCGGCGCCGGGGCGGCACGTCGGCCTCGCGGATGATCCGGCCCAGCTCCACTAACGCCGGGTCTCCTTGGAGCTCGTACCGTTCCAACATCACCTCGAAGGTACATTGCTCGCCGATATGGCTGTACTCGCCGCCGCGCATGTCGAAGGTGTGGCCGTCCAGAGTGGCCGGATCTGTCCCCGAGGGGACGAAGACGAACTCGGCCTGGGGATCGATGAACCGGCGGATCAGCCAGGGGCAGGCGGTGCGATCCACGTGCAGGTTGCGGCGGGTGATCCACTTCATGAGTTTGTCTCCGCCTGGCTAGACGCTTCCTCCAGGAAGGCGCCGAGCGCCTCCTCACCGCGTGTCAGCAGATCTTCCACCCGATCCGCTTCCTGTGTGCCGAAGTAGTCGCGGGCCTGGACCTGCTCAAACCAGCGCCGGATCTTGGCGAGATCCGCCTCAAGCTCCTCCACTTCGGCGTAGCTGAAGTCGCGATGCTCGGTTTCCCGCCGAATGTGCGCCAGGAGC
>JAMCTA010000075.1 GCA_023381895.1 Chloroflexota bacterium
CCTTCGACCTGCTCGTGCGAGCGCAGCGCTTCCTGCGCGACCACCTGCCGGTCGCCGGTCGCATCGTCCCGCACCTGTTCGAGCGGCAGGACGACCCGCTCTATCCGCCGGAGGCGCTGCGCGAAGCGCTGGCCAATGCGCTCTGCCATCGCGACTACAGCATCGGCGGGGGCGCCATCAGCGTCGCCATCTATGATGACCGGCTGGAGATCTCCAGCACCGGCATCCTGCCCTTCGGCCTCACGCCGGAGGATCTGAAGCGCCCGCACGTCTCGCGTCCCTGGAATCCGCTCATCGCCCAGACCTTCTATCGGCGCGGCATCATCGAGACCTGGGGACGAGGCACGCTCAAGATGATCGAACTGACGGAGCGCGCCGGACTGCCCGCTCCCGAGTTCGAGGTCTCCGGCGGCGAAGTGATGGTGCGCTTCTTCCCAAGGTGGTACGTGCCGCCAACGCGCATCGGCCACGACCTGAGCCCGCTCCAGCGTGAGTTGCTGGCTATCCTCGCCCGACGCGGCCCGCTGCGCCTGAGTGAGGTCTGTGATGCGGTGAGCGGCGACACCAAGGCGCGTACGATTCAGGCGAATCTGCAACTGCTCCGTCGTTTGGATCTGGTCGATACCGCCGGCTTTGCCCGGACGGCGCGGTGGATGCTCAAAGGCGCACGCCGGGAACAAGCTGGCGAAGGGTGAGATGTTCCAAAGGATGCGTCAATTGGTCTCAACCCCATGTTCTAAACTGTGTACTGTGTCAATGCGTGGGGTCCCCGGCAGGCGGTCCACCGCTTGCCCGGACGTTCCCCGCCGGCCATCTATGGCACCGAAGACAGATCATGGCGCATGCAGGATGAGGAGGCCACGATGAGCGGAGAACCCTGGATCCCCTGGCATCAGGTAGTAGCGTTGCGTGAAGACGTGCGCTCCGGCGACTTCTCCCTTTCCGCTTTTGCCGCCGATCTCTATGCCGTGGCAATGGGCGAACGCGCGGGTGAAAGCGACGCCGACCGCGCGGCGCAGCGCATCTACCGTGATTGCCGGGAGTTCTTTGCCCGCACGTACCCCACCTTCAACCTGCGGGAGCTCGTCAAGACGGTCCTGCTCCGGCTGGCCGGGCGCAGCGACAAAGCCGTGCAGCAACTCGAGCTGACCTACGGTGGTGGCAAGACGCACACACTCATCACCCTGTTTCACCTCGTCGATGATCCGGTCCGGCTGCCGCGCGATCTCCCCGCCGTGCAGGAGTTCATTTCCCACGCCGGGCTGGAGCCGCCGCCCAGCCGCGTCGCCACCCTGGCCTTCGACAAGCTGGATGTCGAGAAGGGGATGGAAGTACGCGCGCCCGACGGCGCGATGCGCTGGCTGCGCCAGCCCTGGAGCATCCTGGCGTATGAGCTCGGCGGCGACGAGGGGCTGCGCCTCTTGCATCCTGAAGAGCGGGCCGAAGAACGCGAGACGGCCCCAGCCCAGAACCTGCTGGAGGCGATGCTGCGCCTTCCCCAGCACGACGGCCTGGCCACGCTCGTGCTCATCGACGAGGTGCTGATGTATGCGCGCGAGAAGGTCGGCGCCGACCCCGTCTGGCAGGGCCGCCTGGTTAACTTCTTCCAGTATCTCACCCAGGCGGCGACGCAGGTGGGCCGCTGCGCCATCGTGGCATCGCTGCTGGCCTCCGACCCGCGCATGAATGACGAGCTGGGTAACCAGATCGCACGGGAGATCGCCACCATCTTCCGGCGCGAACTCTCTGACCAGGGGGTCCAGCCAGTGGTGAGGGACGACGTAGCGGAAGTGCTGCGCCGCCGCTTCTTCACGGCGGAGTCGCTGCGCGACCGCGACGCCTACCGTCCGCACGTCGTCACTGCGCTACAGGGCATCACGGCGCTCGACGAGACGACGGCCAGGGAGGGGATGGCCGTGGAGGAGCGCTACCTGCGCAGCTACCCCTTCCACCCCGACCTGACCGAGGTCTTCTACAGCAAATGGACGCAGATCCGTGGCTTCCAGCGCACCAGGGGCGTCCTGCGCACCTTCGCCCTGGCGCTCCGCGATGCCGTGGCCTGGGATGCGGCACCGCTGGTGTCCACCAACGTCTTCCTCGCCCCGCCCGTAGACGCTGGCGACACAGACGTCGCGTCGCTCGCCAATGCCGCCGAGGAGCTGACGACCATCGCTACCCAGCAGGAAGCGGAGGACTACGGACACAACTGGGCTGCCATCCTGGGCGGCGAGCTGGCCAAAGCGCGCCAGATTCAGCGCAACGACACCACGGGCCTCACCCACCGCGAGCTGGAGCAGGTCGTCCTGGTCACGTTTCTCCACTCCCAGCCCATCACCCAGAAAGCCTCCACGCGCGACTTGCTGGTGCTGGTGGGCCACACCCGTCCGGACCGGATTGAGCTGGAGAAAGCCCTGCAGCGCTGGTGCGAACTCTCCTGGTTCCTCGACGAGGCACCGATCATCGAGGCCCGGCGCCAGTCCGGCAACGCGGCGCATCTCCCTTCCTCCTGGCGGCTGGGACTGGAGCCGAATCTGCGCCAGATCCACTTCGTGGAGCGGGAGCGGGTGACGAGGGCCGACATCGACGTCTATCTACTTGCAGAGATCCAGAGGACGCGTAGCTTGACGGCGGAAGCGCCGGCCGCCGGGGCGCACACGCATCTCCTGCCGCAATCGCCGCGTGACGTGGCCGACGACGGCGAATTCCACTACGTCGTGCTCGGCCCCTCCGCGGCGGCTGATTCCGGACGGGCCAGTCCCGAGGCGTCCCGTTATCTGAACGAGCACACGCCCGACAAGCCCCGCATCGCCCGCAACGCACTGGTCCTGACCGCCCCCTCCACCGCTGGGCTCGAGCATGCTCGAGAGACGGTCAAGGACTACCTGGCCTGGGATGCCGTTTCTCGCCGTTTTACGCAGGAGGAGCTGTCGGAGGCTCGCCGGACGCGCCTGCGGGATAGCCTGGACGCTGCCCGCAGAGCGGTGCCGGAGGCTATTCGTCAGGCCTACTGTATCGTCGTCACGCTCGGCGCCACCAACAGCGTTGAGGCCTTCCGCGTTGCCGTGGTAGCGGAGCCGCTCTTCCGCACGATCAAGGAAGACCGCCGCGCCCGCATCCAGGAGACTGCCATCACCGCTGATGCGCTGCTTCCTGATGGCCCTTACCAGCTGTGGCGCTCCGGCGAAACAGCGCGGCGGGTGAGCTATCTGGTCGGCGCCTTTGCCGAGCTGCCCCAACTGCCGAAGATGCTCCGCCGTCAAGCTATTCTCGACACGCTGGTGGCCGGTTGCCGCGACGGCGCCTATGTGCTCCAAACGATCCGGCCCGATCGCACTGCCCGTACCTTCTGGCGCCAGCAACCCGACGCCGCTGCGCTGGCCGACCCGACCTTGGAGCTGGTCTTGCCCGAGGCAGCAACCTTGTCCTCACTCGATCCGGTCCTGCTCCCGCCCGGCGCCCTGCCGGATCTGTGGGATGGAGGCACCCTTGCCTTCCAGCGTCTTCTCGACTACTTCTCCGGCAACCAGACCGTCACGGTCCATCAGGATGGCTTCGATCAGATGATTGCTGTACCAAGGGCGGAACGTAGCGCCGTCGAGGCGGCCGTGCACGGCGCGGTGAAACGCGGTCTGCTCTGGCTCACGTCGAACGGCGCCAGTGTCTACCACGAGCCGGTGCCGGCCGGCTTACCCGATGGGGAAACGCTCCTACACGCGCCGCCGGCGGCGATTTCCTACAAAGACCTCTTGCCGGAGATGCTCCCGCAAGCGTGGCAGGGTGAGGTGACCTCCGCCCAGTCTATCGCCGATGGTCTACGCGCCCGGACGGGATTGCCGCTCCCCTGGACGGCGATTGCTGCTGCCATTACCTCGGCTGTCAACGCCTATGCCCTGCAACTGACGCCAGAGTCCCGCCCCTGGCCAGCCGGTTCGGCGGGGGCCGGCTTCATCCTCCTGCGACAGCCCGCTGCCCCCGAGTATCCACGGCCCGCCCCAGCGCCGGCATCTATCTATGAACGGAATAGCCGGGTCGCCGAAGCCCAACTCTCCCCCGATGCCTTGCAGGATTTGAGCGATCAGCTCCCGGCTTTGGTTGGCGCCGTTGCGGAGGCGGGAAACGATCACACGCTCTTCTTCCGGCTGACCGTAGAATTGACGGCTGGGTCAGCATCCCCGGCGGAGGATCTGGTGACGAAGCTCAACGCTTTGCTGGCTGAGGTGAGTGATCGCCTGAAGCTAACCTGATGCCTAGCAGCATTGAGAGTGAGTGAAGAGATCGCCCGACCATCCAGGCGACGAGGGTCGGGCAGCGTTGCAGCTCGATTCGCTCGACAGAGCACCACAGACAGAGTTGGTGCAGACCGGCTGGACCGGCAGCGTGGGAGTGCGATTGTGGCACTATCACGTACTCGCAATTTCGGCAGGTTACGGCTATACTGGCGTCGCTGTAACGTCCTGTTGCTCAGGGATCCTCGTTCTGCGGGGATCAACGGGAAATCCGGTGCGATTCCGGAGCTGTCGCGCAACTGTGAGTGAGTGATTCTCACGAGCCAGAATGCCGGCCCTTGGCAACCCAGTGCGCCTTCGCGAGAAAGGGTGCTGCGTCATGTACTCCGTTCCCTGACCGCCAAGGACCGGCAGAGCCGTGTCCTCTCTGCAGTTCCCTCCTTTTCGTGTGAAGTGCAGTGAAAGGTCAGTTCGTGCGTTCTTTCCTCATCCGTCTGGCTCTGGTTGCGACACTGGGTGCACTCGCAGGCTGCGGCGCGACCAGTGGATCCGTGGTTGGCAACGCGTCGTCGCGTGTACCGTCTCCGGTGACATCCGTAACGGCGTCTTCTTCGACAGTAGCTCCATCCACAACGACTGGGTCCTCATCTCAAACAGCATCGACATCTTCAGTAACGAGCACGAGAGGAACGAGCAGCACCACTGCTCCCTCCTCTTCCACTGTGTCAACGGCTCTGGTCACGACAGCGCCTGGGAGTGTGACAGCGGGTCTGACCAGCTATCCGGCCACGCTCCGAGACGATAGCGGAGTCTCGGTAACGATCCCTAAGCAGCCGGAGCACATCGTTTCTCTCTCACCAAGCGTGACAGAGATCATCTATGCGGTTGGAGCAGGGCCGGAGCTGGTCGCCGGCACCCAGTACGACAACTACCCGCCGCAGGCGAAGAAGACGGCGCTGATCAAGGGTCTTACACCATCATTAGAGGCTATCGTCGGTTACAGTCCGGATCTCGTCGTAGCGGACAGCGTGAACTCTAGCAATGTCATTGGGCAGCTACGCGCCTTGCACATTCCGGTGATCTTCCTCGATGCCCACAATCTCAACGGGGTATATCACGACATCACCCTTGTTGGAGCGGCGGTAAACCATGAAGCCACGGCTGAGCAAGTCGTGCGAGGTATGCAAGCGAAAGAACACTACGTGGAGCAGCGAGTCGCCAAGGTGGCAACGCATCCCCGTACCTTCGTTGAGATAGACGCTAGTGATCCGGCGAAGATCTACACTGCTGGACCGGGATCATTCATCGATGCGCTGGTGACCCTGGCTGGAGGCGTGAACGTCGCCCACAATGCCAAGACCGCCTATCCTCAATACAATCTGGAAGCGTTGCTCGTGGCCAACCCACAGATCATCGTGCTGACGGATGCGCAATACGGTGTGACTCCAGCACAAGTCGCGGCGCGCACTGGGTGGGCTGCGATCGCGGCTGTGAAGAGCAAGCGGGTATATCCCATCAACGCGGACCTGGTGAGCCGTCCAGGTCCGCGTCTGGTTGATGGGCTCGAGGCGCTCGCGAAGATCATACACCCAGATCTGTTTCGATGAATCGTCTGGCCCTCGTCTTCGGGGGGCTTGTGGTGCTGCTCGTTGTGAGCATCCTCTTGGGTGTTGGCATCGGTCCGGCGCCACTGCCTCCCGATCGGGTGGTGGCGATCCTGGTAGCGCAGGTTCATCTTTGGAGAGGTCCGGTGGATTGGACGCGTGATCAGCAGATCATCCTGCTGCAAGTGCGGCTCCCCCGTGTCGTTGCCGGCCTTTTCGTCGGAGCTGCGCTCGCCACGAGCGGAACGCTGCTGCAGGGGCTGCTGCGTAATCCGCTTGCTGATCCGTACCTACTCGGAGTGTCGGCTGGTGCTGGACTCGGGGCCACTATCGCGACGCTGCTGACTGCTACGGCTGCAACGGTGGCTGGGTTCAGCCTGGTGTCGATTTTTGCGTTTGTCGGAGCACTCGTCACCGTCACGGTGGTGTATCGCATTGCAACGATCGGAGGATCGACAGGCGCAGCGACGCTTGTGCTCGCTGGCTTTGCAACCAGCTCACTCCTGGGCTCGGTGATGACCGTGCTCTACACCGTGAGTGGGCAGCTTGTCACACGCTTGCAGGAGCTGTTTGCGTGGCTGCTCGGTGGAATCTCCGTTGTTGGCTGGTCCCAGGTGGGGTTGGTGGCACCATTCGTCATCACAGGAACTAGTGTCGCCATGCTCTTCGCACGGGTGCTGAACGCCTTCGCGCTCGGTGAGGAGGGGGCTGGCTATGTCGGCGTCCACGTAGAGCGGCAGCGTGTGCTCATCATCGCTCTCTGCACACTGCTTACGGGGCTGGCAGTGGCCCTTAGTGGTCTAGTAGGTTTTGTTGGGCTTATTGTTCCTCACGCCATGCGCCTCATTGTAGGACCGAATCATCGCGTGTTATTACCGGCGGCGGCATTGGGCGGGGCGAGCTTTCTAGCACTCGCGGACTTGCTGGCACGTACCATCATCGCACCTGGCGAGCTCCCTGTCGGTGTTGTCACGGCAATTATCGGGGGACCATTCTTTCTGTATTTGCTCCAGCGCAATAAGCGCCCGCAAGGTCTCTAAACCGTGGGAGAAGGACGATTGGCAACAGTGCAGCCCCAGATTGCGCACCCTCATCTCGCGACGTCTCGGGATGCCCTGGCGCTGCACGCTGATGCGGTGCGCTACTCCTTTGGCGCGGGCTTCTCCCTCGGGCCTATTTCGTTCGACCTTGCCTTCGGTGAGGTGGCTGGCCTCATCGGTCCGAATGGATCAGGCAAGTCGACACTCCTCAAGCTCCTTGCCCATGGGCTTCCAGTAGGGTTTGGATCGGTGGAGGTAGCCGGACGGCATCTCTCGCAGCTCAGTCGCCGCGCGCTGGCGCGTTTAGTTGCTGTTCTACCTCAATCTGTCGTCGTGCCGCCGGGATATTCCGTGCACGATGTCGTCTCCTTTGGACGGACGGCCTACACACGGATTCTGGTAGGACCGAACCGCCAGGATCGAGAAGCAATCGAGCGAGGGATGACGATGACGGATGTTGCGTATCTCGCTCATCGTGATTTCTCCACCCTCTCTAATGGCGAACAGCAGCGTGTCTTGCTGGCGATGGCCCTGGCGCAGGAGACGCCGATCCTCCTGCTGGATGAGCCGACATCTCACCTGGATATCCATCACAGCGTAGAGCTCCTCGATCTGCTGATTCGCCTCCAGCGCGAGTGCCGGCTCACAGTTCTGCTTTCTGTCCATGACCTTAATCTCGCTGCGCTGTACTGTCCGCGCCTCTTGCTCCTTGCTCGCGGCAAGCTCCTCCGCGATGGCACTCCCGAGGATGTGCTACAACCGGCGCTGCTCGCCCGCGCGTTTGGCCCTGGCTTGCGAGCCTGGAAGCATCCCACACGGGGGACTCCGGTGGTGCTTCCTGAGCCGGACCCCAACGGTGATCGGGAGCCCGGTAGGACTCGACGCCAAGTATGAGGTGCATTGAAGCTTCAGCGCCTGTCTCAGGCTCAGGCTTCAGACTACTGTAGCAAGTGGTTCCTCTGGTCGGCGCAGATCTTTCCCGAACGTGAGGCGATGCTTGCCGTCCCATTGCTATAAACAGCTGAGCCGACCTCAAGCCCGTGAAGCCGTGAGTGAATGCCGGTCTTGGAGTAGTGCTGTTGGTGGGCACGGCAGCTCCGAGCCCCTTGCGCTCAACGAGCTGGGTAGCGCTCACCGGCGATGATCTCAGAGAGGAGTGGGGGCGGTTTCAAGTTTGAACTGCAACACCTCTGTTTAACTGCCTGATTTGTTGTGCCATTACCTCGGCTGGTGTTCGGAATCCCAAAGATTTCCTTGGGCGATTATTTAGCTGTTCCGCCACCTGCGTCAAGTGCCGTTGCGAATATCCCGACAAATCCGTCCCTTTGGGGAAATACTGACGCAGGAGCCCATTGGTGTTCTCGTTGGTCGGACGCTGCCGGGGACTGTAGGGGTCGGCAAAGGAGACGCGGATGCCGACTTGCGCTCCAGGGCTTCGTGTCGTGCCATTTCCTTGCCCTGGTCATGGGTCAGGGTCTGCAAGACCGGCTTGGGCAGGCTGCGCAGGCGCTGGGTGAATCCATCCAGGGCGGCATCGGCATCCGTACCTTCCATCCGGGCGAGCATGACGAAGCGGCTGCTGCGCTCCACCAGAGTACCCATGGCACTGCGGGTCAACAACCGTGCAATGAGAATCGGGAGGCGCCCCCACTTTTCGTATACTTTACAAGCCATATCTCCAATGAGTTCATTGCATAGTCCCTTTCAATACCAGTCGCCATTAGGACCCGAAAGCAGGCGAACGTCACACACGCGAGCAACATATTCATTCGATTGCCAAGTTTTGGCTCTTGCGGGACAAGGGGCGCGAGTTGGTCGTAAGTCTGCCAGGCCTACTTTAGGATGTTATCTACTTCTGTGCGCGTGCACCGACCCTTATCAGGGCTATGGCGGTTTCGACTGCGGCCCACCAAACCTGCGCGAGCCGCTTGCCTTGTGACCGGTTGGTAAATTGCTTTTAGGGCTCATCAAACAATAACAGTAGCGATTTCCTGGTGTTGCCGGTATGCTGGTGGGCATGCAAGATGAGACGGCAGCAGTTGGCGAGCGGTACGCGCGGGTAGCGGGGAGCCTGGACGAGCGCGGG
>JAMCTA010000002.1 GCA_023381895.1 Chloroflexota bacterium
GCCACTCCTGCTCCAGGATGCTGTAGAGATCCGAGTCGCGCCAGCCGTCGCGCAGCAGCATGTGGTCGCGGAGCCGCCCTTCGTGCCGCAGACCACTCTTCTGCAGCACCCGCGCCGACGCCACGTTGCGTGGATCACACGTGGCCTGGATGCGGTGGAGATGGAGCTCGGTGAAGCCAAGCCGCAAGAGTAGCGCAGCGGTCGCAGTGGCGTAACCTTGCCTCCAATAGTCGGGGTGTATGACGTAGCCGATCTCGCCACAGCGATGCCGGTGGTGCACGATACCCAGGTGACACCCACCAACGAGCCGGTCCGAGTCCCGCAGCACGACAGCAAACGCAAAGTGCTCGCGCGGCTCTCGAAGCGTGCTTGCTACTGCCTCCGCCACGAAGCGCTGTGTCTCGGCAACCGAGTTCGGGCCCCATTGCTCAAAGCGGCAGGTATCCATACGGGACGCGTACTCGTGCACGGCGGACCAGTCGTCTCTATTGAAGGGCCGCAGCTCAACGCGCTCGTCTGCGAGAACTACGCCCCGCCCTGCCACTGGATCACCCTTTCTCCGTCGGGCTCGCTCAGACGCTGGTCCTGGTCACCGGCTCGTGATGGTGGTCGTGCTCTGGCGGGGAGTGCAGCGCACAGTAGAGCGGATGGGGCGAGCAGCCGGCACATTCGAACTGGAGTGTGCTATGTCCGATACCATACCGGTCCCGGAGGAGATGACGGAGCTCGAGCACGAGCTCGTCACAGTCGCTCAACCGCAAGTCTTCTTCAACTTGCACGTGCGCGGACAGCATCCGCATGCCCGAGGAGATCGACCAGACGTGCAGATCGTGGACGTTCCTGACTCTAGGCACCTGCACGAGATCGCGTGCCAACCTCGTCACATCAACACCGTGTGGAGTCGCCTCCATCAAGATGGCCACGGCTTCTCGTAGCACACGGAAGGCCCCAACCGCGATGAGAAGTGCGATCGCCAGCGAGAGGATCGGATCGATGGCAGCCCAGCCGGTAAGCAGGATGAGCGCTGCCGCTACAATGACCACTGCGGAGGCCGCCACATCCCCAAACACGTGCAGGACTGCGGCACGTACATTGAGGTCTTCTTTTTCGTGAGCCAGGCCGAAGCCGATGAATAGATTCACCGCAATGGCCACTGCGGGGGCAACGAGCATGTAGCCTACCGTCACCGTCTCTGGATGCTGAAAACGCTGGATGGCCTCGATCGCAATAGCAAGCACAACGATGATGAGCGTCGCGGCGTTGATGAGTGCAACCAGGATGCCCGTGCGATGGTAGCCGTACGTATTCGTGGCGTCAGCAGGACGCCGCGACTGGCCCGCCGCAAACAGCGCAAGAGCCAGTGCCACCACATCGGTCAAGATGTGGCCAGCATCAGAGAGCAGGGCGAGGGAGTGGGAAAGAAGGCCACTTACCGCCTCCACCACCAGGATGAGCGCTGTGAGGACAACCGCAGTGCGCAGCCGCTGCCCCGTCAGACCGTGGCTGTCGGTGTGCGCATGGCCACTGCTCACACCGGTACCCGTTTCACAACTGACTCTGCCTCTTTTTCTTCCGCGAGATCACTGAGCTGATGGCCAAGGTGAGCTAGGCCCACACGCAGCAAGAGCGCCACGTGGTCATCATCGAGGCGGTAGCGCACGAACTTCCCTGCCCGCTGCGCCCGTACCAGCCCGAGCGTTCGCAGCACCCGCAAGTGCTGCGATGCGCCCGACTTCGTGACCCCTGCGATCGCCGCAAGGTCGCAGGAGCAGAGCTCTTCGCACAGGAGCGCATGGAGCATCTTCATGCGCGATGGGTCAGCAAGAGCATCGAAGAGCGTGCCAAGACGCTCATAGACCTCCGGGCTTGCCAAGCCTGCGCTGACCCGCTCCACCAGCCCAGGGTGCTGGCAGCTGACACTGCAGACGCTCGAGGTGCCCACGGAAAACCTGTCCATCTACACTCCAACAGTTGCGTAACTACTTTACTGAAGAGTATACCGTGTCGCTGTCACGCCAAAGCCAGGCACTGCTGTACAGCCGCAAGCACATCCGTCAGCGGGATGAGCACGCTCGCCCGCTCTCCGCGCTCCTTCAGCTCGACCCCTTCCTGGGCAAGGGAACGCTTGCCGGCGGTCACGCGGAGGGGCAGGCCAAGCAGATCAGCATCGGCGAACTTGACTCCCGCACTCTCCTCCCGGTCATCGAACAACGTGTCTACGCCTGCCGCGGTCAGCCGCTCATACACCGACGCCGCGGCAGCGTGGACTGCCCCGTCACTCAGGTCTAGACCCACGAGATACACCCGGAAGGGTGCCACAGATGCTGGCCAGCGCAGTCCCCGCTCATCGCGGTGCTGCTCCGCGAGACAAGCGAGCGTACGCCCGATGCCGATGCCATACGAGGCCATGGCCACCGGTTGGGAATGGCCACGGGCATCAAGGAAGGTGGCACCCATCGCCTCGGAGTAGCGTGTGCCAAGCTTGAAGAGATGCCCCACCTCGATGGCGCGGCGGATCTCCAGGGCTGCGCCGCACTGGGGACACGGAGAGCCGGCAGGAGCAAGCACGATGTCAGCCACGCGGTCGGACACGTAGTCACGCCCCGCATTGGTGTTGCGGTAATGGTAGCCCTCGCGATTCGCGCCAGCGACGAGATTCGGAGATTGGGCGACGAGCTCGTCGACGATGACGGTGACGCCGCGCACTCCGATGGGTGAAGCGTAACCCGGCACGATCCCCGTGCCGTCCAGTTCTTCCGCTGTGGCGAGGTGCAGGGCTGCCACTCCCGCTGCACGTGCGAGCTTGCGCTCGTTCACGTCAGTGTCGCCACGGACGGCGGCGAAGATGACACGCCCTTGAGGTGTCGCGAAGAGTGCCGCCTTCACCGTACGCGCCGGCGAGATACCCAGAAACCCAGCCAGGCTGGCGATGGTCTTGGCGCCAGGAGTAGCACACACTTCCAAAGGCTGAGGCTCCTCGGGAGTTGGGGGCGCAGGACGGAATGACGCCACAGCGCGGTTGGCAGCAAAATCGCAGGCTGGGCACAGCAGCAGTGAATCCTCCCCAAGGTCACTCACCAGCATACACTCGTGCGACTGCGTCCCGCCCATCACGCCACTGTCGCCTTCGACGGTGTGAACGGAAAGGCCGATACGCCGGAAAAACGAACCGTAAGCAACCAGCACGCGCGAGTAGAAGCCGTCCAGATCCTCCTCCGTAGCGTGACAAGAGTAGGAGTCGGCCATCGTGAACTCGCGCGCACGGATCAACCCGGCGCGCGGACGGGGCTCATCACGAAACTTCGGACCAACCACAGACAGCAAAACCGGAAGGTGCCGGTAGGACCGGACGGTGCGACGTAACATCTCGGCGATCGCCTCTTCGTGTGTCATCGCCAGCACGAGTCTCCGACCAGCGCGATCCTCGACGCGCAGCAGCTCCGGGCCGATGTCCTGGAGGCGGCCGGAGCGCGCCCACAGCTCCGCAGGCTGCACTAATGGCAGCTCGACCTCCTGCGCGCCAAGGGTGGAGAGCTCTTCACGGAGAGCTTGCTCGATCCGCGCCTTCGTGCGCTGCCCGAGCGGCAGGTAGGCAAAGAGTCCCGCGCCCAAACTCTGGATGTAGCCACCGCGGAGGAGGAGGCTATGACCAGGACTTTCTGCTTCGGCAGGAGCTTCACGCAAGGTGGAACAGAAGAACTCGGAGCGGCGCACGATGACCTCCGTGAGCAATACAGCCTCCCCCCTGCACCACCAGGGCCGGAACGAAGGGCATTTCCGGGGTACCACCCACGTTTGGGACTCTCGCCCCCTCAATGTGGCCGCTAACGGTGGCCGCCGGGTCCTCTTCGTGCTCGCGCACTCGAGACCAGCTCCCAGGTGGGTTCAACAGCGCTCCTACGACCAGGCGGCTTGCACCACGGGCCACCTTCTCTGGAATCGCATCGCTGCCTACTATTCCTGCTCGCAGCTTGTCGTTCCAGCAGTGTACCAGGAAGGGATTTCCGATCAGGAGCAGGCCCCACAAGGTAAACGTACAGCACCGCTCTGTTGACGGGTGATCTCCTCCTCTTCTCCGTGGCAAGGATAGGGCCAGCCACATCTTCATCTCCATTTCAACAGCAGCTTTCGGAGCCGGCGCACTGCCCGGAGAGGCTCCACGGCAGCGTTCACACAGGTCGAGCACTTCAGGCGTTTACCGTCATTTACGCAAGGATCAACCTCGCTGGAGTATTAGTGTCTCGTTGCCTCCGCCACGGGACGGATGGCCGGGAGGATCAAAAGGAAAGGGATTGTGCTTTCTATGCGCACACTACAGCGACGAGAGTTTCTCACCCTAGGAGCAGGAGTCCTCGCCGGATCTGCCATTCTGGCAGCGTGTAGTAGCTCAACGAGTGCTGCCACGGCGACAGCACCAGCGACGGTCACCCAGACCGTGACGGAGACCTTGTCTCAGGCAGCAGCAACGGCCGCTGCCCAGACCGAGACCGTCACGAACACCGTGACCGAGACGGTCACCCAGACGGCATCGCCAGCTACCGTGACGGCAACTGCCTCTGCCAGTGGGCCGGCTGAGGCATCACTCTACCTCAGTGTTGTCACAGGTGGAATGATCGGCAAGAAGGGATGGCCAGCGTTCTTGCCTACTGATGTCACTGTGCCAGCGAATACGCGCGTCAACGTCACCATCTACAACTTCGACGATGGCACAGCTCCGCTTCCCGCAGGTATGGCGACGTACGCCAAAGTAACGGGCACTGTCGGCGGCGACGCCTCTTGGGAGCCACTCAAGAAGGACGATCCGAATGCCGGCGGCACGCCCAAGACGTTCCAGAGCTTGAACCCCAAGGATGTGTCGCACACCTTTACGGTAAGTGACCTCCAGTTGAACGTGCCCTTTCCCGTCAGCGCCGTCGTGAACTTCTCGTTTGACTCCGGTAAGGCAGGGACGTACGCTTTCAAGTGCCTGGCTCCTTGCGGCTCGGGCCCGGATGGCATGCAGGGAGCCATGATGACGAAGGGCTACATGATCGGAACCCTCAAGGTCGTCTAGCAGCCCCCGTAGGTAGTAGGAGCGGACGGCCTCATCCACGCGCCGGTCCGGTGAGGCCGTCTGTGGCCTGGAGCACGTAGCGACGTAGTAGAGAGCAGCACAAATGGTGACACGACTCAGCAAGTGGTCGAGAGCGGTGACGTTAGGGGGCGGGAGTATCCTGCTCCTCAGCGCCCTGCTTCTATGGATGGGAGCGGGGACGGCACGTGCAGCAGCGTCCAGGGCTTCGGCCACGGGCTCCCCGGCAGCCGGCAAAGAACTCTACGGCACCTACTGCTCTACCTGCCACGGCCCCGACGCCAAGGGAGGCATCAAGCTCGGCGATGCCACGTCGGCTGATATTCGCTGGAGTGCTATCGGGACGCGCTATCACAACGACCCTGCGCTGGTGTCCCGGGCGATTCTCCAGGGTCTCGACGAGGAGGGCAAACCACTCGATGACGTCATGCCGCGCTGGAAGGGTACGCTCACTACACAGCAGGTAGGTGACCTCGTTGCCTACCTTCAGACGCTGACGAGTAGCGTGCCCGGTCAAATCGTTGCGACACCGGTGCACGAGGACGTCACACCGCAGCCGACAGAGGAGGCGCAGGAGGCTGCGCAGAAGGCCACCGCCTTCGCTCAAGCGAAGACGAAGGTAGCGACGACGACGACGACAGCTCCGGTGGCAACTCCTACGACGGCGGCCGCTCTGGCAGCAGCAACTCCCACACCGGCGTCAGAGAGCGCCGCGGTAAGCACTACGCCAGGTCCGGTGATCTGGGTCATCGTCGCTGCCGTCGCAGTCGGACTGCTTTGGGCAGTGTGGTGGCGCGGCCGGCGCCCGTCGGCCTAAGAAGCGCTGCCAAGACGGCTGAGCGCGCGACGTCAATCTGTAGGAGCGCTCCATAACCTGCCCCCGCTCAGCCGTGAGGAGAAGTAACCCCGCCGGAGAACACTTACCTCCTCCGGTCTGGCACACGGTGTTCTCGAGAACACCGTGTGCTGGCGGCGCCTGCCCAAAGACCAAACTGATCCCCAGTTCCTCCCAGAGATCGAGCTCACGGACCGTCGCTGAAGCTCCGCTTCTCAGACGCGCGACCGCCGTTACGTTCTCCAGAGACACCGCGCGCACGCTGCTTCGCAGAGACGTGATGTGCGTGGAGGTAGCATGACTGGACAGCCGTGGACCGGACTACAAAGTTGCGTACGGAGGAAGCGCCATAATCGAAGCCCACGCCTTGACGCGCCATTTTGGGAACGTCACCGCCGTCAATGACGTCTCGCTGCACATTCCCGACGGCGCCATCCTTGCGCTCCTCGGCCCAAACGGAGCCGGGAAGACGACCACCGTGCGCATGCTAGCCGGCCTGCTCGCGCCCTCCTCGGGAGTGGCGACGATAGCAGGCATCGATGTGCGGCGTGATCCCAGAGCTGTGCGCGCTCGCAGTGGTCTCGTCACCGACGTGCCGGGCCTCTATGAGCGCATGACGCCAGTAGCCTACCTAGACTTTTTTGGCCGCATCTACGGAGTCGATCCGAAGCGACGCTCGCTCCGTATTGCTGAGCTCCTCGACCTCTTTGAGCTGCGTGATCACGCCACGGCACTGCTCTCAGGCTTCTCCAAGGGGATGAAGCAGAAGGTGGCGCTGGCGCGAGCTCTGCTACATGAGCCGGTGTCGCTCTTCCTCGACGAGCCAACGTCCGGGCTTGATCCGGCGGCAGCACACGTCGTGCGCGACCTGATCCTTTCGTTGAAGCAAGCGAGCCGGAGCATCATCCTGTGTACGCACGATCTTGCCGAAGCAGAGCGGCTCGCGGATGAGGTAGCAATCATCTCCGGTGGGAGGATCATCGCTGCTGGCGCAGCTGCCGAGCTGCGCGCTGGGGCCACATCCGAGACGCTCGTGCGCATTGAGCTTGCGGAGCCGTGCCCTGCTGCTCTAGCGCTCCTACAGGAGACGCCGGCAGTATCCGATCCACGCAGCGAAGACGCCACACTCCTGTTCCGCACACCACACCCTCGCGAGGTCAATCCTGCTGTGCTACGGCGCCTCGTTGCCGGAGGCGCAGCGGTGATCACTGTGACCTGCACGACGCGAACGCTTGAGGAGGTGTACCTTGCCGCTATTGGCGCCCGTGGGCCGCGAGTACCGGAGGTGCCTGTATGACACCCTCTCCACTTCCAGACGTTCTCCAGGTGCACCTCCCAGGGACAGGGCGCACGCTTCTCATCATCGCCCGCCGGGCTGCCGTTGAGTCATTGACAGACCGGCGAACGCTTGTCAGTGGCGGGTTGTTCTCCCTCGCCTTTCCACTGTTCCTGGTATTCAGCGCTATTCGCCCACTGGCCCACGCGCCGGGAGGTCACGCCCCACTCATCGCGTTCTTGACGCTCTATCTCTTGTTGGTAGGCCTGTCCCCAACGATGGCAGCGATTGGTGTTGCTTCGGGCCAGTTCGCCGGTGAGAAAGAACAGGGCGCTCTGACACCGCTCCTCGCCTCTCCCGCTTCCAACGTGGCAATCTTTGGTGGAAAGGTGCTCGCCGCAGTCATCCCGCCGCTCGTCTTCGCGCTCATTGCCGAGATCGCCTACGCCCTCAGTGTCATCATCACCAGTGGCACGGCGACGCTGCGGCTGCTTCCCCCGGCCCTCTCGCTGACGATCCTCACCTTGATTCCCGGCATCAGCATCTTCGCTGCTGTCCTTGCCAGCCTAGTCTCCTCGCGCGTCAACGGGTTCAACGCCTCACAGCAGATCACCGGCCTGCTCCTCCTGCCGCTCTGGGGAGCTCTCCTGGCGATCGTTGCCAAGATGTCGAGCTGGGGAACGTGGACGCTGCTGCTCGCCATGATCGTGCTCTATGCGCTTGACATCGTCCTCACCATTGTCGCCGCCATCACCTGGCAGCGCGAAGAAGTGCTCGCTCGCACCTGACCGCGCACGTGGGGAGGGTGATCTGCTCCAGTTCTACGAGCTCCGCTACTGCACCCGCAGACACGGCCCTGGCGGCTACACCGGGTAGGTGGAGCGCTTGCGCTGCACGAAGCGGACGAACTCTGTGTAGCCAGCCTGCTGAGCGAGCAGACGGGCGCGCTCGAAGTGCTGTGCCACTGCACCGGGTTCGTGGGCATCGGCACTGATGAGCAGCGGGATGCCACGCGCGCGGGCGCGCCGCAGGAGGTCTAGAGACGGATAGGCTTCCTGTACCGGCTTGTTCCAGCCGTTCGTGTTGATCTCGATGGCAACCCCTGCCCCGGCAATCGCGTCGAGCACACGGTTCTCGTACAAGCGCATGTCTGCGCGTGGGCGGTGGCCAAACTTCTTTGGAAGATCCAGGTGGCCGATGACATCACAGAGTTCGCTCTCAGCGAGCTGCTCGCTGCGCTGCCAGTAGCCGCGCCACATCGCGTCCCGCCCCGCCGGCGTCAGCGCATCCCAGTGCTCCGCACACTCGTCAATCGGGAAATCATCAAAGAAGTGGACCGATCCGATGACATAATCCAAAGGAGCAGTGGCGAGGAGATTGGTCACTGCCGCAGCAGTCTCAGGAAAGAAGTCGGCTTCGACACCGATGCGCAGCGTCACGTCAGCGGTGCTCGCTGCCGCCCGCTGTAGGGAAGCGACATAAGCAGGGAAGCGCTCCGGTGGCATAGACCACGATACAGTGGCCCCAGCAGGAGCAAGGGTGAGATGGTCCGAGATGCCAACCTCTTCCAGCCCGGCGGCCTGGCCGGACTGGAGGTAAGCCGTGACATCACCCTCGCCGTCGCTCCATCCGGTGTGATTGTGATACGAGACGCGGATCGAAGTACTGGGGACACTCACAACGGCAATCCTTGTGCACTCTGGCATCCAAGCGAGGCAGCAACCTCCCCAGCACGGGCGCGCTCGTGGGTGGCAAAGAGCTGCCGGACGCTGCCACTCAAAGGGCGCTCCCCGAAGGACGCATGCACGAGCTCGGTGACGTCCGCCTCCTCCAAGACGAGCTGATAGAGTACCGAGGATTCCTGCACGCCAGCTCCCCCCTTCTCCGATGACGGCGAGCGTCTCATCGTATGCTATACGATTGCCAAGACACCGAGGGGCAGGACGAACACCAGCCGTGGCAGCATGCGACGCAGTCTGTGCAATCCGGTATCGCGCCGCATCTTCCACCGCCCACCCCAGCTCAAACATAGGGTACGATGCCGCGACAGGAGATGCTGCTTTGAGGCGCTCGCCCCCAGTGTTCACCTAGTGGCGCACATCCACCTCTTTTCCGATGAGGCCGGAGACTTCAACTTTGGCCACGGGCGCGGAGCGTCACGCTAACGGTACCGACTGTTCCATATCGTGGTCCGGCGTTTCGTCAGGTGGTGAGCTGGGGCTACCGGTCCTCATGGAGCACGAAGAAGGGGACATTCCGACCGGGCTAGGCATCGCCCTGCTCCTGACCATTCCGCCGTACAATACCGCTATGAGGAGTAAGAAGAGCTACAGGCATCCGCCGCTCATCGAAGCGCTGTGCGAGTTCCGGTTGTCATCGACCACTGAGTGGGATTTGACGATCCCCGGCCTCCTCTATGAGAGGCTACGGAACGAGTTCCCCCGGAAGGGTCAACGGCAACTGCAGCAGGTCGAGATCGCTCCAACGACACAAGGGCTCCAACAGCGGGTCAGGTCTGAGGAAGGAGCGCTCTTCTCCAGCGAAGACCGGCAGACACTGGTCCAGGTCGCGCCGCACTTGCTGGCTGTCAACCGGTTGGCGCCCTACCCTGGCTGGGAACAGTTCCGACCACTAGTCGGTCATGCTCTTGACGCCCTGTGCCAGGTCACTAGTATCGGAACCTTCGAGGCGGTCATTCTGAGGTACATCAATCGCATATGGATCCCACTCCTTCCGGGCCAGGAAGTAGACACCGAAGAGTACTTTGAGTTCCGCCCGTTTCTGGGCAAAAAATTACCGCAGACGATGACCAGCTTTATGGTTGGGGGCGTGTTCCCGGTCCTCGACGGTGTAGCCTCATGTCAGGTTCTCCTGGCTAGCGAAGCCTCTGAGGTACCGGACAAGAGTGCTTTCCTACTAATATTGGACTGTTTTCCGAGTCAGTCTCAGCCTGTGGCGGCTGAGCACGCCCTCTCCTGGATCGATCGCGCCCACGATCAAGTCATTGAGCTCTTCGAAGGATGCATCACGGACCGCTTACGCGCGCTCTTTGAGGAAGATACGTAGGTGTTTGTGCAAACGACCGTCGGGCAAACGTCGGCTACCTTTCCTATCCCGCAGAGTCTGCAGAGAACGTATGAGCAGTCCTTTCTACAACAGCCTGCTGCAACTGGTCCTCTCACGGTGCCGCCTCACCCTGCTAGCGCTGGACGGTTGCTGGCAACGTGGCTGTCGCTCAGTAGCTGGCAAGGCACACCCACAGCGATGGAGATAGATAGGGTCACGCTCAGTGTGGATGCAGTGAGACTGGTGGCACCTGGGTTTGACACGAGTGTTGTGTTCGCAGTGGAGGGTACCTTCCGCCAGTTTGAGCAACTGAGAATCGTGCTCCCCCAACTGGCGGAGGTGAGAGCGTACGTGACGGATCATCCCGATGTGCTCACAGCGGTGATCCGTGGAGCACAGGCGGCACGTGACCAGTTCGAGGCGGATGTCGACCTCTCCCTCGAGGTCTACCACGACCCAGAGGTGGACGATGCCTATCTCACGTTGTACGTCCGCAGCACTGACTATGGTGATGATTTCTTCGAGGCGCTAGAGCGTGTAGACTCGGCGTATGAGGCTGATCTGGCAAAGAAAAGCGGCTGGTTCCTCGTGACGACCGATCTGCGGCCACCAAGGTAACGCGCATGACGTTCGACTGGCGCAGCTACCTCCAACTCGCCCAGTTCCTCCAAGGTCAAGGGGGAGCGAACTGCCCCCAAGAAGCGGCAGAGCGCTCAGCGGTGAGCCGGGCATATTACGCGGCCTACGGTCACGCGCGCACGTATGCCTGCCAGCATCTGGCATTCGCTGCGTCCGGACGGCCTGAAGACCATAAGCGCCTGCAACAGCACTTCCAGAACCAAGGTCAGGTACGTATCGCCAAGGACCTCTCCAGGCTGCGTCAGTGGCGGAACGACTGCGACTACGAGGATTCCGTTCCTCATCTCGTTCAGTGCGTGAAGCAAAGTGTCAATTACGCTGTGCGCGTGATTGACACTTTGAAGTAGAGTGAGGCCGGAGTATTAGGCACCATAAACACACCGACCATCTTTGAAGACACGCAGAGAGCCTGGAACCAACTCATCCCACTTTTCGTCCGTCAAAGGGCGAGTCGCGATCACAGAACCTCTCTGTTCGGGGTGCTTCTCCTCAGCCAAGTCAACCTCCCAGTCCTCGTCCCGCAGGGATACTCTAGCGAATGGCACAGCCCGCTGCGTCACGCAGAGGCCCTTATAACCACCTTGGTCTCGATAGCTGTAGAGGTGCTCTCCCTCTGAGAAGAGAAGATTCATCGTGCCGGATCCATTGAACTTCCGAAGAACCGCCTCAATGCACTGAAAATTGGTAAAGCTAATCCCCTTCTCGGACAATACGGCGAGCAACGCACAGAGGAGACGCTCAGAGTCAGTCTTACCCACCGGGTGGAACTTCAATATTAAGGAAGACCTCTGGTACAGAGATTGTACGCGCCTCCTCTACTTCCCACCAGCAGACGCCGGACTGCGGTGCTGCCAGTGCTGCAGAGGCTGAGGGGAAGACTTCCCCCAGCCCTGCTTCTATGCCCCTCATGCAGAGATGCTAACTCTCTCTGACACACTACCGATACACCAACCCTAACCGGCACCTCGCCTGACAGGCGTGTCCGATCGCCGGGTGGAGTGTGGAGGCAACACGAAGAGATCGTCGCTCCACACTGGGCTATAGAGAGCGCACAGGGAAAGAAGTTACCGTAACTTCTCCAGCCCGTGCGCTAGGTCCACGTACGGCTTCCAAACGTTCCCAGCCAGCTCACCTAGCCCCGCTCTACTCCCCGGTCCGGCACCGACAGCGACACCATCACTACTGTTGCCATCACGACATCGCTCCACAGCAGCAATGGTGAGGTATTTCTCTTTGGTGCCATCATGACATCAGATCAATGTGGGGGTTCCGGACCTACTGAAGACATGTGCCAGACCGACAACCATACGGACTCTCACCCCACGGATATGCCGCTAGCGCTTCGGTAAGATGCCTCCACGTCTAAAGGGGGAAGATCATCATGCTGGCGTATGGAGAGTTGCTCGCCCAGTTTCGCCGTCGTGCGAACCTGTCCCAACGGGCCCTCGCCAAGGCCGTGGGTGTCGATCCGAGCTACATCAACCGGCTTGAGCACGGAGAGCGCCAGCCCCCGGCAAGTAACCTCACCCGCGCCTTGACAGCAGCACTCAAGCTCGATCCCACTGAGACCGATATCCTTGTCTTCTCTGGCGGAGGGCTACCGGCTGCGCTGGAAAAGCTCCACTGGCCGGATCGCACGATCGTGGCGCTCGCCGACGTTCTAGCTGATCCATCGGTTCCTCTGGACGAGATCAATGACCTGCGCCAGATTATTGAGCTGCTCCTCCGTCGCTACGTGCGACATCAACCAATAATTGCGGAAAAGTAATGATCAGTCCTCGTGTTCAGCTCACCATGCTCAGCAGGCAAAGCCTCATCGCAATGCGATGCTGGCTATTCCCATACACCACCTATTGTTGCCCATTTGCAACAATAGGCCACCGGGACGCGCGGATCGCTGCAGCGGTCTTTGCTGCTGTGCAATACCACGGGTTCCCCAAGAGTAATCACCAGGGCGTGCTCGTGCGGTGCGGCGGCACTGGGAGCAGAGACGTAAGCAGCCATGTCTGAGCACGATGGCTACCGCCTCAGCGTACGCTTCGGCCAGGAAATTCTCGCGAGGGGACACACCGCGATCCCGAACCTCGTGCTGAGCTACTACACCAAGCTCGGCATCAGCGGTCCAGAGCTACTCTTCACCATTCACGTGTGGCAACATTGGTGGTCAGATCGCGATCCCTATCCCTCTCTCCGAACGATTGCGACACGCATGGGGATCTCCGTACGCCAGGCCAAGCGCTACGTCGAGTCGTTAGAGCATAAGGGCTTCCTGCGCGTCGTCGAACGCTTCTTGCCCAACGGTAGCCAGACGACCAATGAATTCGACTATAGCCCGCTCATTCGTGCAGTGGTCGACGCCGCACGTAGCGACGGGGCTCTGCAGCCAGGGAGTCCATCATCTCAGGTCGTGCGGCGGACACGCACTCGCTTGGACCCCCGTGACACAGATGTCACCGGGGAGGAGGACACCAACGTCACCCTCGTAGTGGACAGCAATGTCACCCCTCCAGTTGACATCCATGGCACGGGGTCTCTGACAGTCGTGTCACCCAAACAAGACCAAAAGCATGCAGACGTACTCAATCCAGACGAAAAGAAGAACAGCCCCCAGCTCTCTTGGCAGCGTGAGCTCGACACTCTGATTACCGACGTCGTGGATGTGGTCGGTTCGAAACCGAGCACGCAGGAGCGTCAAGGGCTTGTCAAGCTGGCTCAGGAGCTTATCGGGCCGCGTGGCGGGGGTTCCCGCCCTGTGGGAAGGGAAGGTGCACTAGAGCTCGTGGCGGTAGCCATGGCCGAACTCGCCGAGCGTGGCGTGTCACCGTACGACTGTAGCGCGTTGCGGAAGGTGCTCGGTAAGCTCCAGCAGGATGATGGTGTGGATCAGAGCGCACCGGCGGGGGCTCCCACGCGGGGGTTCCCACGCAGTGGAAAGGAAGAAAGAAAGGAAGGGAACCTGAGGCTCGTCTGGGAGGGCGTGTTGGGGGAGTTGCAGGGGCAGATGACCGTGAGCAACTTTTCGCGCTGGCTCGCACGCAGCCGTCTAGTCCACTGCGACGCCGGCATTGCGGAAGTGACCGTACCTGATGTCATCAGTGCAGATCAGCTAGCGGTCCACTTCGATCCGCTCATCCGGCGGACGCTCGCGGAGCGCTGGGGCACTGCGGTGACCGTCCGCTATCGTGCTGATAGTGGGCTGGCTGAGCACTAGCCAGCAACTTGTAGAGTCAGCTTCCGGCCCACACAGTATAGTGGAGGCAGACGTGAAGCTGCTATCCCGCTGCTGATGCACGTACACGTGAGCCGGAGGCTGCGCTGGAGCCACTCCGATAGGAATGGTGAAGCCCTAGCGGCGGATTACTTCGCGAGCTTCCCGATCCGTACTTGCCAGACCTCCGGCCCTTGCTGTACGTAGAGCCATTCCACTTCACCGGGATGCTCGGCAAGGAATTGATAGTAGAGGGGTTTGGGATCGTGATCGTTGATCAGGAGCAGCGCCTGCCCCCGGGGAAAGCTCATGAACTGTTGAAAGATACGCACGTGCCGGTCTCGCGGGGCAAGTGCGCGCACATCGAGCGTTGCAATGATCGACTCGTCCGTTGGCATCTGTTGAAAACTCTCTCTTTTTTCTCTGCGGTACTCCTTAAGATGCACTGCCAGTGCTACACCGGGACAAGGGGACGGCCGGCGATAGCGTGGTGGGGTCTCCGGCTCGGCACGTGTGACGCACGGAGCTTCATAGCAATCTCTCCGCGCGGGGCTGCCGCACCGCTGGCGTCTGTCTGCCGATCCAGTGCATCCCGATATGTGTTGCGTTCGTGAGCAGTGCCAGCAACCCCAGCGCGCTTGCAACCCCTGCCCCGACTGCAAGCGCCGGAGCCTGCAGCACAATGGCAGCAGCCTCGACAGTGATGGCAATGGTCCATGCAGCCCACCCCAGGAGAGCGATGCGGACGTCGTAGAGCTGTTCCAGCCGGGGGACGCGCTGCCGGCCAGCCAGTGGCGCATAGCGGTGAAGCCAGGTGAGAAAGGCGCCAATCTTGTAGAAGAACCCCTGAATGGCTGTCTCCGCCCACCCGGCGATAGCGAGCCAGCCTACCAAGCGCCAGAGGGGATCATCAGGCGCCCGGCCAGTGGTGACGCCGATCGCGAGGAGTACCGTTGCGAGGCCAGCCCACACTGTCGCAAGCACGATGAAGGGTACGTGAATGTCGAGCTTCCGTCTCCGCCGTCCGCGGTACAGGTTCAGCAGCTGGAGAGCGAAGAGACCGAGACCAAGGAGCATCGCAATGCTCGCGGCCAGGTCAAGCGGCGCTGGCAGCTGGAAGAGCACGCCCGCTGCCAGGATCCACGCCCCCACGCTCACGAGCCCGAGCTCGCCCCAGGCCCAACCTGGATGGAAATGATCCTCACTGAGCGTGAACATGCCTACGAGCCGGTAGGCAACTCCAATGATCAACGGTGTGACCCATGCGCCGAGCATGAGTACGACGTGAGCGGCGAGCACAGCGAAGATCCGCCCCCCAAACAGCCCCCAAGTCAGCGTTAGGGCGAGCAAGAATCCCAGCAATGCGGCGACGGCGAGGCCGGCCACGGCAATGGCAATGTGCCAGAAGACCACGTCACGGTGGGGTGCGCGCACCAGTGTAGCGACGACGATCCCGGTGTAGAGCCAGAGCGAGAGGATTAGGAGCGTCCCGCCAGTGGCGAGCGCGGGGAGCCAGCCTCCCAGCAAACCGGTGAGAAAGGCCGCTACACCCGGCACGAGCAGCCACCACGTCAAGCGTGCCAGCCGGACGGAGGCGAGTGGCACCTGCAGCACGACGGGTAGGAGCTGGTAGGTTGCTCCGAAGATGGTCGTGACGATGATACCGAGAGTCTGCAGGTGAACGAGTGCAACCAGGTGAGGGTCGGTGAAGCTATGGAGTGCTTGCTCCGTCTCCACTGGAGAGAGCACCGCCAAGGTAAGAAACCCGACGAGGGCCGTGGCAAAGAAGCGGAAGGGCAGGTCGAGCGGCGGTGCGTGCTGTGAGGACAGCGCGCCCCCAGTGGATTGGTGCGGAGATTGCATCATCCCTGTTCGTTTCCAGGCGCGGCCGCAGGTTTGTGGATGCGAATCTCGACGCAACCTGGCCCAAGATCACGTGTCTCGTGAGCGTAGCCCAGCTCGTCGAGGCGCGGATAGAGGTAGACCGGACGGCGGACGTGCTCGACGAGGAGGGTCTCGCCTGCTTGCAGCTGCTCCAGCGCTTCGAGGATGCGCACCATCGGCTCGGGAGGCACGAGATCGCTGACGTCGATCCGCACGGTTAGTGCAGGCTGATCTCTACCAGCGTCTGCGCGCAGCTGTCGCGCGGTATCCGCCGTTCCCTGTGAGGCGGGGTCTTCTTGTCTGCGCACTGGGACGTCATCGCTCTGCGCCTGTGCTCCGACGTGAGCGAACACGACCTCCCAGTGGTCCGCGGCAAGCTGGCGGCTGTGGTAGGCGAAGCCCCGGCGTGCCAGCACGTCGAAGAGCGGCAGCGGTTCGAAGCTGCTGTGGAGACGAAACGCTTGGTGTACAGGCACCGTGGTCGCGGTGGTCATGATGGCGTGATAGGGCTCCTCGCCGCGTGCTAGGAGCGGGCGTACGTCGAGATCCGCGACCACCTCGAACTCAGCGAAAGGCTCAGAGGCAGCCAGCGGTCCTGCGACAGGGCCGGAGGCCTCACCAGCCGCCTGTGTAGGTGGTGTCAGTCCAGCAGCGATGTTGAGCCGGCGAACCAGGTGCGAGGGTTCGAAGCCGGCGATACGCGCTGCCTGCTCTACGGTGACGAGACGGGTCTGAACTGCGCGCTTGAGGGGGTTACGAAGGTGGTGGAAGGCCGGACTCAGCTTGACCAGATCATCGAGGAGACGTGGGTAGCGGCGCAGAACCTCGCTCACCCGCCAGGTAGCGAGAATTGGCTCAACTCCTGTTGCAGGCTCGGTCATTGCGAATCCTCACACTGTGCCACGCTCAGCGCTTCGAGGCCTGCCGCACTGATACGATCTGGAGTCCAAGGCGGATCCCAGACGAGCTCGATATCCACCGCGCGGACACCCGGCGCCATGAGCGTCAGCGCCGCACGTGCGGCATCCGTGATGCTGTCGTGCAGTGGACACCCTGGCGTGGTGAGTGTCATCGTGATGGCAACGTCAGCTCCCTCGATGGCGATATCGTAGATGAGACCAAGGTCGACGATGTTGACGCCGAACTCGGGATCGATGACCTCTCGAAGCGCCTCCAGGACGATCGCTTCGCTCAGCAGCGCTGCAAGCACGTCTCACCTCCAAAGAAGGTTGTACCGCCGAGGCGGCGCACCGTCTTTGCTCTAGCGCAAAGAGTAGGAGAGGCAGAAGCCGGTCCACGGTTCGAGATGCCGCCAGCACAGCCGGAGTCCCTTCGACCGTTTCCGGCTTCTATTCCCTGGAGCAGCGCTGTTAGCGAGCAACCTCCGGCGGCAGGTCTCCCACCAGAGCTGCCAGTGCCGCCGGCTTGAGGAGCACGACGCGCTCTCGCTGAGCTGCCACAATCCCCTGCTGGTCCCAGTGGCTCAGCGTGCGACTTGCGGTGCTCAGGGTGGTGCCGGCGAGCTCCGCGAGGTCTTGACGGGAGAGAGGGAGCACCGCACCCTCCGGCACAGGTGATCTGTGCGTGCGTTGTTCCGCGAGCCGGAGCAACGCACGTGCGAGGCGGTGGTCAGCGCGTTCTGTCTGGAGGTCGCGTATGCGCGCCTCCGCCTGCCGGAGACGGAGACCCAGCTCGGCGATGACGGCGACGGCGAGGTCTGGCGAGCTGTGCAGGAGCTGGCTAAACTCCGTAGCAGACATCTGGAAGACTATGGCGTCGTCCTGCGCCACAGCGCTGGCTGGGTAGACGGACTCGCCCCAGCCACCAGCAGCGCCGAAGATATCGGTAGGAGTAATCTGCCGTAGGATCACCTCCCTGCCGTCTTCTGTCTCGCGCACCACCTTGATGCGTCCCGCGGCGAGGAGACTCAGCTCTGCGGCGGGCATGCCACGGAGAAAGACGAACGTGCCTTTCTGGAAGCGCCGCACCCTGAAGCGAGCGGCAATGTGCTGCAGAGCCGGCTCGGACAAGGTGGAAAAGAGCCGTACGGAAGCGAGGAAGGCAGCGCGCTGGAGGACATCCCAGGTATCGTGGGTACGTGTCATGATCTGAGAGTAGCAGAGGTGCTGCTCATCCGGCGCGAGAATCTGCGGCACATCCCGGATGATGGTGGACGTGCCCACCGTCCCTTCACTCCTCAGGCGCAGTCGCGATCCGTCGGAGATCGCGCTCGACTTCCTCTTTGCTGAGCGTGATCTCCGGAGGTGCTGCAAGCGGTGCGCTGGAACTTTCCCCGGTAGGGAGCGCGTCTCCTTCTTGCAGCGTCTCGCCAGTGATCCGCTTCGCGTGCCACGCTGTGGCAATCGCACTGGTGTTGGCAGCCATCTGCTGGCTCGCCTCCTTAGCAAAGGCTGCCATCCTGGCGTGGTCGTGGCCAAAGTGAACGCCAACCCAGCGGCGGGCAAGCTGGGTGTGGTACACCTCGTCCGACCAATCATAGTCTTGATACATCGCTGCCAGGCTGTCCTGTGCGACATCGCGGCACCACTCGTATTCCTGGCGTTTGCCTGGAGGGTACTTCATCATGCCCTGCTCGACGTTAAGACCGAGGTGAGCGTAGCGCTCGAGTGGTCCAACAGAAAGATAGGTATATCCTGGGCCGATCCGCAGTGGCCAGTCGCGTGGGTTGCGGCCAAGGTGTTTGATGACTGCCCGCCCGAGCATGCTGTGCCGGGCTTCATCAAAAGTGTGCCGACTGAGATCGTGGTAGAACTCGAACGGCTGTCCATCCAGCTCATAGAGAGCCGAGGCAGGGTTCTCGGTTGCTGCCATCTCGTTGAGGCGCCCGCGCATCATGAAGATGAGCTTCTCGGGAACTGTTCCGGCTGGAGGATCACCAGGCTCGTTGAACTGGAAGTTGACACGATACTGCGGGTCGCGCCGGGGATGCCGGGAGACGTGGAAAGGCTCCTCGCTGCGCAGTTGCTCCGCTGCTGGCGGGCGCTCTTCCCGTCCCGTAATGCCTCCCGCTTCAGCGATGAGGCGGTGAAGGTGCTCTTGCCACGCTGTGAGCCGTGCCGCCGCCGTTGTTGCGAGCTCCGCCAGCGCCTCGGTGGCCCACACGAGCTGCTCTTCCTCTTCGCGGGCGATGATGCAGAGCTCGCGCACTGTGGGGAAGTCAGCCACGTGGTTCGTCGTCGCGAGATGCCAGCGGTAGGCGTCGAGCAGTGCTGCCTTGACAGTGCCGTAGACGCCGGCAAGGAGTTCAGCGAGCGACTCGGCGTGCCCGAGTTCGAGGAGCAGCCGGTCCAGTGCAGGATCGGGAGACTCGTCGAGCAGACGGGATGCCGTGCGGAGGGTCGGGATGCGCGCGCGCAGCGCTGCCGCGTGTTGTGCATCTTCCCAGCTGTGGCGCGCGAGAGCGTGCTTGCCGTCCATCTCGGCGGTTCCAGGAATGCGACCAGCCAGGAGCCGCAACAAGCCCTGCTCGATCCAGAGGTAGCGCCGGAGCAGAAGGGCGTTCTCTGCTACGCCCAAGCCTGGTCGGTAGGGATCCTCGATGCCCGCGTACGGTCGCATACCGTCATCCTTTCTCCAGAGAGTCTAAAGAGATGGGTGTGGGTAGCCGCTACAGCGACTACCCACCATCTGTGGCCTCTGATCGGAGCCGAGCCTCTTCTGTGAACCGTCAAACCACCATGGTGGCCTTGGCGCGGGGTCTGTCAAGAGGCGCGGTCCGCCGCTGTGCGCGTCTGCGGGAGACGCTCAAAAAGCATAAGAAACGGGTGCGCGCCAGAGCCCTGGATCTCCTCATCGCGGCCACCACCCTTGAGTACGACCTGACTTTGGTTACCCAAAACACCAAAGACTACAACGACATCCCTGAGTTGAAGCTCTACCCCAAGTAGTAACTCGATTGGCTGTCCAGCCTCATACGGCGAGGTTTGCCCGGCGCTACCACTATCCGGGGCGGAGCTACGATGGGGGGCGGGGAGCAGTTCAGGAGTGCAGACGCGGTGGTGCCGGACTTCACGCAGGGTAGGTGTCAGGTGCAGCGGCAATACTATGCAGGTCTAGACGAACTCCCATTCGGTGCTGCCAACGTAAATGGTGGTGCCGCTGGCGAGCGCAGGGTTCATGGCAGCAGCGACTATGGCAGCTGCGAAGTCGTCGATCGTGGGAAGCCAGCCTGCCTCTTGACGGCGTGCTTCAATCAGGCCAGGGCTGGCACGCTGGAGCAGGCGCGGCGTGATCGTGCCCTCGATGAGATCGCCGCTGACCACTACGAGGCTGAGGCCGCGGGTAGCCAGCTCGGGTATCTGCTCGCGTAGGGCCGCCTCCCCGGCGTGCTTCGATGCTGCCACTGGCGCGTAAGCCGCCAAGACTGGCTTCTGGCCATAGAAGTGAGCAAAGTGACTGGTCACGAACACGATGCGACCACCCGGACGCAGCAATGGCAAGGCAAGCTCGACGGCACGCACCTGGGCGTCGCGATTGAGCCGGAGGGCGTAGCCGCCAGGTACGCCCTGTTCGAGGCCTCCGCTGGCGTTGAGGATGAGGTAGTGCAGGCTACCCAACTGCTTACCGACTTGCTGGAACATCGCAGCGACGGCACCCTCGTCGGTGATGTCTGCCTGGATGGGTAGGGCAGCGCTCCCAGTCGAGCGGATTGCGGCTGCCACGACCTCCGCTCGCTGCGCCTTCTCGCGGTAGTTGAGGACGACATCGACACCACGTTGAGCGAAGCGCTGCGCCACGGCTGCTCCGATACCGCGGGAGGCGCCGGTCACGAGCGCTCGCTGGCCGCTCACGTCCGTTCCTCCTCCTGTCGCGATGGCCACACTGTACCGCATGGAAACCAGCCGAAACGATGTGGCCGCAGCGACGGAGCACGCGACAGCACTGCCGGATAGCATCGACAGAGCCAACGTGTCCACCACCTGCAGATCCTCAGGGGACCACGTGCGCGCAGCGCTGAGGAGGTTTTCTCGAGTGTTGATCAGATCTGGGCAACGGTGCTGAGCTCCAGCGCAGGTACGTCTATCCAGCGGCGTTCCCGCCAGGACTGATGGGCGAGCTCAGCAAGCTGCACACCCTTTGCGCCCTCGAAGAGATCCCAAGGAAACGAGGTACCGGCCACGACGTGGCGGAGGAAAAGCTCCCACTGCACCTTGAAGGCATTCTCCGGTTCGTTGATGTCGGGCACCTCCAGCCAGCCATCGCGGAAGGCGATCGGGTTGGGGAGATCAGGATTCCAGATTGCCTTCGGAGTGTTCACACGATGCTGCACCCGGCACTCTCGCAGCCCAGCCACAGCCGACCCGTGGGTACCATCCACCTGAAACACCACGAGCTCGTCACGGCAGACGCGCGTGCACCACGATGAGTTGATCTGGGCAATCACACCACCTTCTAGCTCAAAGGTGGCATAGGCGGCGTCGTCGGCCGTGCACGTGTAGGGCTGCCCGCGCTCGTCGAGGCGCTCCGGAATGTGTACAGCGCCGGTGCAAGAGACCGATCGCACTGGGGCGATGAGATTGTCGAGGACGTAGCGCCAGTGGCAGAGCATGTCCATGATGATGCCGCCCCCATCCTCTTTGCGATAGTTCCAGGAAGGGCGTTGCACAGGCTGCGCATCTTCGATGACCCAGTAGCCAAACTCTCCGCGCACCGCGAGAATGCGTCCAAAGAAGCCGCTCTGGACGAGCCGCTTGAGCTTGAGGAGTCCTGGCAAGAAGAGCTTGTCCTGTACGACACCGTGCTTCACCCCCGCGTCGTGGGCGAGGCGGGCCAGCGCAAGCGCTGTGCCGAAGTCCGTGGCAGTTGGCTTCTCGCAGTAGATGTGCTTGCCGGCATCGATTGCCGCTCGGACGCCCTGCTCGCGCAGCCAGGTGGTCTGGGCGTCAAAGTAGATCGTGTCATCCGGATTGGCGAGGCACTCCGTGAGATTGGTGCTCCAGCGCTGAAGACCGTGTGCCGCACAGAGCCCCTGGAGCTTCTCGGCGTTCCGTCCCACCAGGATGGGATCAGGCACGAGAGGCGTGCCATCGGGGAGCTCGACCCCTCCTTGGGCACGAAGAGCGAGAATAGAGCGGATGAGGTGCTGACGTGTCCCCATGCGCCCGGTGACACCGTTCATGATGATTCCGATCCGCCGCGTGGTCACTCTCTTCTCACTTTCTGCGCTGTGACCGTCCAGTATCGACATGCGTGGTTGTCAAGTGTCCCACCGGTCTTACTCTTGGGGTGCGGCAACACTGAGCAACGAGGGCAGCAGAACGGTGTGCGGAGCCGCCGTGAACAGCACGCAGAGCAAGCCGAGCTCAAGCCCCAGATGCAGGCTAGCAGGAGGAAACGAACCTGCCAGGGTACAGACACCGCTCGCATCCTCTCCGGCTGCCTACAACTACAGCCGGCTCCACATCATGTTACTGCTGCGACTGGCTGACAACGCCGGCAGGGGTGATACCCAGCAGCGGCCGCCTCTGTGAGGCTATGAAAGGGCTGCAGATGCGATGGCTGAATCCGGCGGGCATCGCGGCAGGTAGGATAACAGACGATCTGCGTGGTGTCCGAGCCAACGAAGCGAATGCCGTGCCGGCCGAGCGTCGTGAGATGGGTGAGGTCGACTCCTTCCGCTTGCAGCAGGTGGCGTTTGACTGCCGTGCCGAGGGCATACTCGCCGATAATGCCGTCACTGCGCACCACACGGTGGCAGGGGATGAAGAGGGGAATCGGGTTCTGAGCCAGCGCCGAGCCAGCAGCCCGCACAGCACGGGGGTAGCCAGTGTGTGCTGCCACCCAGGCGTATGGTCGCACCTCACCGAAGGGAATCTCCGCTGTGGTGCGGAGAACAGCGCGCTGGAAGGACGTGAGGCTATTGAGGTCGAAGGGAATGTTCTGGTGATGACCAGCGAGGTGCTGTTCGAGCTTGGAGAGGAGCGCCGCTGGGGGCTTGGCGAGCGGGTGCACCACCCGGCCAAAGGTCGTGCGATAGCGCTCCTCGAACGTGGCTGCGTCTGGAGCGGTATCGACCGCGATGATGCCCCGGGTGCTGAGTGCGATGAACACCGTGCCGATCGGTGTCGCGAGTGTGAAGTAGGAGCCGGCGAGGCCGATCTGGGCCCGGATCCGCCCTTCTAGCCCTGGTGGCAGTGTCACGGTAGCCAGCCTGCGCAACCGCTGCTCGAGCTGGTCGTCCAACAGGGTCTGGAGTGTTGGCGTGGTCACGGTGATGGAGGCCTCCTTACTCACGAAGCGCCTGGCGCAGCTGCGCCAGGGCACGAAATGCCTGGGATCGCACCGTCCCCTCTGGTCTGTGGAGGGTGAGAGCGATCTCTGGATAGCTCAAGCCCACGACGTAGTGCAGCACGAGCGGTAGGCGGTGGTGTTCGGGCAGAGCGGCCACGAGAAGGGCGAGCTCACTCTCGCCCTCAAAGCGCATGGTGGCTGGGACTTCCAGAGCGCTGCCGTCCTCCCGCTCGAGATGCTGGAGAGCAACGCGTTGGCGCCGCTGGCGGCTACGCATGACGTTCACGGCGATGGTGAACAGCCACGGCGCCAGAGCAAGCGCTGTGATCTGCGCCGGTGGCATGTTCCGCAGCGCGCGAAAGGCGCGGAGAAACGTCTCCTGCGCAACCTCTTCGGCCTCGAGCGGCTGTGCTGTCGAGCGCAGCGCAAAACTGTAGAGCGGGCGAAGATAGGCGGCGAAGAGCGCCTCAAAGCCTTCCAGCGGATGCTCTGCAAGCAACAGCATCAGGGGGCCATCTGGATTCACGGTCGTCAGAGCACGCCCCTCTCAGTCCGTTTTCCACTATCTCTCCCTATAAGAGAACGCAGCACCCGCCCCATTTCGTTGCATCGTGAGGGCAGCAGCCAGCGAAAGTCGCTGGCCGGCACTATGGCCTGGTCCCTTCTCTTACACCTTCTCGGCGAGAGGTGAGATTGAACAACCACGCCACGTTTCCTCCCAGAATGCGATCAAGATCAGTCGCCGCAATGAAGGAGCAATGGTCTTGCAGATACTGCAGGGCCTGCTGGTAGGTGCAATGGCGAAGCACGTTGGGCATGTCAGAGCCCCAGACCAGGCGTTCCCCACCAGCACGGGCGTACAGGCGCTGGATCGTCCGGTGCGTTTCTGCGAACGGATATTCGTACAGCCGTCCCTGCTCAATCGGATACAAGAGTTCGATCAGGAATTGCTCGCGCGCTAGGAGTTCTTGTAGGGCGCTGGGTAGGTCGGTTCGAAGAAAATCGGGATCGATGCCGTGGGTGAGGACACCGGGAATGTCCGGGAAGCGTTCCGCCCAGCGATTGAGCCGGACGATTTGCTCCAGATAGGTAGCCGGGGTTGGCCGGGGCACCCCCAGAATCTCCCAGAAGACCGGAATCTTGAGGCGGCGAACCTCCTCCCAGTAGGGATCGAAAGCGTGGTCGTCAAGATGACGGTGATACCCCTCGATGAAGTGCCCCCGCGTCGCGTAGTACAGCCCGCGCATTCCGAGGTCGGTCACCGCGCTGGTGAGGCGGGCGATCTCCTCCGCGGTATCCGCACGCGCCTCGTCGACGTCTGCTAGGGGCACGAACTTGCCGGGATAGCGCCGTGCCACTTCGGCAAAATACGTATTCAGGCGGCCGTAGAGCCGGGCGTTCTGCAGTACCGCCGCATCCACGCCGGCATAGGCCATCTCTTGCAGGAGGAACTCCGCCGGCGCCTGCATGTCTTGTAAAGACGGGGGCAGAAACTGCCGGTAGAAGGTTTCGCCCCCCACTATCCACTCGAAACGACCGAAGCGACCGACACGAAAGTCGGTGCCGGCAAATGCCCCCGGACTTTCGTAGCGCCCATCCCCGAGGACACCGTTGCCGTAGCTGCGGGCGTGGTCCCGCAGGCGGCGGACGGGCTGCGCGTGGGTAGCGATGTAGAGCTGGAGGAAGAGAGCGTGCTCCTCCGGCCCGGTAAACCCCGATGCCTCCGCCAGCGGGGGGAAGACGTGCGCGTGGACATCGATGATCATGCCGGGCTCCTTGACAAGCGTTCCCGCTTTAGTATATAGTACGATGATACGTACTATAGAAGTAGGTAGCAAGATAGTGCCATGGGCCATGCCGCACCGTTACCACTCTATTATAAGATCGAGCAGCAGCTCCGGCAAGCGATCGCCGGCGGTGTCTTCCAGCCGGGGAGCCGTCTGCCCAACGAAGAGGACCTTGCCCGATCGTTCGGTGTGAGCCGGGCCACGATCCGCACCGCACTCAAGCGGCTTGAAGAAGATGACCTGATCGTCCGCCGGCGTGCCCACGGGACGACGGTCCGGCTCCGCCCGCCGGAAACGCATCAGGTCGAACGGCACCTCGACGACCTGCTGAGCTTTGAAGAAGATATCCTGCGGGCTGGACTCGTCCCCCGAGTCGAGGTCTTGAGTAGCGAGCAGAGCCTGCCCGCAGGCTGGGCGCGCGAGGCCCTGGCCAGTCTGCCAGGTGAACTGCTCCTCCACGTCAGGCGCATCGGCCGAGTGGAAGGTGAGCCGTTGTGGGTGGAAAGCCGCTACTTCGCGCCGCACGTCGGCCGTCAGCTGGAGGGCTTCCCACTCGATTCGGCGTCGCTCACCCGCGTTGTCCAGCGCGTCTGCGGCGTGCGCGTGACCTCGTCCCGCGTTGCCGTGCATGCGGAGACGGCGTCCGAGTACCTCGCCCGCCTCTTGCGGCGTCCGACGGGGTCCGCGGTGCTCGTCTGCCAGTTCACCTTCATCGACCATGAACAGGTTCCGCTCGAGGTGGCACGGTCCATCTATCCCGCCGACCGCTACTTCGTATCCGTTCAGTTGACCAGCCCGGCTACCGCGGCTTGGCCGGTGCTCAGCGACCGCAGTGATGGTGAACCGCAGGGGCTGGTCCATCGAGTGGGCTGACTCCCGGAGTGAAGCAGACGGGGGAGTAAGCCATGACAAGGTCGATACAACAGGAGATGCCCCGGCGAACAGCCCTCAGACAAGGGGGCGCTTCTGGCGCTGATCACGCAGAGCGAAGCGACGGTCGACGCGCAACAGCGGCGGCAGCTCCTAGCGCAAGCGCAGCGCTAACTGAACACGCTCCAGCCAGCTGTCTGGCTGTACATCCCGCAAAATGAAGTGGCGATGAGCAGTAAGCTGCAGAGGCTCACGATTCTGTCGGCGCAGCTCATCATCCCGCGTGACGCGTACTTGAGCAAGTAGGAAGAGAGCGCCCATGACCCCGGTTCGGTTGTACAGCCCGGCGGAACTGCGTGAACACATTGGGCGCGTGCCGCGCGTCCGTTTCGCCCACGTGGACACGCCGCTCCAACCCTGCCCCCGGCTGTCGGCGCAGGTGGGGGTGGAGATCTTAGTCAAGCGTGATGACCTGACCGGTCTGGCCTTCGGTGGGAACAAGACGCGCAACTTAGAGTTCCGGCTGGCGGAGGCGCAACAGCAGGGGGCAGACGTCGTCGTGGCGGCGCTCGAAGTCCAGTCCAACTCTGCACGCCAAACCACGGCCGCTGCTAACCTCCTCGGCATGCGGACCGTGCTGCTCCTGCACGGTCCGGAGCCACAGGGGCGACCAGGCAACCTCCTGATCGACGAGCTCCTCGGTGCGGAGTTGTACTTTGAGCCGGCAGGAGACGGAGCTACGGTAGAGCGGCGACTGGCCGAGATGGTGGCTGACCTGCGCGCTAGCGGGCACACTCCCTACGTAATGAATGAGGCGAGGATGTTCGCCACCGCCTCAGCGCTGGCCTACCTGCTGGCCTACCTCGAAATCGAGGAACAGCTCGGGCAGTTAGGGAAGATCGCCGGCGCCATCTACATGAGTTCCGGGTCCAAGGGACAGGCCGGACTCATCCTGGGGACGCGGGCGCGCAGGGCAGCGACGCACGTGACCGGAATTTGCGCCCGACCGGATCCGGGGCGCGTCGCGTTGACGGCAACGATCGCCAATGCGGCTGCTGCGCTGATCGGGCTGGATATCCAGGTCGAGGCGGGAGAGGTAGACAACGATGACCGTTTTGCCAGAGAACGCGACGAGGATCTGACGCCGGGTTGCTTTGAGGCGATCCGGACTTGCGCCCACACGGAGGGGCTCTTGCTCGACCCGGTGTACACCGGACGGGCCATGGAGGGGCTCTTTGCCCACATTGACGCAGGCCGCGTGGCACCCGGCTCAACCGTCGTGTTTGTGCATACGGGAGGCTCTCCGGCACTCTTTGGCTTTGAAGCAGCCCTCCGCCCATACTTGCAGCGGTCGCAAGCGTAGGACCAAGAGCGCGACGACCTGGCGGCGGTGGATCGGCGAGGCCGGCCGAGAATCACCATAGGGCGCAATAGACGCGGACAGAAGCAGTTAGATCAGGAGCTCTTGCCTACTCATCCGCGCCCCCTCTGGCCGCATCAGCGCAACGCCTTTGTCGTACCCCGCCAGAGCTCCTCGAATGGTCCCGAGCGCCTCATAGTACTTGAAATAGGGGAAGGACGATATTCCCCCGCGCACCAGCTCGTAACTCTTGATCGCCTCGAGGTAAGCCGGGAAAACGTCTGTCACGTCCAGCGATATCTCCGGCTGAAAGCCGTACGGATCTTCCCAGTTCTCGGCAAAGTACACGGCCTTGGGCCGCCAGGCGGGCCATTCGCGCCGAAAGGCGGGTAATCCCGCGAAGTAGAGCGCCTCCGTGACGTTGATGCTCGTGTTGCGATGGTCGCGATGGATGCTCCCGTGCCAGTGGGTGATCACCACGTCCGGCCGGTACTCACGCATAACGTCGGCAATCTTCCACTGCGTTTCCTCATTCACCGCTAGCTCGCCGTCCGGATAGGGCATGCAGACGACATCCGCCGCCAGTGCCTTGGCGGCGGTCTCCGCTTCGCGCCGCTTCTGCTCGGCATATTCCGCAACCGGCATACTACGGTGCCCCTTCTCCCCAAGCGTCATGTGCACGAGGACGGCTCGGTAGCCGGCCTTCACGTGCTTCAGAATGGTTGCCCCCGCCATCACCTCCGCATCGGCGGCGTGCCCACCCACGACCATGATGGTTCGGTTGTGCTCTGCCATGTGCTCCTCCTGATCAACTCCCCGTCTCCTAGCGCCCGGCCCCTAGACGAGCGACTTTCGCATGACCGCGAAGCGACGCTCTTCCCGGAAACCGCAACGCTGATAGAGCCGCGCGGCATCGTCGCTCGTCCAGAGAAACCAGGCGCAGTGATAGCCGCGTTGACGCATCTCAATGAGCGTCTGCGCCAGCAGCACCCGGCCGATACCCCGGCTACGCAAGGCTGGGTCGACACCGAAGGGGCCGAATCGTTCAGCGCGGAACTGGGCATAGCCGGCAACTTCACCCGCCTGTTTGGCGACCAGCATGCCGGCGGTCCGCGGGTTGCCCGAAAAGAGCTCGTTCATCACTTCCGCAGCGAAACGCACCCAATCCCAACTGAAGCAACGGCGCAGGAACTGCTGGACCGGCACGATGTCTTCGGGGATGGCCAGAGTGATCTGTATACCCTCGGCCTGAATCCGTGCGTGGGTCTTGGCGATGTCCTCCGGCACTTGGAAGGTTGCAATGTCCGCTCGCATGCTGAGCGGACGGGACTGCACGGCGAAACCGCGGCCCTCCAGGAAACGGACCGCGTCTGCATAGATACTGACATCGACACCGGGGATGAAGTAGTTTGGGACATAGGGGGCGACGGCGGCCTCCTGGGCGCCACCGGCGCGCAGCCGGCCGCATACGTGCTCCAGGAGCGCCGACCCCACACCTGAACGTCGATGCTCAGGAACCACACCGAAGGCGGTGATCCAGCTCTTCTCCCGCTCGTACCCTTGGACAAAGAACGGCACCTGCCGCGCCAGTCCCAGCATGAACCCGACCGGGCGACCCTGTGGCCCCTCTGCAAGCGCACAGTGCTCGGGCACGAAGTTCGGATCAAGCAAGACACGAGAGCGCCAGGTCGCTGCGTCGATCCGGTCACCCCACATGGTCTCGTTCCAGATGTCCAAGAGAGCCGTTTCGTCTTCCCCGCGATAGGAGCGGATGCAGAACGTGCCGGACATGGCGTACCTCCTTCCCCAGCAGTGAACCGCTGCTGTGTTAGCCGCGAACACCGGTCAGGGCAATGCCGCGGACGAAATGTCGTTGCAGGGTGACGAAGACCGCGATGGACGGTGTGACCGCGACAGCCGTACCTGCCATGAGTAGGTTCAGGTACTGCTGACTACTGGCAAACGAGCGCAGACTATTAAGACCGATGGGCACCGTGTAGAGGGAGGGAGAGTGGATGACGAGCAGTGGCCAGAGGAAGCTGTCCCAGTGGTAGATAAAGGCGAAGATACCCAGAGCCGCCAGGGCGGGGTAGAGCAGCGGAAGCACGATCTGCCAGTAAATGCGGAATTCCGTCGCACCATCGATCCGCGCGCTGTCCAGTAGCTCGTCGGGGAGACTCAGGATGAACTGGCGCATTAGGAAGATGCCGAAGGCCGTGACGACATTGGGCATGATCAGACCCTGGTAGGTGTTCAGCCAGCCCAACGTCTTGACCACGAAGTACAAGGGGATCAGCAGCACGAAGAACGGTACCATCATCGTACCCAAGATGCCGACGAAGACGGCATCCCGCCCCGGCCACTCGTACTTTGCCAGGCCGAAGCCCGCGAGGGAGCTGGTGAGCAGGATGGCCACACTAATGATGGCGGTGATGACGATACTGTTGAGAAACATCCGAGCAAGCGGCAGGACCGTAAAGACCGTGACAAAGTTCCGCCACATTGGCCGCCCGGGCCACCACACGGGCGGTACGGCGATCAACTCGTCGGGCGTCTTGAGCGCTGACGTTACCATCCACACAAACGGTCCCACCATGAGCAGCGAACCGGCCACGAGGAGCGAGTACGTGAGGATGTGCTGGACCCCTTTCATCACCGGCCTCTTTCCATGAGTTTCACTTCACCGAGCGAGAACACGAAGATGATTGCGAACAGGATCATAGCCATGGCAGAGGCCTTACCCATGTGCAGGAACGTGAAGGCCGTGTCATAGACATTCAGGACGACGACCCTCGTGCTATCCACCGGTCCCCCGTTTGTCATGATGAAGACGGGAGTGAAGACCTGCAGCGCGTTGATCGTAATGATCACCAGCACGAACAGCGTGGTCGGATTCAAGAGCGGTAACGTGATGTAGCGAAACGTCTGTGACCGGCTGGCGCCATCCACCCGCGCCGCATCCAGGTGCTCCTGGGCGATCCCTTGGAGTCCGGCTAGGTAGATGATGGCGTAGTAGCCCAAGCTTTGCCAGACGCTCACGAGAATGATGCAGGGCATCGCTTCTGTCTCTGATGAAAGGAAGCTCTGCGGTGGGAGGTGTAGATTCACCAACAATGCGTTGAGGGGGCCGTACGTCGGATCGAAGATATATGCCCAGATAATCGCTACAGCGACAGCCGACGTCACCACGGGTGTAAAGAAGATCGTGCGCCAGAGACTCAGCCAGTGCACGCCGCTGTTCAGGAGTAGCGCTACTGCCAGCGACAGCGGGGGCAAGAAGACGAGGTTGCCCAGGGCAAAAGCGAAGCTGTTCACCAGTGTCTTCTTGAAAAGCGGGTCAGCCGTCAGGAGCTCCTGATACTGATCTAGGCCGACGAACGGCATGCTGGTGATCGGGGAGAGCATGTCCCAGTCGTGGAGGCTGACATAGACAGCAAAACAGAGCGGTCCCAGGAAAAAGACGAGGAAGAACAGCAGCGCCGGAGACACAAACAAGATGCCGGCGCGCGCCTTCTTGTCGAGACGCTGGTAGCGGCGCCGGCGCCTCGTATGGTCGAAGGCGGCTACCGTTCTCAGTGGCAGATCACGACGCATCACAACCTGTGACCTCATTGGGCGCAGGGCGCCGGAAACGACGCCGGTGTCTAGCCATAGTTCTTCTTGAGCAAGGCGTCGACCTGGGTCTGCGCGGTCGTGAGCGCCTGCTCCGGGGTTGCATTGCCGAACTCCACGGCCTCGATCTGCTTTTGCAGGTCCACGGTGATTTCTGCACCGCCGAGTACGACTGGGAAGGGTCTGGCACTTTGTAGCTCGTCGACGTACGTCTTGAGGAATGGCGTATCGAGCTCTCGCGCGTGGGCCGTGAGATCGCTGTTCCGGCTGGGGAGGATCCCTTGAGAAAGCAGCCAGTCCCCCATCCGGGAGGACTTACCGGTAGCGGCCGGTCCGTTGAGCCACTTAAGGAACTGCCAGGCCTCCGGCTGCACCTTACTCGATCGGTTAAGCGTGTAAAGCCAGACGTACGACACAGCGATAGCCTTACTGCCGGAGGGCCCTACTGGAATCGGAGCAGTGGCGACGTCCGCGAAGTGATCCTTCATCGTGGACTTCAGCCCGCTTTCCCACCAGTTCGCCATGATAATCATGGCCGTCTTCCCCAACTCGAAGTTGTTCGCGTAGGCCTTACCGAGGTCAGCAGCCATGACCTTCTCGTTAATGAGCTGCTTGTAGAGATCGAGCGTCTCGAGGCCTTGCTTGCTATTGAAGACGGATTTCTTGAAGTCCGGGGCAAGCAGATCGCCGCCGTTAGACCAGAGCATAGACAGCCAGGGGTGCACGACGCCGGAGTCCCAGCCATTAATCGTTCCGAAGCCCTGCCGGATGATCCGGCCCGAACTATCCGTCTTGGTGAGCTTGTGCGCTGTGGCTAGGAGCTCCGTCCAGTTTGTCGGCGGCCCAACACTGCCTACATCCTCGAAGAGCCGTTTGTTGTAGTTCAGGGCGTAGGTATCAATCTCTGTGGGGTAGCCATAGAGGTGGCCCTGGCTGCTCACGGCGTCGACGGCGCCGGGCGCATAGGCCGGCTTGACGTCGCTCTCGACATCGTTCGGCGCCGGCGCCAGGAGGTTGTTCTTTAACAGATCCGGCAACCACAGATCGTAGATGTGATAGATGTCATAGCCTGTCCCGGAGAGCTGGGAAACGGTGATCTTCTTCAGGAGCTGGTCAAAGGGTACCGTCAAGACATCCACCGTTGTGCCGGGATTCACCTGCTGGTATTCCGTGAGGTACGGCTGGAAGACCTTGAGTGTTGTCGCGTCCCAGTGAGTCAGCATGGTCACTTTAGTCGCCGTTTTGCCGGCGGCACGGGCAGTGGCTGCCGAAGGCGCCGGCGTGCTGGCACTGGACTGTGCCGTACTGCTCGTGGCTGCATTGGTAGTTGTGGATCGCACGCTGGCTGGCGTGGAAGTTGCGACAGTAGAAGTGGTGGTTATGGTCGCGCCGCCGCAAGCGGCAAGCAGCGCCGTTCCGGCAAACACTGCCGGCGTGCGTGCTGCCAGGCGTAGCAGCGCGCGGCGGGTTAGTTCTCTCGGCATCATCGCGAATACATCCTCAATCTCCTCGGGCGCTGTCCCGAGTCACAGGTGGCCAAACCCAAACCGCGGGAGTATCGAAGTGAATGGGAGCCATAGGGCCCTCGATGTCCCGATAGCCAATCCTTTCTCCCGCGTGCCGGCGAGAATCCGCCTACGTGCGTGCTGTCGTAGCCACGTTAGCGCGGGCCATTGCACCAGAGCGCCGCCGATGATCGGCTGGCCAGCACATCGGCTGGGCGTGTGTGGTGAGGGGGAGCTGCAGGGGAAGCCGGTGCTCTGCGGCGCGGGCGAAGCCGCCGGCACCACCAAGCGGCGGGGACATGTGGACGTGCTCGTCAGTGATCACCATACCATCCTTGACGGCTGTGTACTGTTGGTATGATGGTACGAAGTATAGGACAAAATGCGATCGGTGGCAATAGGCTTGCTTCCATTGACAGCCCCGCGTGGGGACATTAGCGTTGCCCCGGGTGGATCGCTGCCGGCCTGCCCCAGGCCCAAGCCGGAGGCTTGGTCGATCGACAGCAGGGAATGCTGGCTTCCAATGGGGCGGGCAGCAAGTGGAAAGGATGCTGTGTCCGTGCGCATCACCGATATCACGATGACGGAGTTCTCTCTGCCGCGCGAGAAACCCTATTGGAACTCGATCATCAAGACAGCAGGAGCGGGTTTTGCGCGCGTGGAGATTCACACTGATGAGGGCGTCACGGGCACGGGCTTTGGCGGACAGCGCCATCTCGTGTTGGGGCGCTTGCGGCAGGTCCTGGTTGGGCAAGATCCCATGAGCGCAGAGGCCTGCTGGAACCGTCTCTATGCCTTCAATCGCAAACCGGTGGCGAAGGGCGAGCACATCTCTGCTATTGGCGTCGTCGACATCGCTCTGTGGGACCTCCGCGGCAAAGCATTGGGACAGCCTCGCTGGCGGCTCATGGGTGGACACCGGCGGGAAGTACCAGTGTACGCAGCTGGTGGCTACTACGAGGAGGGCAAAGGGATCCGTGAGCTCGTCGCTGAGATGGAGAGCTTTCTCTCTCGCGGCTATCGAGCCGTCAAAATGAAGGTGGGCTGGCCTGGCGCCGGCTTGAAGCACGACGCTGAGAGAGTGCACGCGGTGCGATTGGCCATCGGCCCAGAGATCGACCTCATGGTTGATGTCAACAACGCCTGGGATGTCAACACCGCTCTGCGCTTCGCTCGCATGATCGAACGAGACGACCCCTACTGGTTCGAGGAGCCGCTACCAGCCGATGACTATCGCGGTCAGGCAGCTCTCTGCGCCGCGCTCGACGTGCCGGTGGCCAGTGGCGAGAACGAGTTCACGCGCTGGGGCTTTCGCGATCTCATCGAAGCGCGCGCTGTGGACATTGTGCAAGCCGATCCCCGCACCTGCGGCGGATTCACCGAGTGGCTGAAGATTGCTGCCTTTGCCTCAGCCTACCACCTACCGATGGCCCCGCACGGAGGCCCACACGTTGGGGCGCACTGCGTGGGGGCGGTAGCCAATGGGCTCATCGTCGAGAGCTACGTGCACTCCGTGGAGCAGCATCTCAACGTCTTTGTCGAGCCGCCCGAGATTCGTAATGGCACAGTCATCTTGCCGGAGCGCCCCGGCCTGGGGTTGCTCTGGGACGAAGAAGTGATCCGGCGAGAGCTCAAGAGCTAAAGTGAAGCCACGATGGAACCTGCAGAGCAAGGGCGGGTACGCTCCAGTCCCGAGTGCGGCGACAGGAGGAGCGAGTGTGGACGATTTGCAGGCAGACTTTGCGCGCTGGGAGCTCGCGCGCGGGCGGTGCGGCAGCGCATGTATGGAGCGCCGACGGCACTCGATCGGGATGCCCACACCATTTGGTGTCTGGCTGGCCGACTTTCGGAGCGCGGGGCCGGCGAGTCTCGCGTTCGAGCACACCGGCGGTCCCCCCGCCCTCACGCGGGAGCGGCAAGCGCCGCCCCAGGCTGCCGGCATCGAGCGAACTGGAACTGGAACGTGGTGAGAGAATTCGTGCAACGCCGCTTTGGCATCTGGTTGCGACGCAGCGCCTGCCGGACCTACCTGCATCGCTTGGGCTTCGTGCTCAAACGTCCGAAGAAGCGACTTTTGAAGGCGGACGAGAGGAAGCGTCAGGCCTTTGTGCGCGAGCACGTCGACGCGTTCTTTCGTCGGCTCACCCAGCGCGCCGGCGAGGTGAAGCAACGCTGCCGAACCGTGTTGCAGGCGAGTGCCGACGCCCTCAGCACTTCACCGCCGGCTTGCAATGTAGATCCCGTCGCGGCTTGAGTTTAGATGCGCAACGCCGAAATTGCGTTTTGGCGTGTAACGCAGTCAAGAAAATTGGTATTTGTTTACCGCGTTCCCGAGAGGAGTCGAGCGGACGAGGGTGTCTTGATCGCTGGTGTAAGATAGAGCCGCGATGACAGCAGATGCTTTGCGGCCTCGCTATGAAGAACTGGCGACGGAGAATACCGCTCTTCGGCAGCGTGTCGCCGAGTTGGAAGCGGTGCTGAAAACCGCCCTGGCACAGCTCGAGGCGGCTCGGCAGGCCGGGAAGCGGCAGGCGGCGCCGTTCTCGAAAGGGCCGCCGAAGGAGAATCCGCAGCGCCCGGGCCCAAAGGCCGGGCACCCGGCCGTGCGGCGAGACCAACCGCTGCGGGTGGATCGCGTTTTTGCGATCCCATTGCCCCACGCCACCTGCCTGACGTGTGGGGGCAAGCTGATCGGCCACACGATCCAGGTGCAGTACCAGGTCGAGATTGCCCTGGTCACGCCGATCGTGACGCGATGCAACATCGACGTGGCGCGCTGTGCGGGGAGTGCTGCCAGGCGCGCCACCCGAAGCAGACCTCGGAGGCGCTGGGAGCGGCAGCGGTGCAGATCGGCTCCAAGGCGCTGGGGCTGGCGGCGGCGTGCAAACACGGGCTGGACATCCCCTACCGTAAGGTCGAGCACGTGCTGGAGGCGGCGCTGGATTGGCTGCTGGCTGGGGAGCACACCGACCCGGGCAACGCCCGGCTGGTGAAGCTGCTGCGCAAGCATCGCGGGCAACTGCTGACCTTCTTGTACGTGGCGGGACTGGCGCCGGCGAAGAATGCCGCCGAGCGGGCGATCCGGCCAGCGGTGCTGGTGCGGAAGACCTCGGGGGGCAATCGCCGTGACCGGGGGGCGAGCACGCACGCGGTGCTGAGCAGCATCATCCGGACGTGTCAGCAGTAGGGGCGCGACTTCTGTCATTTTACGCCCGATAGTGTGCATAGGTTTCACGGCCAAAGGGACGCCGGCAGTGAGCGTGCTGTAGAGTCGGGACA
>JAMCTA010000108.1 GCA_023381895.1 Chloroflexota bacterium
TGTTGGCGACGACATGGTTGGTGGCTACTTCTCGGCTGGCGCTGAGGGCTTCACCTCGAGCATCTCCAATTTCATGCCGGACGTCGCCGTCGCACTGTTCAACGCAGCCTCGTCTGGTGACTTCGCCTCCGTGCGCGAGATCACCGCCAAGAAAGTACAGGACTTCTACGATCTCCGCATCCGCCGCAAGGGCTACGAGGTAAGCATGGTCAAAGAAGCGATGGGGCTGCTCGGCAGGCGCGCTGGCCCTGTCCGCCCACCGCTTGTCAACGTCACGGCGGAGGATCGGGAGCGGTTGCACGCAGCACTCGAACGCGCCGGATTGCTCCTGAGCGCTGCCACACAGCGCTAGCTAGCCAGACCAGGAACGAGCCGCCGCTGTCAGTGGTTAGGGGCGGCTCAGCGGCGTCGTGCAGACGGAGGGGCAATGCCGGTATCTGGCCGTCAGGCGGGGAGGTAAACGCGATGCGTGTTGGTCTCGAAGTACTGCTCACGGACCGTGCTGAAGCCGCGCGGGGGCGGCGTGTCGGCATCGTGAGCAACCCCAACGGCGTCCTACCATCGTTTGAGAGCATTGTCAGCGTGCTTCCCCGGGCTGGCGCCAAGGTCGTGGCCCTGTTCGGCCCGGAGCACGGCCTCGCGGGAGCCGCTCAGGCAGGTGAGCACGTGGGCGCAGCACGCGACCCACAACTCGGCATTCCCATCTACAGCCTCTACGGTGAAACGCGCACGCCCACACCGGCGATGCTCACCGGGATCGACACGCTCGTCTTCGATATGCAGGACGCCGGCGCTCGCTTCTATACGTTCATCTTCACGATGGCTCGTTGTATGGAGGCGGCGCGAGAGCACGGCCTCGCTATGGTCGTCCTGGACCGCCCCAACCCCCTCGGCGGACTGGCAGTAGAAGGTCCGGTGGTGCAGCCGGAGCTCGACTCCTTCGTCGGCGCCTACGGTCTGCCGGTGCGCTACGGTCTCACTATTGGTGAGCTCGCTCACCTCTTCAACACTGTGGGAGGGATCGGCTGCGACCTCACGGTCATACCCCTGGACGGCTGGCGCCGCTCCTGGTGGTACGAGACTACTGGTCTACCGTGGATCTTGCCATCGCCGAACCTCCCGACGGTCGACTCGTGCTTCGCCTTCGCTGCCACCTGTCCGATCGAGGGGACGAACGTGTCGGAAGGGCGCGGTACCACCCGTCCTTTCGAGCTCGTGGGAGCACCGTTCATCGACGCGGACCAGCTGGCCCAGGCGCTGCGCGGCTTCGCGCTCCCCGGCACCGCGTTCCGCCCTTGTCACTTCACCCCGACGTTCTCCAAGTGGCAGGGTGAGACGTGCCACGGTATCCAGCTCTACATCACCGATCGTGGGACCTACGCGCCCGCCCGCACCGGCGTTGCCCTCCTGCTCGCACTCCGCCGCCTCTACCCGGAGCAGCTCCACTGGCGCGATGAGGGGCGTACCGTCGATCGCCTCGCCGGCGACACACGCATCCGCGTGAGTATCGATCGCGAAGAGCCGCTAGAGGAGATCGAAGCGGCCTGGCAGCCAGGACTCGAGCGCTTCCGCCAGGTACGCCGCGAGCTCCTGGGGGGGCGCCGCGGTGGTCGTTCGCTCGCCAGCATCACACCCGCGAGCGAGCTAATCCGCACTGGTGGCGGTGCTGAGCCCTGGCGGGCGTTGCGCAATGAGCTCCGTCACATCGCTCTCACGGCTGGCGGCCGGTGGGGCATCGCCTTCCGCGACCTCAGCGGCGGCGATGGCTTCAGCATCAATGGTGAGACCGTGTTCCCCGGCGCCAGCGCGAGCAAGGTTCCACTCTTGCTGGAAGTCCTGCGTCGCGTGGACAGCGGACAGCTACGCCTGGAAGAGCCGGTGACCGTGAGCGTGCAGGATGGCGAGAACGCTCGCCTTGGCAGCGGCATCCTCATCCACCTCCGCCACCCGATCACCGTGACGCTGCACGATTTGTGCGAGCTGGCGATCAACCTCAGCGACAATGTTGCGAGCAATGAGCTCATCGATCGAGTGGGCCTTGCGGCGGTCAACAGCAGCCTCACTGCGTGGGGCTGTGAGCGGATGCGGCTCACGCACCACTTCCGAGACTTTGCTACGCTGCGTGAACCAGACCACAACCCGGTGGTTCCCGACGAGATGGCTCACATCCTCACCCGCCTGTGGCAGCGTGAGCTCGCTCTCAGTGACACTGCCCTCGACTACCTGTCGCGCTGCTCCGGCACGACCCGCCTGCCGCTTCACCTCCCTGACAGCGCCCGCGTGTACCACAAGACCGGCACCCTACGGGGAATCGTGCACGATGCAGGCATCGTCGAGAGCCCTTTCGGGACCTACGTGCTCGTGTGCTTCTCCGATGGAGGTGAGGACAATCTGGTTGCGGGCCAGGCTATCGCTCGCATGTCCCAAGCCGTCTGGCACGCCGTCAGCCGCTGAGCAGCCAGGACACTCGGCACGTGCCGTAGATTCTTCACCATCAAGGAGTAGGTTCTCCCGAGTCTCTTGCCGAGGTGATGCTCGACCGCATCGAGGTTGCGTTCGCGGCGATCCGCGCCTCAGGGGGCTTGCACACGTTTGTGCATCCGCGGAACCTGTGCTACTGTGGTAATATGGTCGGTCAAACGTATGATCAGCTGGGCAGTCTGGCGCTCTCTGGTGGGGTGTATCATCGTTGTCTCTGCCGAGCAAGGAGACCGTCACTGGGGTGAGTCCTACGATCAAAGATATCGCGCGTGAGCTGGGGCTCGACTCGTCAACGGTATCCCTCGCTCTTCGGAACCAGACGCGCATCTCCCTCGCCACCCGTTTGCGCGTCCAGGAGGTGGCGCGACAGCTTGGCTACGTACCCAATCGCGCTGCCCAGACGCTCCGGCAGGGCCGCTCCCGCACACTAAGCCTCGTGCTCTGGGGCAACCCCACGACGCTGCTGCCTGAGACATTTGCCGAGACGGCATTGTCAGTGACCAACGCGGCGTTTCACTCTGACTACGCGGTTCTCGTGTGGCAGGCCACCGAGGAAAGGCTGCTCACCACCCCGCTCGCCCGCTTCCCGGAGTTGCGCCAGACGGACGGAGCGGTCTTCGTCGGGGAGACAGCTGATCGTGAAGGTCTTGCTGAGCTGGTTCGCACTGGTTACCCCCTCATCCATCTCGGAGAGCGCTATCTCGACGGTGTCGACCTGCCCTTCGTCAGCGGCAACTTCGTGCAAGGCGGCGCTCTCGCTGCGGAGCACCTCAGTCGCAACGGGCATCGCCGGATGGCGGTGCTCTGTGGGCGGCACAAGCACATCCCTGAGATCCCAGCCCGCCGCCTCGCAGGCTTCGCTCGCGTGGCTGGAGATCGTCTCGTCGCTGCCATCGACGTGGACATCGGCGAAGAGCTCGACACTATCGTGCCGCAAATCAGAGAGCTCGGCGTCACCGCCGTCTTTTCGACCGAGCCGCACGTTGCGCTCTCCCTGCTCTCGGCTTGCCGCCGCGAGGGTGTCGCAGTGCCCGAGGATCTCAGCATCGTCGCCTTCGATAGCCCGCCAGAGCTGGCGCTCACGAATCCACCGCTGACTTGCATCTATCAACCGCGCGATCACGTCGGCGAACGGGCAGTGGAGCTTCTCGCCGTGGCGATTGAAAAGGGTGTTCCCGTCCAGCGATCTGAGGTCTTCCCTTGCACACTCATCGAGCGCGGATCAGTCGCCCCACCTCGAGAAAGGACGGAGCCGTGAGCACAGCACCACTGGCAGTCCAACCAAGCCACCGCCGCTGACACCTCACTCAGGCCTGGAGGGAATCCATCGCCTTCTCCCTTTTCCTCTCACCCTGGATCGTCGGATTCTTGGGGCTCGCTCTCGGACCGCTCCTCACCTCTTTCTTCCGGAGCTTTACCAGCTACGAGGCAGTGCACCTGCCCCCAGTCATCGTGCGAAACCTAGACTAATAGGGCGTTACCCGTGATTTGACTGGCGCCTGACGGTCCCTCACCCTGCCTCCGGCATCCCTCACCCGCCACGCGGGAGAGGAACTCCTTATGGGGAGGCCTGCGAGTACCGGTCAGAAGAGGAGTAACGGACTACTAAGAATGTGATTAGAGTCCACATTCCGCTCAATTCCAACGATTGACAGCCCGTCCAGGGTTGTATAAGCTCAATGCAGCAGGGGCCGGTGGATCGTGCTTCTGCTGCAATTGCTCCGAAGGAGCGTCCATGAGCGCTGCCAACCTGTCCTGGCGCAGCCAGCGAGCGCCCTGGCGCCTGTCACGGGCCGGGCGCGAGTCGCTCGCTTTCTACGCCTTTCTTACTCCCTGGCTCGTGGGGTTCGTGGTGCTGACCGCCGGGCCAATCATTGCAACGTTGGTGCTCAGCTTCACGTCCTACAATATCGTTGCACCGCCACGGTTCGTCGGTCTCACCAACTACAGCGTCCTGGTCCATACCCACCTCTTTTGGCAGGCGCTCAAGGTGACGCTCGTCTACACGCTTGGCAGTGTGCCGCTCACCGTCATCGGTGCATTGGTGGTGGCGAGCCTTCTGAACCAGCGTTTGCCCGGTCTTTCCGTATGGCGAACCATTTACTACCTCCCGGTCGTCACCGCCGGCGTCGCGGTTGCCCTCTTGTGGTCTTGGGTGTTTCTCCCCGATTATGGACTGGCAAACAGTCTGCTCTGGACGCTCTTTCACATTCATGGTCCCCAGTGGTTCTTTAGCGAGACGTGGGTTCTCCCTGCGTTCATCATGATGAGCGTCTGGGGCGTCGGCGGTCCTATGTTGATCTACCTTGCCGGCATGCAGGGTATTCCAACGCAGCTTTACGAAGCGGCCGAGCTCGATGGCGCCAATGCTTTACAGCGCTACCGGCACGTCACGTTGCCGATGATAACGCCAGTCATCTTCTTCAACCTCATCACCTCGATGATTGGAACCTTCCAGATCTTCGTCGGCGCCTACGTCATCACACAAGGCGGACCAAACTACGCTTCATATTTCTACGTCCTTTATCTCTACCAGGAAGCGTTCCAGTACTTTCACATGGGTTATGCGACAGCTCTTGCTTGGGTTCTCTTCCTGGTTATCTTCGTTATGACCGTCCTAGCATTCTGGTCGTCACGTCACTGGGTGTATTACGAAGGATTTCGATCACGCCCCTGAACAGCACCATTGTTATGGAGGTGGAGCACCGTGGCAGCGAAGGAGGAGCGACCGGCCGCACGGGCGTTGCCGCTCGCCGTGCCAGCGTTTGGCCGGTTATTTTGGACACGCTTTTGGCGGGCGGTCGCGACGCTCGTGGTCGCCATCGGAGCCGTCTTCCTCTTGGCACCGCTCGTCTGGATGCTCTCGACATCGCTGAAAGCACCGGGGCAGGTGCTTCTGCTGCCGCCCGTGTGGCTTCCTCACCCCATCGTCTGGCGCAACTATCCTGATGCGCTCAGCTTTATGCGCGCTGGCGTGGTCTATCGCAACTCCGCTATCATCACGAGTCTCAATGTTCTTGGACAGGTCATGTCATCCTCTCTGGCTGGATTTGCCTTCGCCCGGCTGCACACACCGTTGAAGAATGCGCTGTTCGTGCTCGTACTCAGCACTATCATGCTGCCGTTTCAGGCCGTGCTGGTGCCCCAGTTCATCCTCTTCAAATACTTAGGCTGGATCAACACGTTCTTCCCGCTCACCGTGCCGGCCTTTCTCGGAGGCCCATTCTTCATCTTTCTGATGCGCCAGTTCTTTGCGTCGCTGTCGTCGGAGCTCGATGACGCGGCACGGATTGATGGCTGCGACTACTTCGGGCTGTACTGGCGCATCGCCCTGCCGCTCTCCCTGCCAGCCGTGGGTGTGGTCGCGATCCTGACCTTCATGGGGTCATGGAATGATTTTCTCCACCCTCTGATTTACCTGAACTCGGCCTCGCGTTATACGGTGGCGCTGGCGCTCCAGAACTTCACTGCGGATTACGGTATGACGCCCTGGAACCTGTTGATGGCGGCTTCTCTGGTCGCCCTGTTGCCGTGCATCATCCTCTTTTTCATCGCGCAGCGTTTCTTCATCCAGGGAATCGTCGTCACGGGCGTCAAAGGTTAGTGGCTTGGAGCGCAAGGAGAAAGTCGTGCAAGGTCCATCGATTCAACCTCACCAGGAGCAGCGTCGACGCGGGAGCTGCTCCCGTCGCCAGTTGCTGGGAGCCGGTGCGGCGTTTGTTGGCGTCGGCCTGCTCACTGCCTGCGGCGGAACGCAGACATCCACAGCGACGTCGACCACGTCGCACGCCAGCAGCGCGGCCACATCAACAACTTCGCAAGCCAGCAGCTCAGCGACGAAGCCGGCTCCAGCGGCAGCGAGCGCTTCTTCCGCTTCTGGGCAGATCACCTGGCTCATGCGCAGCGCCCCGCCGGAGAACAAGTGGGAGCGGCAGACGGTTGCCAGCTTCCAGAAGGAGCGCCCAAACATCAAGGTGGAGCTGATCATCGTGCCCTATGCTCAGGTTGATCCGAAGCTCACCACCATGGTCGCGGCGGGCACACCACCGGACATCTTCTCGGAGTTCGGCTCATCGGGGTTCGCCGACTACTTTGCCCGCGACCTGCTGCTGGACCTCACCCCCTATTTCACCGCCGATAAGTTCGACCTCAATCGCTTCCTGCCGGGTATCATCGACATCTACAAGCGCAACGGCCGGCTCTACCACATGCCCCAGGTTACGAACTTCGGGGTGATGACGGTCTACAACAAGGATCTCTTCCAGGCCGCCGGCATCAAAGACCTGCCGACGAGTTGGAGCGACACGAGCTGGAACTGGGACACGATGGTGAGCTATGCCACGAAGCTCACCAAGAACTACGGCCAGGGCACCAACGCCCAGTACGGCGTGAACGTTGGTTGGCTCCAGAACCTCTGGGGCCTCTCCTACCTCTGGAAGGACGACCCCTTCCTCCAGCAGGAGTACACCACCGGTATCGCGCCGACGACCCAGCTCGACCATCCCGGCGTCATCGCCTCGGCGCAGGCTGCAGCGGACCTGGCGAACAAGCACAAAGTCGCGCCGACCCCTGCCGACGTACAGACGATGGGGGCCGTCGGCGACATCTTCAGCACGGGGAAGATCGGGATCGAATTCAACGTGCCAACGATCGCCTACCAGAACTTCCAACACGCGCCCTTCAAGTGGGGCCTCGCTCCGATACCCCGGCAGAAGGCGAACAAAGTGAGCCTCTACAACGGCTGCTGGTTCATCGAGCGCCAGACCAAGGCTCCGGAGGCGTCCTGGGAGTTCGTGACCTACCTGGTCAGCGATCCGGTCGCCACACAGATGAGCGAAGTTGCTGGATTCCTCGTCCCCTTGAAGTCGCAACTGGATCCCTGGCTCAAGCAGTTCGTGTCGAAGACCGGGTTGACACTGGCTGAGCTACGGGACGTCATCACTTCAGCAGATACAGTCGGCGTCGAAAACGTGAACCATCTCTTCGTCGACTGGCCGGAGATCTCGAACACGCTGACGCAAGGTCTCGACACCCTCTGGACGGGCAAAGCGAGCGCCCAGCACGCCATCACGGCAGTGAAGCCTGCAGTCGATGCCGTGGTCGCCAAGACCTACAAGGAGTATGCGGGCAAGCAAGGCGGCTAGCTCTCGGCCTCGACGCCGACATCGTCATGCCGCGTGCGCCTGAGTTGAACTACGTCTTCGTGACTTGGAGCGCGAGGAGGAGGCTATGCAAGGTCCAGCGATCCAACCCCGCCAGGAGCAGCGTCGACGCGGGAGCTGCACCCGTCGCCAGTTGCTGGGAGTCAGTGCGGCGTTTGTTGGCATCGGCCTGCTCACTGCCTGCGGCGGAACGCAGACATCCACAGCGACGTCGACCACGTCGCACGCCAGCAGCGCGGCCACATCAACAACTTCGCAAGCCAGCAGCTCAGCGACGACGAGCGCGTCTGCAGCTCCCGCGAAGATCAGCCTAATTATACGTAGCAACCCGCCGGAGAACAAGTGGGAGCTGCAGACGGTTGCCAGCTTCCAGAAGGAGCGCCCAAACATCAAGGTGGAGCTGATCATCGTGCCCACTGCGCAGATCAACCCGAAAATCACCACCATGGTCGCGGCGGGCACACCACCGGACATCTTCTCGGAGTTTGGAGCGGGATTCGCTGATGTCTTCGCCCGTGACCTGCTGCTGGACCTCACCCCCTATTTCACCGCCGATAAGTTCGACCTCAATCGCTTCCTGCCGGGTATCATCGACATCTACAAGCGCAACGGCCGGCTCTACCACATGCCCATGGTCACGAACTTCGGAGACATGACGGTCTACAACAAGGATCTCTTCCAGGCCGCCGGCATCAAAGACCTGCCGACGA
>JAMCTA010000173.1 GCA_023381895.1 Chloroflexota bacterium
AAATGTTCGGCTACGTGAATGATCTTCGCTCGATGACACAAGGTCGGGCCAGTTATTCTATGGAGTTCCACGCGTACGAGGAAGTACCTCGTAACGTCGCGGAAGAGATCAAGGCAAAGCGTAAGGGTTGATCACTTCGCCCGGCATTGAACTGTCGCACTCGCGCAGAGAGGCTGATAAGCAATGACCAAAGGGGTGCCAACGATTGATGTCTTCTCCGAGTCAGTCGATCGTTGGTACTGCCCACCATGCTCCTAGGAGCACTGCCGCGCGTCGCGTGCTGACTCATCGAGCCTCGCAGCATCAAGAAGAATGATTGCGCACGAGGGCCTGAGCGCGCGGCGTGCTTGTGTGTAAGACATGAGCAGCGTATGGGCCAATGAGAGGAGCACTGCGCAATGGCACACCTATTTCGCCAACCATGCGTTGCGCGGATCGCGCGCATTCACCGCTGCTCTGCCGGAGCCAGCGGCGCGAGTCTTCTTCAAGCGGCACCGGCCCGCAACACCATCTCTTGCGTCGTCCACCACCCCGACAGAGAGAACACACCGCTCACAGTGGCAGGTCAGCTCCGAAACATACAGCAACACCAGGGAGGCACCTGTCTTCCTTCTGGCCTGGAAGTATTTCGCACAAGTCCGCAGTTCCGGTACAATGAGCGTTCGCTTGACGCAGCATCGGGCGCTCGAGCAGGGTGTTCGCGTGCCCTCAAGCCCCAAGCTGCCGCCGGTAGCGCGGGAAACACGTGGCACTACGGGGGGAGATAGGCATGGCAGGACAACGCATTCGAATCCGTCTGAAAGCATACGATCACAAAGTCCTCGATGAGTCGGCCCGACAAATTGTCGAGACAGCCCAGCGGACAGGCTCCGAAGTCAAGGGACCGATTCCCTTACCAACAGAGATTTGCCGCTTCACCGTGATGCGCTCACGGTTCATCAATAAGGATTCTCGTGAGCAGTTCGAGATGCGTACACACAAGCGCTTGATCGATGTGCTCGAACCAAATCAGCGGACGCTTGATGCGCTGACCCGACTCAACCTCGCCGCTGGGGTCGAGATCGAGATCAAGCTGTAAAGAGCGCCTCGTCCCCGCGGAAGGAGTGTAGTGAGTTGATTGGCATAGTCGGACGCAAAGTCGGGATGACGCAGGTCTTCACCGACAATGGGCGCGTTCAACCTGTTACTGTCATCGAAGCTGGGCCTTGCGTCGTCACCCAAATTCGAGACCTGGACCGCGACGGCTACGAGGCCGTACAGGTCGGATATGGTACCGCCAAGCACGTGAAGAAGCCAGTTGGTGGTCATATTAAGGCAGCTGGGCTGACATCCGTGGCAAAGCTTACGGAATTCCGCACCAGCCCCGGCGACCCAACCTACGAAGTCGGCCAGCGTCTCACTCTCGACCTCTTTCAGTCGGGTGACTTTGTCGACGTGATCGGTACGTCAAAGGGTAAGGGTTTTACTGGGGTGATGAAGCGCCACGGATTCCGTGGCGGACCACGAACTCACGGCCAATCAGACCGGTCGCGTGCTCCAGGGTCTATCGGCCCCGGCACAACGCCTGGTCGTGTGTTCAAAGGCACACGCATGGCAGGCCGCACTGGCAATGAGCGCCGTACGGTGCTCCATCTGGCTGTGATCCGCACAGATCCGGAGAGCAATGTGTTGCTGGTGAAGGGGTCTGTACCAGGTCCAGCGGGCGGTTTTCTTCTGATTCGCCGTTCAAACCGCGGGAGGTAGTCGAATGGCAAACGTCATCGTCCGGCGTCAGGACGGCACAGAAGTGGGGACTCTCGAGCTCAGCGATGCGATATTTGGTCGCGAACCGCATCGGGCGGCGCTCTATGCGGCCGTTCAGCAACAGCTTGCAAACGCCCGCCAAGGCACGCATTCCACGAAGAACCGGCGCCTTATTTCCGGGGGTGGAAAGAAGATGTGGCGGCAGAAGGGCACAGGTCGTGCCCGACAAGGGAGCAGCAGGTCACCACATTGGTACCATGGAGCCGTTGCTCACGGTCCAGTGCCTCGATCGTATCGTCAGCGGCTGCCACGGGCAGTGCGCCGTCTTGCGATGCGCTCAGCGTTGTCGGACAAGCTCAGCCAGGGAAAGCTCATCGTCTTGGAGTCTCTTGCTTTTGAGGAGCCAAGGACGAAGGCCTTCATTACTATGCTCGGGGCACTGGGCATCGGAGTGGAGCAGACGGCCCTCTTCGTGAGTGAGGTCCGCGACGACAACGCCTACCTATCTGGGCGCAACCTCCAGTCTGTAGGAATGCTGCCCGCCCAAGGCGTTGATGTAGTGAGCGTGCTTCGGCACGACTGGCTGGTGCTCACGCGTGGTGCTGCGCAGCAGTTGGAGGCAACTCTCGCATGAACATCTATGAAGTCTTGCGCAGCCCGCGCATCACCGAGAAAAATACTCAGCTCGGTGTGCTCAACAAGTACACCTTCAACGTTGCGCCTGAGGCAACCAAGCTCGAGATCAAGCAGGCCGTTGAGTTCATGTTCAAGGTCCACGTACAAACTGTGAACACGATGAACCGGCGGGGGGATGAGCGGCGTGTCGGTCGCTGGCGAACTCTGCGCAGCCGTGAGCCAAGCCATAAGAAGGCAATTGTCACGCTGCGCGCCGGCGAGAAGATCGAATTCTTCGAAGCCCAGTAGCAGGAAGGACGAGGTCGAAGAGTGCCCATCAAGCTCTACAACCCTACATCGCCAGGTCGGCGGGGCATGTCGGTCACGACGTTTGACGACATTACGACCGACAAACCCCATAAGCCCCTACTGCAGCGTCTCCCGAGTCACTCCGGACGAAACCAGCAAGGCCGCATCACGACTCGCCACCGCGGAGGGGGAACACGGCGCCTCTACCGCATCATCGACTTCAAGAGAGACAAAATCGGCGTGCCTGCCAAGGTCGCGACGATTGAATACGATCCCAATCGTTCAGCACGCATCGCACTACTCTACTATGTGGACGGTGAGAAGCGCTATATCGTTGCGCCGCTGGGATTGAAAGTCGGCGACACCGTGGTAAGCGGACCAGAATCGGAGCCGCGTACAGGCAACGCACTTCCACTTGAGCGCGTACCCATCGGGGCGACGGTGCACAATATAGAACTACAGCCTGGTCGAGGCGCTCAGATGGTGCGCAGTGCTGGGGTTGGTGCTCAGGTACTGGGGCGTGAGGGAGGCTACGTCTCCCTCCGCCTGCCTTCTGGCGAGATCCGCCGCATTCTGGGCCGGTGCTACGCCACCATCGGCCAGGTGGGTAACCCCGATCACGAAAATGTCGTCATCGGAAAAGCTGGACGCTCACGGTGGATGCGCCGGCGGCCGACAGTGCGAGGCTCCGCAATGAACCCGCGTGAGCACCCCCACGGCGGCGGTGAGGGCCGGCACCCAATTGGCGGACAACCGCAGACGCCTTGGGGTAAGCCAGCCATGGGCTACAGGACTCGACGCACGAAACGCAGCGACCGGTTCATATTGCGGTCACGGAAGAAGAAGTAGGTACAGCCATGTCTCGATCAACGAAGAAGGGCCCATACGTTCTGCCCAGCCTTCTCAAGAAGATCTCTGCTATGCAGCGTGCGGGGCAAAAGGCTGCAATCAAGACGTGGTCGCGCGACTCTACCATTCTTCCCGAGATGGTAGGGCTGACGATCGCCGTTCACGACGGTAGACGCCACGTGCCCGTGTACATCACAGAGAATCTAGTCGGGCACAAGTTCGGGGAGTTCGCGCCAACACGAACTTTCCGTGGCCACGCCCGAGCCGAGAAGACGACCGGTGTACGCTAAGAAACGATCACGGAAAGCGAGAGGGGCAGCACGATGCAAGTGCGCGCAGTAGCCCGTAACATTCCAATGTCGAGCCGCAAGGTGCGTCTCGTCGTCAACCTTGTGCGCGGTAAGCGCGTGACGGAGGCTCTTGACATCCTACGGTTCACTTCCAAAGCAGCTGCAGTGCCAGTTGCCAAGGTGGTTGCATCTGCCGCTGCAAACGCCGAGAACAATAACAATGCCGATCGACGTCAACTGGTTATCGCCTCGATCGCTGCAGACGAAGCCCCATCCCTCAAGCGAGGTCGCGCACGGGCTCGAGGACGTTACGACCGAATCGTCAAGCGGGCAAGTCACATCACCGTGGTGGTCAGCGATGGCGAAGACTAACACTGTAGCTCATCAGCACGAATGGGGACGCCCAACGCGCACAGCGGGTTGCAGCGCGATTTTTTCTTCAGTGAAGTAGGGGGCAATCCGTGGGACAAAAGGTGCATCCGGTAGGCTTTCGCCTCGGTTACAGCCGGACCTGGGAGTCGACGTGGTTCGCCGGCCGCGACTACGCTGCGAACGTAGCAGAGGATATCAAGATTCGCGAGCTCGTCGCTCAAACGCTCGCGAATGCCGCGGTGTCTCGCGTGCTCATTTCGCGCGCAGCACAGCAGCTCACCGTGACACTCCACACTGCCCGTCCCGGGGTCGTGATCGGTCGAAATGGCGAAGCCGTGGAGCGCTTACGCCAAGCCATCGAGCAGGTAACGGGCAAACGCGTGCGCCTCAATGTCCTGGAAATCCGAAAGCCAGGGCTTGATGCGGTCCTCGTTGCTCGACGTATCGCCGAGCAACTGGAGCGGCGCGTCAACTTCCGCCGTGCAATGAAGCAGGCAGTAGACGACACGATGAAAGTGGATGCGAAGGGCATTCGCGTAGTCGTGGGTGGTCGCCTCGGTGGGGCGGAAATGAAGAGCAAGAGTAAGGAGAGTCGGGGCTCTGTCCCTCTCCATACGATCCGCGCCTACATTGACTACGGTACTGCAGAAGCGAAGACGACTTTCGGAATGACCGGCGTCAAAGTCTGGATCTATCGCGGCGACGTCATCCCCGGCAAGTCTACGCCAGCCCCCATCGTTGAGCCGGCAGGTGCAGGACGCGCCCGTGGCGGAGACGACCGCCGAGCCGAACGCGGTAGATACTCCCGCGCCAGGAGCCCGCAGGCGACACCCGAGGCAACCGCGGATGACTCTCACCCAGCGCCGACCGCTGAGTCGTAAGAAGGGGAATTGCAACGATGTTGATGCCAAAACGAGTCAAGCATCGCAAGCAGCATCGGGGACGGCTCCGGGGCGCCGCATACCGTGGCATCACAGTCGCCTTCGGAGAATGGGGGCTACAAGCACTGGAGCCCGTGTGGTTGACGGCTCAACAGATCGAGTCCGCACGGCGTGCCATTACACACAACACTCGGCGCGGTGGCCAGATGTGGATTCGGGTTTTTCCCGATAAGTCTATTACCGCGAAGCCGGCCGAAACCCGGATGGGTTCCGGCAAGGGCGCACCCGATCACTGGGTCGCCGTTGTCCGCCCCGGTCGCATCCTCTTCGAAATTGCGGGCGTTCGCGACGAAGTCGCCGTGGAAGCTCTTCGGATGGCAAGCCAGAAGCTGCCTATCCACACCAAGATCGTTCGTCGCGAAGAAGTCACTGAGAGCGGACAGCACGGGGACGGATATCAGAATGCTCCAGTTGCTGCCGTAGCAGAGGGAAACCAAGAGTGAAGCCGTCAGACATTCGCGCGCTCAACGACAGCGAGCTGGCGAAGCGCTTAGATGAGCTCCAGCAAGAGCTCTTCAACTTACGGTTCCAGCTTACAACACGACAGTTGGAGAATTACAAGAAGGTAGAGGCGGTGCGCCGTGATATCGCTCGCGTGAAAACCATCATGCGCGAGCGTGAACTCGAAGCCGCGGGCGCGTAGGGCGTGGCACCGGCCAGAGTGTGATTGAGGAAGAGGTTACTACGTGAAGAAATACATTCCGCCACAGGTGCCGGTGCGTCCTACTCAAGTGAAGCTGGGGACTGTCGTCCGTGACAAGATGGAAAAGACCATTCTTGTCGAAGTCAACACCTTCCGACGTCACCCTCTGTATCGCCAAGTGACGCGTGCGAGTAAGCGGTATCTCGTTCACGACGAGACGAACAGTGCTCACGTGGGAGATCAGGTGCGCTTCTGCCTCTGCCGGCCAATCAGTCGGCACAAGTCGTGGATCCTCACGGCAATCGTGCGTCAAAGCGCCCAACGGATCGCGGCTGAGGTTGCGATCGAGAGCCAGAGCGTTCCCGCCGCTGAAGGAGAAGAGCAATGATTCAGCCGCAGACGCGCTTGCGTGTTGCTGACAACACGGGTGCCAAGGAGATCATGTGCATCCGTGTCATGTCTGGCCAAGGGAAGCGCATTGGTGGTGTGGGCGACATCATCGTGGCTGCTGTCAAAGAAGCAGCTCCTGGGGGTGCGGTTAAGAAAGGTGAGGTGGTGCGGGCGGTCATCGTACGCACTGCAAAGGAGTTCGGTCGCGAAGACGGCAGCTACATCCGGTTCGACGAAAACGCGGCGGTCATCATCAATAGTCAGAACGCTCCGCGTGGCACCCGTGTCTTTGGACCAGTAGCCCGCGAGCTGCGCGACCGGAACTTCACACGCATCATTTCGCTGGCAGAAGAAGTGCTGTAGAGCCGCCAGCAAAGACTGCAGCGCAGGAGCGAAGGAACTGGTGATGGCAAAAATCAAGACGAATGACACCGTTACCGTCATTAGCGGGCGGGACAAGGGTAAGCGTGGCAAGGTGGCTGAGGTTCGTCCGAAGGAACACCGGCTCGTCGTTCAGGGCATCAACGAACGGAAGCGGCACGTGAGCCGGAACAGCGCGAGGGGAGCGCTGCAAGCCGGCATTGTCACCTTCGATGCTCCGATTGACATCTCGAACGTGATGCTCGTGTGCACCCAGTGCAACCAGCCAACACGCGTGGGTTTTCAGATTAACCCGGATGGCCGAAAGGTGCGGGTGTGTAAGCACTGTGGTCAAGCTATCACAGACGGGAAGTAGGGAGTAAGGCATGGCTGCCAGAATGCGAGAACGCTACGAAGACGAAGTGAAGCCGCTGCTTATGCGAGAGTTCGACTACCGCAATACGCTACAGGTACCTTCGTTACATAAAATCGTCATCAACGTAGGAGTCGGCGAAGGTAACCAGAACCAGAAAGCACTCGACGCAACAGTGCGGGACGTCGCGGCCATCACGGGTCAGCATCCTGTGGTCACAAAGGCGCGGAAGAGCATCGCCGCCTTTAAACTACGCGAAGGCTTCAGCGTAGGAGTGATGGTTACCCTGAGAAGCAGCCGGATGTACGAATTCTTTGACCGCCTCGTGAATGTAGCCCTCCCCCGTTCTCGCGACTTTCAGGGAATCTCCGCAAACTCCTTTGACGGCCGCGGCAACTATACGCTTGGTCTGCGTGATCAGCTCATCTTTCCTGAGATCGACTACGACAAGATCGACAAGCTGCGGGGCATGGAGGTGAGTGTCGTCACGACAGCACGGACGGATGAGGAGGGGCAAAGGCTTCTTCAACTCCTTGGGATGCCATTCAAAAGATCATAAGCCGCCGCTGATCAGCGACAGAAGGAGAGCGCAATGGCTCGTAAAGCAATGATCGTCGCCTGGAAGAAGAAGCCGAAATTCCAGGTGCAGTTTCACAACCGGTGCCGTGTTTGCGGCCGTCCTCGAGCATTCATGCGCCAGTTCGAGCTGTGCCGCATCTGCTTCCGCGACATGGCCAATCGCGGTGAGCTTCCTGGTATCACCAAGTCCAGTTGGTAAGGAGTGCTCAGTGAACGTCACCGACCCAATCGCCGACATGTTGACGCGCATTCGTAATGCGTCTATGGCGCGTCACCACCACGTCTCTCTACCAGCGTCAAACCTTAAGCAGGCCGTAGCGCAGGTGTTGAAGGACGAAGGCTGGATCGCCGACTTCGAAGTGGCCTCCGAAGGCCCACAAGGTGAGCTTCGCATCACACTGAAGTACACCCCAGACAAGAAGCCCGTGATTATCGGCCTGAAGCGCGTGAGCCGGCCAGGTCTTCGCATCTACTCAAAGCGAGGACAAATTCCTCGAGTGATGGGGGGGCTCGGCACGGCGATTCTGTCTACGTCTCGTGGTGTCATGACGGGAAAGCAAGCGTACTACGAGCGTATCGGGGGTGAAGTGCTCTGTTACATCTGGTAGCAGAGCCAGTGGTATAGTGGTAGTTCGTGTCTAGAAAGGGCGACATATGTCACGCATCGGTCGGCTACCCATCGATCTGCCCTCCGGCGTCAAGATCGAGATGGTCGATCACACGATCACCGTGACAGGGCCCAAGGGCACCCTTCAGCAGCACATTAGTGACAACATCTCCGTTGAGCAGCAAGGTGGCAAGCTGCTCGTCACTCGCCAATCCGACGACGCTGCCACTCGGGCTCTCCACGGCTTGTCACGGTCGCTCATCGCGAACATGGTCACCGGAGTGACCTCCGGGTTCACACGCTCCCTACAGATGACCGGAACGGGTTACCGGGCCCAGGTCATGGGAAAGAATCTGGTAGTACAGGCCGGCTACAGTCACGCAGTCGAAATCGCGCCGCCAGACCATATCACCTTTTCGGTTGAGCAGGTCCAAGGACAGCGCACCGCCGAGAGTCGCATCAACGTTCACGGCATCGACAAGGCCGTGGTGGGAGATATCGCGAGCCGCATCCGCAGCATCCGCAAGCCGGAGCCATACCTCGGCAAAGGTATTCGCTTCACGGGTGAGGTGATCCTGCGCAAAGCCGGTAAAGCCGGCAAGGCTGGTGGCAAGAAGAAGTAGCAACATGATCGATCGCACTTTGCGGTTGAAGACCAGTGCAACGTCCTGCCCTCAGAACGCAAGTAGCTGAGGAATCCAGGAGGGAGAACGACAGTGATCAAGGGTAAGGACTATCGCGCGATCCGCCTCCGCCGCGCGCGGAGGGTGCGCGCACGTATTCCGGTGACGGCAGAGCGGCCTCGCCTGAGCGTGCACCGATCAAATACCCACATCTATGCCCAAGTGGTTAACGACAGCAATCACTCGACCCTGGCGACGGCTTCAACGCTCGACCCCGACCTGCGCGGTGATGTCATCAGACTCTCCAAGAAGGACCAGGCCGCCAAGGTCGGGGAGCTCGTCGCGAAGCGGGCCCTTGCTGCCGGCATCACGAAAGTGGCGTTCGATCGCGGTGGCTTCACCTATCACGGCCGTATACAGGCCCTCGCGGATGCCGCCCGGCAAGCTGGGTTGGACTTCTAATGAGAGACAGCAATGCTGCCCGAGCGCGGCGGTAAGGAGGACCAATGCCCCGAACCGAGATCAACAGGGATAACCTTGAAGAGCGTGTTGTAGACATCCGGCGTGTCACCAAGGTCGTCAAAGGAGGCCGCCACTTCACGTTTAGTGTCGTTGCGGTAGTCGGTGATCGTCAGGGTCACGTTGGTGCTGGGATCGGCAAAGCTGGTGAAGTGGCGGACGCTATCCGCAAGGCCGTCGAAGATGCGAAGAAACACATCGTCACCGTACAGCTGGCTGAGCACACTATTCCTCACGAGACGTCTGCACGATTCTGTGCCTCCAGCGTCTTGCTCCGCCCCGCCTCACCGGGCACGGGAGTTATCGCCGGCGCTGCTGTGCGGGCCGTTGTCGAGGTGGCGGGTGTGCGCGATGTCCTCAGCAAGACCATCGGCAGCTCAAGCAAGGTCAATACCGTTGCCGCAACGATAGAAGCGCTGCAGACGTTGCAGACGCCCCAACAAGTCGCGGCCCGGCGGGGTATTCCCGTAGAGCGACTGTTACGAAAGGCCGCCGTGTCGTGACACTCATCCTCAATGTGATACGAGTGGATGGGCTTCGCAACTCAGACAGCGGAGCGGGATTTCGATCACCTGACGAGGAGGGACATCTGAGATGAATCTCGCCGATCTCCGCCCTGTTGCAGGGGCAACTCACCACAAGAAGCGGCTCGGGGCCGGAACCGGCTCAGGTCACGGTAAGACGTCTGGTCGAGGAACCAAAGGCCAGCGGGCTCGCCGTCGCGGTGAATACACCCCCACGTTTGAAGGTGGTCAGACCCCGTTCGTCAAGCGTATGCCATATCGTCGGGGCTTCAGGAACGCTCTGTTCAAGAAGCGCTTTGAAGTCATCGATCTTGATGTCTTGGAGTCTCTCCCAGCAAACTCGGTGGTCACCTTGGAGTCGCTGACCACTGACGGAATCATTCGACCACGCTTCGCGGGATTGGGTCCCTTCTGCGGGCTGAAAGTTCTCGGAAGTGGCACGCTCACGAAGTCCTTGACAGTGCACGCCGCGAAGTTTTCCAAGAGTGCCAAGGCTCGCGTCGAGGAGTTGGGCGGCACAGCAGAAGAGCTTGGTGAGAACAATCCTCAACCTAAGCAGTTCTAATCGTGAGCCGACGTGGAAGTAGAGTGCCGTGAACGAAACACTTGAGAGGCTGCTGAACGCATGGCGCCTTCCGGACCTGCGCCGCAAGCTCCTCTACACGTTCGGCATCCTCATCATCTTCCGCCTCATCGCGCACGTGCCGATTCCTGGCGTCAACACACAGGCGCTGGCACAACTCTTTCAGACCAACCAAACTATCTCGATGCTCGATCTGTTCTCCGGTGGAGCGCTGACGAGCTTTTCCGTCGCCGCGATTGGCGTCTACCCCTACATCACGGCAACAATCGTCATGCAGCTCCTCACCCCTTTGATCCCACGGTTAGAGCAGCTCAGTAAAGAGGGGGAACAGGGCTACAATCGTATCAACCAGATCACGCGAATGATCACCGTGCCAATCGCAGTCCTCCAGGCATTTGGAACGGTCACCCTCCTCCACAACGCCCAAGGGGCAGCTGCTGGAGCCCAGGTCATCCCTCAGTTCGGGCTGTGGGGTGTAACGCTCCCCGTGTTCTGGCAAAGTCTTGCAATGCTGGTCACGATGACGGGCGGAACAGTCGTACTCATGTGGCTTGGCGAGCTCATCACCGAAAATGGCATCGGAAACGGTGTGTCACTCATCATCTTCGCAGGCATCGTATCTCGACTCCCGACCCTCGTTCAGCAGACGGCAGTAGCCGGAAACAATCTCACCGGCGCTCTGGTTCTGGCCCTAGTCGCCCTCGTGCTCGTGGTTGGAATCGTCGTGATCTATCAGGGCGAGCGCCAGATTCGCGTCGAATATGCACGTCGCATCCGTGGTAACCGCCAATATCAGGGTGGCAGTACTCACATTCCTTTGCGCGTCAACTCTGCAGGGATGATTCCCTTAATTTTCGCGATGTCCATCATGCTATTCCCCGCAACGGTCGCGTCATATTTCACCGCATCGCCGGTCTCCTGGATTGCCGCTGCCGCCACATTCATTTATAACCTGTTCAATAGTCAGGGCGTGCTCTACTGGGTTCTCTACTTCGTCCTCGTGGTAGGCTTCACGTACTTCTACACCTTAGTGGTATTCCAGCAGCAGAACCTACCGGAGGTCTTGCAGAAGAATGGTGGATTCATCCCAGGGATCAGGCCTGGGCGCAATACTGCCGAGTACCTGCTGCGAGTGCTCAACAGGGTGACGCTGGCCGGAGCGCTGTTCTTGGGCCTCGTGGCTATTTCACCATTCTTTGTTCGAACTATCACTGCCACGCAAGCGCTCACACTGTCGAGCACAGGTCTACTCATCGTGGTCGGCGTGGTCTTGGACACCATGAAGCAGTTGGAAGCGCAGCTCCTGATGCGCCGCTATCAGGGTTTCATCCGCTAGGAACCAACACCCAGACGTGAAGCCGGTGCACATACGTCTACCGGCAATCCAGCAGGCAGCAGCAAAGAATGGGAGAAGCATCTGATGAAAGTGAGAGCTTCCGTTCGGCCGCGGTGCGACAAATGTCGCATCATCAAGCGGCGCGGGGTAGTGATGGTGATTTGCCCGGTGCCGAAGCATAAGCAGAAGCAAGGCTAGGAGATAATAATGGCACGTATTGCGGGGATCGATATTCCGCGGGACAAGCGTGTAGAGATTTCCCTTCGCTACATCTTCGGTATCGGCCCGACAAACAGCCGGAAAATTCTAGAGGCGGTGGGGGTGAGCCCCGACACGCACGTGCGCAATCTCACAGAGGAAGAACGCACGCGTATCGATCGCTATGTCAGCGAGCACTATCGCGTCGAGGGCGATCTCCGCCGGGAACAACAGCTGAATATCAAGCGACTCCAGGACATTGGCTGCTACCGCGGCATCCGGCACCGGCTTGGACTCCCAGTGCACGGGCAGCGGACACGTACGAATGCCCGCACAAAGCGCGGCCAGAGGAAGACTGTGGGTGGCCGCAAGCGTGTGGCGAAGAAGTAAGCAGCAACAGCTCAGCACAGAGCCCGACCAAGTGCAGCTGTCTATGACACAGTGAGGACGTAGAGCATGCCAGAACAACGAACGACTCGAAACCGGCCCGGACCAGTGCGCGGTCGGCGCCGTGAGCGCCGAATCGTTCCCCGTGGACAGGCTCACATTCAGTCCACGTTCAACAATACGATTGTGACCATGACCGATCCCGCGGGCGCTGTCGTCGCGTGGTCCAGCGCGGGATCCAGCGGTCAAAAGGGCTCGCGCAAGAGCACCCCATTTGCTGCGCAGATGTGTGCGGAGGCCGCCGCACGGAAGGCGATCGATCACGGCATGCGCCAAGTGGACGTATACGTTAAGGGACCGGGATCAGGGCGTGAAGCGGCAATCCGGTCTCTCCAAGCTGCCGGTCTTCAAGTTCTCAGCATCACCGATATCACCCCTATTCCCCACAATGGTTGCCGGCCCCCGAAGCGGCGGCGCGTCTAGTTTACATAAGGAGAAGCCCGTGGCACGGTACACCGGACCAGTTTGCCGCATCTGCCGCCGTGAGAGCGTTAAGCTCTTCCTGAAGGGTGAGCGCTGCACCACTAAGTGCCCTTTGGACGGCCCTCGCAACGCCGGCGCCGATACAGGTTCGCGAGGGAGTCGCCGATCTGCAGGAACAGACAAGCGGACCCCACCAGGTATGCACAAGCAGCGCCGCCGCAAGTCTTCCGAATACGCGGATCAGCTTCGCGAAAAGCAGAAGGCACGTAAGTTCTACGGCGTTGGCGAGCGCCAGTTCCAAAAGGCGTTCCACGAAGCCGATCGCCGCAGTGGCCCGACTGGTGATAACTTATTCTCAATCATGGAATCCCGCTTGGATAATGTCGTGCATCTACTCGGGCTTGGGCGCTCTCGCCCAGAAGCTCGCCAGATTGTGCGCCACGGCCACGTTCTCGTCAATGGTCACAAGACGGATATTCCGTCCTACCAGGTCAAAGCCGGCGATACCATCTCCATCCAGCAGTCCAGCCGGGAGATCGAGCTGTTCAAGGCCATCGCAGAGGGCTTCGGTAACGCTCGACGGCCTAACTGGCTGTCCTTCGATGCCGACACCTGGACAGGTCGCGTATTGAGCAAGCCTGGTCTTGGCGATGCAACGCTGCCGGTGCGCGAGCAACTCGTCGTTGAATACTACTCTCGATAGTGTTGGGAGGCTGAAGTGTCTATCACTACTCTGCCCACCGCACCACGTCTCCAGCGATTGGAGAGCACAGATCGTTATGGCAGGTTCGAGGTGACACCACTCGAGGTGGGTTTCGGTGTCACTATCGGCAATTCGCTTCGACGTGTTCTCCTTGCATCGCTCCCTGGTGCAGCCATTACGTGGATCCGTATTCGTGGCGTACTGCACGAGTTCACCGACGTTCCCAATGCGAAAGAGGACGTGTACGAGCTCGTGCTCAATGTCAAGAAGATCCGTCTCCGCTGCTTCGCCGACGAGTCGCAAACGCTGCGGCTCACGGTACAACGTGAAGGCCCTGTGACAGCGGCCGACATTCAGTGCCCGAGCACGGTAGAGATCGTCAACCCGGAGCAGCATCTACTCACCCTGGCGAGTGCCAGCCAGGAACTGGAGATCGAGTTCATCGTCGATCGGGGTCGAGGTTACGTCTCTGCAGATGAGCAGCCGCGAGATCACCAGGTGGATTCTATTGGCATGATTCCGGTAGACTCGATTTACTCTCCAATCGTCAAGGTCAACTTCACCGTTGAACCTACGCGCGTTGAGAGTAGCGCGAACTATGACCGTCTCATCCTGGATGTTTGGACCGACGGTACGATCACCGCGGAAGAAGCAATCAGTCAGGCGACTGATATCCTCGTCCACCACTTCAGTCTTCTGGGGGGAACGACTACGGTTGGTATCCAGGAGCCCACCGAATACACTATTGCAGGCATTACTGTACCGGAGCAACTCTTCGACACCCCTATCGAAGACCTAGGGTTACCCAAGCGCAATACCAATCCACTGCGCCGCAAGAAGATTCTCAAACTCGGGCAGCTACTGCAACTGAGTGAGCAGGAGCTCCGCTCAATCAACAACCTGGGCCCAAAACTCACGAGTGAGATTTTCGACCGCCTCGCTCTGCGCACGAGCCCCGCAGGCCAGGCACGAGATCTCCATGATGAAAGCGAGGAATGAGTATGCGCCATCGAATCGCGCAGAGAAAGCTCGGCCGCCCTACTGATCACCGCGTGTCAATGCTGCGTAACATGTGTGCGTCATTGATTCAGTACGAACACATCACCACCACTGAGGCGAAAGCCAAGGAGGTTCGGTCGATAGTAGAAAAGCTCATTACCCTTGCGAAGCGGCGTGACCTGCATGCCCGACGTCTCGTGCGTGCACGCCTGTACGACGAGGGTGCAGCCCGAAAGCTCGTTGACATCATCGCGCCAGGCTACGCATCCCTCCAGACGGGACCAGGGTCGAAGGGCGGATTCACGCGCCTCTACCATCTCGGGTTCCGTAAGGGCGATGCCGCACCGCTCGCGCGCCTTGAGCTCGTCTCCTACCAGCCACCGACTCCGGTGCAGTAGGCTACTGATCGGCGAATGATGCAGAGCACAGCGGTCCCCCCATGGAACAGAAGCCTCAGCGCGTCCGGGCTGCCGTTCGCTACGATGGTACCGACTTCCTCGGCTTTCAGCGCCAGGCAACTGGACGAACGGTACAAGCTGTGCTAGAGCAAGCATTGCTCCGCTGTTCTTCTCCCCGAGCAGTTGTGCCCGCCGGCCGCACAGACACCGGGGTGCACGCAGCGGGACAAGTGGTGCATTTCGACTACACCGGCAGGGTTCCTGTCGACAGGCTGTCGGTATTCCTGAACGACCGGTTGCCGCGCGACGTCTCGGTCATCAGCTGTCAGCCTGTACCTCCGTCGTTTCACGCTCGGCGTTCGGCGCTATCACGCACGTACCGCTACACTCTCATTGCGACCAGGACAAGAGACCCCCTACGCGAGCGCTACGCCTGGCGGATCGACCGCCCACTCCATCAGGAGCTCCTGTGCGCGGCACTCGCAGCAGTGAAAGGGCAGCACAGCTTTCGTCATTTCGGCGAGATCCCAGAGTCAAAACAACAGCGCCATATCATCGAGCAGCACCGAGGCTGGCAGCGGAAGATGCTTTCGACGGAGATCGAGAAACAGGGAGACACTCTCCACATTACGTTGGAAGCCGACGCATTCCTCACTCATATGGCGCGCGCGCTCATCGGCACGTTCGTCGCGATCAGTCGGGAACGCTGTTCTTTAGCCCGGCTACGAGAAGCACTCTCCGATTCGAGATCCAGCGACCAGCTAGCGCCGATGGCACCACCTCAAGGGCTTGTCTTGTGGAGTGTGCAGTATCCAGAAGGACTAGACGCCGCCCCACTCCATCAGGGATCATAGACAGCTTGATAATGCAAGGATAGATGATGAGCACATATTCTCCCAGCATTCGGGATATCCATCGCCAGTGGTACCTCGTCAATGCCCAGGACCTGGTACTTGGCCGTCTTGCTACCGAGGTCGCCCGCGTCCTCATGGGCAAGCACAAGCCGACATATGCGCGCCACATAGATACCGGCGATTACGTGGTGGTGATCAACGCAGCGAAGGTGCGCGTCACCGGAAGCAAGCAGACGCAGAAGATGTATAGCCGCCATTCCAATTTTCCCGGTGGCTTCCGTCAGCGCGATCTCGCAACCATGCTAGCTTTGCACCCCGAGCAGGTTATTGAAGACGCGGTCAAAGGTATGCTCCCAAAGAATCGGCTGGGTGCTGCGATGTTGAAGAAGCTCCGCGTGTTCGCAGGTCCCGAACACGAGCATAGTGCTCAGCGCCCTACCCCACTGAACGTAGTCGGCAAGCACGGCCATCCGAGCGGGCCTTTCGCTGAAGCCATTGCGCTCCAGCAAGCGTAGCGGAGAAAGAATACGAACAGCATGAATACACAGCGATACTTTTATGGCACTGGCAAGCGGAAGACTGCAGTTGCACGCGTGCGGCTCTATCCAGGCACAGGCCAGATCACCGTCAATCAGAAGCCGGTCGACGCCTACTTTGGCTGGGCGTCGCTCCGTGACGTTGCGGGCGAGGCCTTCGTTACTACCCAGATGCAGGGCAAGTTCGATGCAATGATCACCGTACAAGGTGGCGGCATTAGTGGACAAGCTGAAGCGATCCGCCACGGGGTGACCCGCGCCCTCATCGCCATGGACGAGACGCTGAAGCCCGCGCTCAAGCAGGCTGGTCTCGTCACACGCGACGCGCGGATGAAAGAACGAAAGAAGCCAGGACTCAAGCGGGCACGCAAGGCTCCTCAGTTTACGAAGCGCTAGGGGCACGGGGGGAGCGACCTCGACACCGCCCCACGGAGGGCTTCGCCATTGGCCTGCGCATTGCAGCCTGGCGAAGCCCTCCTGTGTGCTATCTTCCCACGATGTATCCGCGTCTGCACGTGAAGAGCCCCACCTGTGAACCGCATACGCAACGTCAAGCGCTGAGCACCGCCTCCGCATCTCAGGCCTCCCCAGACGGTATCCCCACTGCGCTCTAAGAGACAGCAAGCAGCAGTGCCCTCAAGTGCACTCAGTAGATGCCCACCAACAGCCTGAACGTCAGAACCAGTCGGAGCGGGGAATCCAAAACGCGTGTGACGCGAAGAGCCGGGCCAGCACTGGCCGAGCTGATTCCGGTATCTCCTGCCCAGTCTGGCGGACTGCCCACGCCAACGGCCGGTAACCGAACAACAGTTGCAAGAACACCTGTCTCGTCAGCCGTACCGCAAGATCAGGGATCCGCTCCGAGGCACAAAGCTGTAGGCCAGCATCCGATAGCGCGAGCGGGAACGCCACGTCATCCACCACGAGGGCAAGCACACCACGCCACGCAGGACGGACTGCAGCCCAGAGCTCCTGCCAGCGAGGCAGCATGGCGCGCATCAATACTGCCGGATCGGCAATACGCGCCATCCATCCGCCGTCAGACGCGTGAACCGTCTCACTCCGCACCACCGGCCATTGACTTTGCTCACCAGCCACGTACGGAAACCCAGCGCATACGAATGCGTCAGCAAATTCCGCGACAAGCGGATCATCTGGTGGCAGTGGCCACCTGACCTCGGAAAGTCCACTGTTTTCAGTGACAGCAACCTGCGCGTGAAAGCGTAAGAGAGCGGCAGCCGCATCAAAACTCTCTGCGGCAACCTCTAGCGCTTGCGCTGGACTCGCCACATCCAGCGCAAGGTAGCCAGCGATTCCACCAGAGGACCCCATCGCAAGCCACACTTGGCGCTGCGGCGGCAGTTGTCCCAGAAGCCGCTCCTGGCGGGAGAGAGTACGGTCGAACGATCCTGGTCGCTCGCCGTAGCACGCCTCATACACGCGCAACAGAGCCTCCGCATCAGCGACGGTGGCCCGCCGTACTCCATAGCTTCCAGGGCGCAAGCGGGCCACGGCAGAAAGCGGGATAGAGTGAACCGTCAGATCCCACACGTCCACGAACCCCCACCGATGGTAGAAGTTTGTAATGCCGTCAAGAAGCAAGACAGCACAACCTCGCGACTTCCCGTACGTTACTGCGGAACGCAGTACAGCGCTTCCTAAACCCCGCTGCCGGAAGTCGGGATGAGTTGCTACACCGCCGATGCAACCTGCCAGCAGCTTGGCTGGAGGTAAGCGGAGCCAGCGCTGATCGACGATGCAGCCAGACAGACAGATGATCTCCCCGTTAACGTCGTGATCAAAGATACCGCGCCAGCTCTCTCCGCCGGATTCAATCCACATCTTGCGATACGCCGAAACACGCAAGTCCGGGTCATCACGCGGGTTCCATGTGCGGGCCTGCAACCGAGCGAAACCTTCCACCTCGCCAAGGGATCTCGGAGAGCGTGCTTCCACTTCGGGGATACCCGCAGTGCTGGCCAAAGTCTGTCTCCTTCTCGTTGATGATCACCACTGCACAAACGGCGGAGCGACCGCGCTCTGCACTGGTCCAAACACTCAATCCTAACGCCGTACCCCAGAAAGGGAGCCGCGACCACAAACCCAACGAAGGACGCATGCTACGGCACCAGGGGTATCCGGGTACGCGGTACGCGCGCCGGAATCCCAAAACACGGACCTCTCGATGCTAGCAGCATACACGCTCATAACCCCACTCAACCGCTCGTATGACCGGGGGGCGAGGCACACACCGCTCGTGCCCCCGCACTCGTAGAACTCACCCAACCAGTACCGATTTCACTACATAGAGGAATAGAGGCAAGACTGGCGGCTACCACCTCGGTACGTCAGGCTACAGCGAAAGAAGAGACATCAGTACCACATACGTCAACGACGGCCGCAGCTCGCTGACCCAACAGCCGCGCTACAACGATCAGGAACGGGATGAACTTAGAGAGTGGCCTGAGCTGGGGCTGAGGTATCACTCTCCTGCGACTGGCGGAGGCTCTCATAGCAGAGACTGCAGTAGACGGGGCGGGAGCCACGTGGGACAAAAGGCACCACGGTCGCCGCTCCACAAGAGGCGCAAGTCACTTCGTGCATCTCCACCGGTGCCAAGCCCAGCTGTTTGCGGCGCCGATTGGCACGGCAGGAAGGACACCGCAAGGGCTGATTCGTAAAACCACGCTGCACGTAATAATCTCGCTCCACTTGGCTGAACGTGAATGGCTTTTGACAGTCCCGGCAGACCAGGTGAACATCTCCAGGCATCGTACCGTCGTACCTCCTCTACGATGAGGCCACACTCAAGTCGCCAGCGCCCCGGTGGACTAGCGCATACAGCCCGCTATCTGGAGCGTAGTTAACACAGATTTCACAGTCAAATGACATTCCTCACAATTAGGACAAATGGCATACCAGGCTGACCAAAGAGGCTATGAAGCCCTCCAGAATGGACAGGTTCGTACAGCCCGCTGTGAGAGTCGGGCCTGCGGACCACTATAATGCGCTCAGTGACGAGTAAGCAGCGGAACCGAGAGTTGAAGAATGCCAACGAGAAGACCAGTGCAGGTGCCTATCACCGGACAATTGCTCGGGATGCGATCGAGTTGATGGGGAACACGCCAATGGGTGCGGCTCAATCACGTGACGCAAGACCTCAACGCTACCATCGCTGTCAAATCGGAATCCTACCAGCCAGGTGAAAGTGTCAGGGATCGCATCAGCGTCGCCATGGTTCTTGATGCCGAAGAGTGTGGCACGCTTACGCCTGGTACCGTGATCGTTGAGCCTACAAGTGGCAACACCGGCATCGCTCTCGCCTGGGTCGCGGCAGTCCGAGGCTATCGCCTGATCATCACGATGCCAGAGACGATGAGCATTGAGCGGCAGAAGCTGCTGCGTGTCTTGGGTGCCAAGGTGGTGCTCACCCCCGGCGTCGAGGGCATGGGGGAGCAATTCGCTTGACTTGATATGCCCTTATGAGAGAAGCCAATCGCAATGAGCATCGAACCGTCTGACTTCGACATCCAGGCTGCATTGCTCCGGCAAGGTGATCAGCCGCAGGAGCTTCTCGCCTATCTCTCGACCAAGATGGCGAGCGCTCTGCCAGAGCTCACTCGGGTGGAGCGTTCCGGCTTCCTCGGGAGGGGAACAGTGCGTAAGGTGGAGATCAATCTTGGCAACAGTCGCTACGCTCTGGAACTGCAGCGTGGCGGACTGGTTGCCCAGCGTATCAAGCTCGTCCGCGGTGTTGAGATTGCGCACGAGGAGCTCCAAGTCCCCGCCTGGATTGCACAGCTCACGACCGACCTACGTAGCCAAGCCGCCCAGAGCGAGGCCATCGCCCGGGCCCTGCGCGGCCTGATCTTCGACTAGCCTGCTGTTACCATTCACCCTCAGCTTGTATCAGGTCAAGGCCTCCATAATGAGCTTGCGGCTGTCCTCATCAAGGGTCCCAAGATCTGGCAGATCATAGCGATTGCCGCTCACATCCATCAGACGCACACGTCCGTCAGGAAGATCTACAACATTTTCGCTGCTCCAGTGCAGGACAAACTCCCGCTCCCCGTGCGTCGTGTCCACGTGCCAGTACAAGGGACCGAGCTTGTAGGAGAGCGAGCGCACGCGCGTGATTGCGGGGACCGCGTAGAAGCGGCCGAGGCTCTCATTGATGGCACGCTGGCTCTCTTCATCCAGATCTGTCAGATCGTTGAGCATGAGCACTTCCCGATCAGGATCGGTGAGCACACTGATAAACTCGTCGGGATAGCGCAAGGGATCAGCGAGCCGGATACGGACTCGCCACAAGCTACGATCACCGTCGACAGTCAGCCGTAAGCCCCACCTTCCTCGGCTGAAATGCAACAGTCGAGGATCAGTGTGCGGATCGAGATCAGGCTCCGGCGCCAGAATGTGATCTTCCATAGTCAGATCCTCTCATCCGCCAACCGCCCGGATCCGCGAGACCTCACGTTGAAGCTCAACGAGTCTATGGTAGATGCCGTGTGGCATCTCCATGAGCTCGTCGTGAGTCCCAGTCTCCTTGATCTCTCCACCTTCGAACACGAAGAGACGGTCCGCGTTGCGCAACGTGGAGAGGCGATGGGCAATAGCAAACGTCGTGCGTCCCTGGACGAGGCGTGTCAGTGCCTCTTGAATAAGCCGTTCCGTCTCCGTGTCAACGGATGCGGTTGCCTCATCCAAAATGAGCAATTGGGGGTCGCGCAGGATAGCCCGTGCAATCGAGATCCGCTGACGCTCTCCCCCTGAGAGCCGGTGTCCGCGCTCTCCAACGCGAAAGCTGTACCCATCCTCCATGCTCACTATGAAATCGTGAGCATTGGCAGCCTTCGCCGCGGCGACGATCTGCTGGAAACTCGCATCGGGACGAGCATAGGCGATGTTTTCTGCTACGGTGCCGCTGAACAGGAAGGGATCTTGCAAGACGACTCCCACTTGCTCACGGAAGCTTCGCAAGTCGATGTGCTGCAGATCGACACCATCCACGAGAATCTGACCAGAATCTGGCTCGTAGAACCGGTTGATCAAGTGAATGAAGGTGCTCTTGCCACTGCCGGACCGGCCGACCAAGCCGATCATCTCGCCCGGCTTCACGCTCACTGATACGTGCTTGAGCGCTGGCTTGCCACGCTCATAGCTGAACGTGACGTCACGAAACTCTAGCGATCCCCGCAGCGGTGACAGCGCTACCGATCCAGGCGCTACGTACGCCTCCTCAGGCGAATCGAGCACCTCAAATACCCGCTCAGCTCCGGCAAACGCCTGGCTCATCCATTGCGACACCTGGGTGAAGTATTGGAGTGGAGCGTAGAACTGCCCGAGATAGCTATTGAACATCACGAGTGTTCCCAGAGAAATGACCCCGTAGATCACGTCGTGGCCCCCGAAGAGCCAGACGAGGAAGATGCCCGTGCTGTTGATAAAGTTGAGTGTGGTGGAGAGCCGTTGCGAGGTCACAGCTGTCTTGATGCCTGCTTCACGCAACACACCGTTGCGTTGGTCGAACTCCGTCGACTCACGATCTTCCTGCGCAAATGCCTTCGAGACCCGTATCCCGTACAGCGACTCGGACAGCCGACTCGAAAAGGCAGCCCGGACACGCCACCAACGCCGATATAGGCCACTGGTCCGCACCCATATTCGCTGGCTGCCGAACAGCATGAGCGGCACGGGAATCAGTACGATAAGCGCTAATTCCCATTGAACCTTCAACAACACACCGAGGATGAACACAAACATCAATACATTCGTGGCGATGAAGGGGACGCCCTGAACGAGGAACTGCTCTAACGCCGCGGTATCCTGATTGATGAGCGCGAGGAGGGAGCCTGTCCCTCGTTCGTTGTGAAATGCCAGCGGTAAGTGCTCGAGCTTGCGATACACCTCACCGCGCATCTGGGCAGTGATCCGCCCTCCAAGGAGCGCCGCTAGCCACTGGCTCACCGTCTGTATGCCAGCACCAGCAATCGCAGCCACGATCAAGATGCCCACCAACGACATCATGAGATGGAACCGCTGGTCTACTGTGCCTCCAGCGTGGCCTTGCAGCGCACCATCGATCATGCGCCGGGTGACGAGCGGAGGAATGAGCTGGATCAAGGTCCGACCCAAAGTCGCTAACACAACGGCCACGGCGATGGCCCTGTGAGGCTTCAAGTAGCCAGCGATGCGGAGCAGCACAGCGTGCGTCTGGACACACACCGAGCACCGCGCGTGGCGGCCAGGGAGAAGCCGGCCACAGCGCGAACAGTGAATACGGGGCAGCTTGTCCGAGGGCTGGGCCGGCACGCCCTCTGCCAGCGAACGAATGACGCGGGCAGCATCAGCGAAGTGCGCCGCCAGAGTACGCGAAAAGCGTATCACCTCGACTCGGTCGTGCGCCAGGGTAAGCACCAAACCGCCAGCGCTCACTTCGATCTCCGTGTCGGCGTCCTTGATCTCATCGAACGAGAACGCCGTTGCTGGCTGTGGCGCGACATCCGGATCCTGCGTAAACACGAGCACGCGCCGGTCCGTCACCAGCAGCCAGCGCTGGCCAAAGCGGTCAGCCTGATCGACGTCGCTCTGCAACCGCAGCTGCTCTCGCTCCCCCAAGAGCTGCCACACGCGCCGCTCGTTACGCCCCGTCGAGATGGTAGCAGCTCCATCCCGTCGCTCGGTTGCTACTGCCACTGATCGGCCCTCCTTCGTGGTCGAGAACGTAATCTCGGCCACCCCCAAAAAAAGAGAGCTAGCGCGCCTCGACACAGCGAGGCTCCGCCAAGCTCTCACGAAAGCCTACGAGGTTAGCTGTCGGATTCGGGTGCTGAGATCACCCTACTGCGTCACGCGCAGATTCACCCCAACTCAATGGTTCCCCCGCCCGCGTACCCACGGTTCGGCCATTATCCTACGCTACCGTACTTCCAAGTCTCACGTCAACACCTGGCGCTTCATCGCCGTGTTTTCCTTACTCCAAATACATGGCGGTGGGAAAGCAGTGCTGCGAGCATACGCGCCCTTCAGCCCAGTAGCTTAGCTTGCGGCACTTCTACGTCTATGTCGATGCAACTTTCCGTTTCCAGGATGCTCCACCCAGCCCTGAGCGTGCTGATCGGAGCATCTGGAGGCTGCCAGACGGGGCGTTTCTGCTGCGCCGTGAGTCGACCAGAAGGGCAACTCGCCTCTAGCATCAGCGAGACCTCGTCCTCAGGTCGTAGAATGCTGAGAGATGCCAACGGAGTGTTGGCCAACCCGGAGGCAGGGCGTGGAGCTACTTCACCCGCGCATCGAAGCACACCTTCCTGCGTTCGTTGCTGGCTCGCTCCATGCCTATGAGGATATTTTAGGCGTGTTCTCAGGGCTGATCACCGTCCGCCCAGCTATCCAAAGCCCACCACTTAACACGGTGGTCATCACAAGCGAGCGGCTCCTCGCATGTGACACGCACGGCTCAACCCACGTCATTGCGGCAGTGCGGCTGCTCGACGTCACCAAGGTCAGCACTCACGAAGATGCGGGGCAGGGATACGTCAGCTGTTTTTCTGAACTCTGCGACTTGCACGTCAGTGAGTTGAGAGCGGAGGACGCTGCATTCCTGCAAGACGTAATCTATCGGGCAGCAGCCGGCGTGCTCTTTCGTGTGACGGCTGCAGAGGAGGCGCCGTTCTGAGATCTCGAGGAAACGGACGGCTGCGGGGACAGCGTTCTCACGCAGCACCTCATGCTTGCGACCATCGTCGTGACCACGCCCTGGGCTCCTGTCTTCCCGACGGGCGCGACATACGGAGCAAGTGGTACTATCGCTGCCGGCTTTCGGCCCTCTTGACCTCGCACAGGAGTCTCCTACTTCTCCTCTGTACGCCCCATCATCCAGTGCGTCCGCAACTGCTCTACACGCGACTTCCGAGCCTGGGGCTCAAGTGTCGGATAGCCCAAGTTTTCCGCCCACTTCCGGGCCAGCGCAATCGCTTCCTCTGGAGGGCCCTCTCCAGAGATGGCCGCTCGAGCCAGCACACGTCCATCGGAGACCACTTCTGCTCGGAGCTGGCGCGTAAGACCCACACGGTAGACACGCAACACGTACGCAGAACTATCCATCTTCGGCATACTCGCCCCCTTGTCTGCGCTCGCAGCACGCCGCAGACCCGTTGCATGCTACTGCAGCCGGCCCTATTGCGTGTATCCCAGCGATCACAGGCCGGATCAGGTTGGAGCGAGGGCAAGCTCCGGAGTGAACCCGGGCGACCAACTGATCCGTCTAGCGCCGGCGAACACCTTCTCCGATGAGCGTCGCACCGGTGAGTCTCTTCGCCACACCACTGATCCGCCGCTTACGGGTGCTTGCTGTCCTCACCGCCACTGTCGAAGTGGCAGCAATGGTAGCTCAGATGTGGTTCGTTTCCTCAGCCATTGCTTTGGTATTCCTCCACCACGCGCCGCTAAGCCGAGTGACAGTCACCTTGCTCTTCGCCGCTGGCAGCGGAGCACTGCGCATTGTTGCAGCCACCACACGCCGCGTAGGGGCCGACGTCATCACCATTCACGGCAAAGCGGTTCTTCGCCGCCGTTTCGTGCACACACTTGGCACAGGTGGAATTACCCTCTTGCACGAGCGTGGAAGCAGCGACTTCGTTAATCTCATAGGAGACGGCATCGAGCGGCTCGACGCCTTTATTCGTCTCTATCTCCCCCAGCAGGCCATCGTTATCTGCACCCCGCTCATCATCGCTGCTGCTGCGCTTAGTCGAGATATCACCACCGCGATCATTCTCGGTGTTACGGCACCAGTCTTGCCACTGCTCATGGTGCTCATAGGCCGGTCGACCGAGCGCCGTGTTCAACATCAGTGGGAGCATCTCGCTCGTCTCGGTGCGCAGCTACTAGACGGCTTACGTGGCCTGCCGACGCTGCTACTCTTCGGGCGCGAGCAGGCGGAAGCGAAGCTGCTGCAGACCCTCGGAGAGGGCTACAGCAGCTCGACTCTCTCAATTCTGCAGCTTGCGTTTCTGTCAAGCCTTGTGCTCGAGTTCATGATCGCAGTCAGCATAGGGCTCGTGGCTGTGAGCCTCGGCAGCAGACTTCTCAATGGAGGGATCGGGTTTCAGCGGGCCTTATTCTTGCTGCTTCTCACTCCAGAGTTTTACCGCCCCCTTCGTGAGCTTGGCGCACAGCGTCACGCCGCGCTCGAAGGAACGGCCGCTGCATCCGATCTTGCCGGAGTCCTGGCGTCCCCACCTAGGCTCACTCACGCCGCAGGAGCGCCGGTGCCAACCCAGCCCTTTCCGATCACTCTCGAGCACGTCACAGTGCAGTTTCCCAACAGAGCCACCCCCGCGCTTGCTGACGTGACACTTGAGCTGCCCGGCCCTTCACTCATCGCAGTTGTGGGACCCAGTGGTGCTGGTAAGAGCACGCTGCTCAGCCTTCTCTGCGCTTTCATCGAGCCAACTGGAGGAGAGATACGTGTGGGCGGTGATCTGCTCACTTGCCTGGACCGGACGGAGTGGCAAAAGCATATCGCCTTTGTCCCCCAGAACCCACAGCTCATCGAAGGATCGCTTCACGAAAATCTCACCGTCACGGCTGGTGATGGCGCACAAGCCAGGCTCGCAGTCGTCGCGTCGCAGCTCCACATTGACACCATTGCCAACCGCCTCCCTCGCGGCTGGGACACCCTGTTAGGTGATGGTCACGCCCGACTCAGTGGTGGAGAGATCCGCCGAGTGGCTGTTGCCCGCGCGCTCCTCAGAGGAAGCCCGGTCGTGTTGCTCGACGAGCCTACGGCGTCGCTTGATCTGGAGAGTGAGCTTGACCTTCAGCGTGTAATTGAGTCACTGCGGGTGAATCGGCTGGTAATCGTCGTTGCCCACCGCCTTTCAACGCTCGCCTCCGCCGACCTAGTCATTGTTCTCCATGAGGGACGGGTTGCGGCTGTGGGTCGTCACGCCGACCTGCTCAAGCTCGAACCACTCTATCAAAGCCTTTGGGAGACCGCATGCGCCCCGGTCCCCTAGCCCGGCCGCCGCTCCCTCTCTGGTCAAAAGAAGACGCACTTCCGGCGGTTGCCGCTGTTCTCCTCAATCTCGTCACGGTGGCGAGCAATGTCGCCCTGCTGGCCGTTGCTGGATACCTCATCGCCGCCGCTGCTCTGCATCCACCACTGGCTGCCCTGGCTCTTCCAATCTATGCAGTCCGCGTTGCTGGCCTGGTGCGGGCAACGTCTCGCTATATGTCTCGACTTACCGCTCATCGTTTCGTGCTCCACCGGATTACAGCGCTACGCGTCTGGTTGTTTGAGACGCTCATTCCCCTCACGCCTGCTCGTCTTATGCACCTCCGGCACGGCGATCTTCTCACAGGTGTACTCGCTGATTCCGGAGAGCTCGAGAATGGTTACCTTCGTGTCCTCCTTCCTCTGGTTACGGCGGCCATTGGCAGCGCTCTGAGTCTGCTGCTCGGCTGGTCTCTCGCACCAGGACTGACTGTCGTGTTGTTCCTAGGCCTTATCCTCCCCGCTTTCCTCACGCCAGCCATTCTTCTGCGCCTTCAGCGTCGTGCGGCACAGCGAGAACTGGAAGCACGCGGCAGGGTGAACACAGAGACGTTGCAGCTACTCCAAGTGTTGCCTGACGTCTTGCTGAGCAAACGACGGGAAGCATTCTTCGAGCACATTGGACGTAGCATCGATAGCCTGGCAACAGCACAGCACACACTCGACATCAGTAGCTCACTGGCCATCGCCGTCCATGAGCTCGCTGGGGTGTTGAGCGTCGTAGCAGGGGTTGCAGTGCTCGCGCCGAGCGTTGCCGCAGGATCGTTGAGTGGACCAACACTCGTGGGCGTCACACTCAGTATCGTTGGGCTCACGGAGCTCTGGCTCCCTGTGCCCGAAGCCGTAAAGCAGTTCGGGCGAGTGAGCGCCGCGACGCAGCGCTTGTCCGGGATCGCCTCTCTTCAGCCCGCCGTCACCAACGCAGCTACTCCCCGTGCAGTCCCTACGCTCTCGTTCCTCCAGCTGGAACACGTCAGCTTCCGCTATTCCAGCGACGCCCAGTGGGCGCTCCGTGATGTCTCCACAGTGCTCCCAATAGGTGAGTGGACAGCTATCGTCGGGGCGAACGGTTCGGGAAAGAGCACACTCGGTAGGCTCCTTGCCCGCTACTGGGATCCTGAGGAGGGCCAGCTCACTTGGAGCGGCATTCCTCTCCCCGATCTCGACCTCTCTCAGCTTCGGCAATCCGTCGCCTACGTTGAACAGGAGCCGCATCTCTTCGAGACGACACTACGAGAGAATCTCCTTGTCGCCGCGCCCCAAGCGCACACCGAAGAGCTTCTAGAGGTCCTCGCCGCGGCCCAGCTCTTGACGTTTGTGCGGCGCCTTCCTCAGGGCCTCGACAGCTGGATCGGCGAGCGGGGAATCCTTCTGTCAGGCGGAGAGCGCCAGCGGCTCGCCGTGGCCCGCGTGCTGCTTCGTGATGCACCGCTTATCGTGCTCGACGAGGTGACTGCGCACCTCGATCCTGTCACTGCGGCTCAGCTCATCGCCACTCTCCGGCTGTCTCTGGCAGGTAGGACGGTCATCGTCATGACACACGATATACGAGTGGCCCGAATGTGTGACACGGCACTGGTGTTCGACCGCGGTTATCTTCAAGAAAGTGGCCATCCCGAACAGCTTGAGTGCTTGGGCGGACCCTTTGCAAGGTTGTGCGCTCTCCAGCGTGATCTATTCCTTAGCGCTACTTCATAGCTTTCGGGACTACTCACCTCCAGCAGGCTAGACTATTTGTACAGTAAGTAGTGCTGCCGTTCAGCTGTGATGTCCCATAATCTCACGATAGACATGGGGATGGATATGGAGAGGGGCGCGCCGCATGGATGAATCTACCCTCCTGTCCCGCCTTCAGTTTGCCTTCACACTGACGTACCACTATCTCTTTCCGCAGTTGACTATGGGGCTCGCACTGCTCCTCGTCATTCTCAAGACCCTGTATCTGCACCGGAGGGATGAGCGCTACAACATTGCAGCCCGATTTTGGGCACGCATCTTCGCAGTGACCTTTGTAGCTGGTGTCGTTACCGGCATTCCCATGGAGTTCCAGTTCGGTACTAACTGGTCGCGCTTTTCTGAGGCCACCGGGTCGATCATCGCCCAAACGCTAGCAATGGAGGGGACCTTCGCGTTCTTCCTTGAGTCCGCGTTCCTTGGCATCTTCCTGTTTGGCGAGCGCAGCTTTTCTCCAAAGATGCATTGGCTCTCTGCGGTACTGGTCTGGGTTGGCACCTGGGCATCAGGAGGGTTCATCATTGCGACGAATGCCTGGATGCAGCACCCTGTGGGCTACACGCGCCTACCCAACGGCCTCTTCCAGCTGTCCAACTTCTGGAGTGTACTGTTCAACCCCTGGATCATCCCTGAGTATCTCCACACCATGGGCGGGAGCGTCATCACGGCCTCGTTTGTCATGGCGGGTGTCGGGGCCTACTACCTGCTAGCAGGGCAAAAGATCGACTACGGGCGGATATTCATCACCATCGGCGTCGTCGTCGGTGCCATTGCGAGCATCTGCCAGCTCTTTCCCAGTGGTGATCTCGAGGGCCGTCAAGTGACGTTCAACCAACCTACCAAGCTCGCAACAATGGAAGGTCTCTTCCACACCGAGCGGGGTGCAAGCATCGCCATTCTGGGCCAGCCAGATATGCGCCGTCAAACGCTCGACAACCCAATTGAAATTCCGCAGGTGCTGGGACTACTCACCTATCGTGCCTGGAATGCAACCGTGCAAGGGCTCGACGCTTTCCCGAAGAGTCAGTGGCCTGATAACGTGCCATTGGTGTACTACAGCTATCACATCATGGTTGGACTGGGCACCTTCTTCGTCGCTATCACTGTCATTGCTGCTTTTCTACTCTGGCGCCGGCGCCTCTTCTCGTTCCGCCCTATGCTCTGGGTCTTGCTGCTCGCCAGCCCATTTCCTTACATTTCAAATACAGCAGGCTGGCTTACTGCTGAGCTGGGACGCCAGCCCTGGATCGTCTACGGGATCATGCCAACACTGAAAGGCAGCTCCAACAACGTCTCATCGGGGAACGTGCTCTTCACCCTCATCGGCTTCGCCGGGCTCTACCTCATCTTAGGATTGCTCTACGTCATTCTCGTGGTCGTTGAGGCTCTCAAGGGACCGCATACCGAGGCAGAACCTACTTCCGAGATGGCCGAAGGCCTGAGCGCTTACTAGGGAGCAGATCGATGCCAACGCTATGGTTCATTCTCATCGCTCTCATGCTGACTACCTACGTCGTGCTCGACGGTTTCGACCTAGGCGCAGGCGTTCTTCACCTCGGCACCGCAAAGAACGACGCTGAGCGCCGCACTGTGCTGCGAGCGATCGGCCCTGTGTGGGATGGCAACGAAGTCTGGCTCATTGCAGCAGGGGGGACGCTCTTCTTCAGCTTCCCCGTTCTCTATGCTCGCGCGTTCAGTGGGTTCTACTTGCCACTCTTCCTGGTGTTGTGGCTCCTTATGCTCCGTGGTATCGCGATCGAGCTTCGCTCCACTCTGCCGAGCCCCGTGTGGTCATCATTCTGGGACGGCTGTTTCGCCCTCGGTAGCACACTTCTCGCCTTCGTGTTCGGCATCGCACTTGCCAACGTCGTCCGCGGTGTCGCCATCAACAACTCGGGCACATTCTTTGAGCCGCTGTGGACAACCTTCGGCCCGCTGGGCAAGGACCCCGGAGTGATCGATTGGTATACCGCACTCATCGGGCTCCTTGCCGTCGCGGCGTTGACCGTCCACGGTGCGGCATACCTGGTCATGAAGACGGTAGGAGCGCTGCAGCAGCGGCTCCTGCGCAGTCTCAAGCGCTGGTGGGCTGTGTTGGTTGTGCTGTTGATCGTGAGCACCGCTGCCACTTTCCTCCTGCGCTCGTCGCTGCTCCACAGCTTCGTTCTCCGTCCGTGGATCACTGCCCTGCCACTGGCTGCGCTGATTGGCCTGTTCGGGACTATGTGGTCAGCCCAACGTGCCAAGGAGTCGGCAGCATTCTTGTTCTCTTGCCTTTTCATCGGTGCGATGCTTGCCTCGACTGCTGCTGTGCTCTACCCCGATGTTCTCCCCGCGGTGAATCCAGCACGCAGCCTCACGGTAACGAACACCGCAGCGTCCACCTATGGCCTCAGCATCGGGCTCGTCTGGTGGACTGCTGGCATCGTTCTCGCCATCACCTACTTCACCTTCACCTACCGTCTTTTCCGCGGGAAAGTACACCCTTCAGTGGTACACCGCGGCAGCTGATCGCCTTGCCACTACCAAGCAGAACCGCAAGCCTCCAGCAAAATGCCAGACCTCACCAGCAGAGCCGATCGTCCGGATTGACGAGTAGCGCCTTCGCTTCTACCATCCCTGGTGTGACCGGCAACAGGCCGGTTCTCGTGGAGAATACGTAAGGAGCGCCAGAGCATGTTCCGCAGCTTTCGGCTGGGTGTCATCGGCTTCGCCCACATGCACGTCAACGAGCTCATGCGTACTTTCGGTGAGCAGCCTGCAGTCGAGTGGGTCGCCTGCGCGGATACCATTCCGCCAGTTCCTGAGCGTGTAAAGGCGCGCTTTACTCGGGCCTGGAATATCGAGCATGCGCACAAGGATGTCGGTATTCCCAAGGTCTACGAAGATTATCACGAGATGCTCAAGCACGAGCACTTCGACGTTGTGTTGTTCTGCTCGGAGAATGCTCGTCACGGGGAGGTAGCAGAAGCCATCGCAGCGCACGGGGCCCACATGGTTACAGAGAAGCCCATGGCTGCATCGCTTCCCGAAGCACAGCGAATGGTCGCTGCGAGTCAGCAAGCCGGTGTTCGCCTCGCGGTCAACTGGCCAACAACGTGGTCACCAGCGGTACGTGCAGCGAAGCGGTTGGTCGATGAAGGAGCCATCGGGCGCGTACTCGAGGTGAAGTGGCGCGGTGGATCCATGGGGCCGCTGTCTCACGGCTCAACCCATCCCGGGGTCGATGGCGCAGCAGTCGGAATGACGCCGGAGGAGAAAGGTGCGACATGGTGGCATCAGGCCGGCACGGGCGGTGGTGCGCTGCTCGACTACTGCTGCTATGGCGCTTGCCTTTCTCGCTGGTTCATTGGGGTGCCCGCGTTGGATGCTTGCGGCCTGCGTGTCAATCTCAACAGCCCGTATGGCGACGCTGACGATAACGCCATCATCAGTGTCCGCTTCCCCAACGCCATTGCCCTCCTCGAAGCTACTTGGACGACGCAGGACCACGGCATCCCCACCGGCCCCATCGTCTATGGCGAAACCGGCACGCTGGTTGTCGAGCGCTCGGCAGGCCAGGAACAGTCCGTCCGTCTCCTGCGTGGCCGGGGACAACCGGTCGAGACATTCTCTGGTGATCCACTGCCAGCTGAGCGGAGTTCTTTGGGTGAAGAGTTCTTGCGTCACGTCGTGACGGGAGAGCCACTGCACGAGACTCTCGATCCACAGTTCAATCTGCAAGCAATGGCGATCCTCGATGCGGGTATCCGTTCAGCCGCCTCCGGCCAGCGCGAACCAGTGCTGTAGGTGGAGCACGCGGTGCTGGCACGCCGTTCCAACTGGCAGAGCAATCTTGATGGCTATCCCTTGATCCCGGAAAACACCACACCCTGGATAAAGTAGTGCTGCCCCACGAAGAAGATCACCAGAATAGGCACCAGGGTCACGAGTGAGGCTGCCATGAGCAGATGCCACTGCTGCGGTCCTACCCACCTCCTGGATACTTGTGACGCTCCGGTACGCTACGATCTCCTCGCCACAGAGAGGAGGCAACCATGGAGACCACGGAGACCACTTCTCATCCACGAAACGTGCTGCTCCTCATGGCGGATGAGCACGCCCCGCAGTTTAGCGGTCCATATGGCCACCCCACCGTCCGCACACCGAATCTCGACAAACTCGCTCGCGCTGGCGTCACATTCGAGAATGCCTACTGCAACAGCCCTCTCTGCGTTCCCTCACGCATGTCCTTTCTCACCGGTCGCTACGTGCACAACATCGAAGTATGGGACAACGCTGTCCCGCTCCGCTCCGATGCAGTGACCTGGCCCCATCTCTTGCGATCAGCTGGCTACGACACCGTGCTAAGCGGCAAGCAACACTTTGTCGGCCCAGACAAGCTCCACGGGTTTCGCACGCAGCTAGCTGAAGACCTTCACGGCAACCACTTCCATCCGATCTTCAACTGGGAAGATGGAACGCCGCCAGCATCAAATCCCTGGCCGATCCTCGAACGCTCCGGACCTGGCCACACGGTAGAGCTCGATGTTGACGACAGCGTGGGCCAGGCAGCAATCCGGTTCATCGAAGCGCCAGAGCGTAAGGCCCGACCTTGGGCGCTCTGTGCTTCCTTCATTGCCCCTCATTTCCCCCTGATCGTTCCGGAGGAATTCTGGCACCTCTATCCGCCAGACGCCATAGACATGCCACATCTACCGGCCGGTCACCTGGAACGGCAGCACCCCGTCTACCAGCGTATCCGCTCAATGTTCGGATTCGTAGACTTTGGTGAGGAGCTCACGCGCCGCGGTCGCGCCGCCTACTACGCGCTCATCACGTACGTAGATCATTGGATCGGCAGAATTCTACAGGCACTCGAAACCAGCGACCAGGCCAGCAATACCCTTGTGATCTACGTGAGTGATCACGGTGAAATGGCTGGAGAACACGGAATGTGGCGCAAATCGAACTTCTACGAGTTCGCCGCACGTGTTCCTTTGCTCATGCGCTGGCCGCAGGTCCTGCCAGCGGGACGGCGGATAGCCAAGCCCGTCTCCCTCGTCGACGTGACAGCAACGCTCGTCGCTGCAACGGGTACACGGCCGCCCACCCCACTCGACGGTATCTCGCTGCTGGCGCTGGCACGTGGCGACAGCTCCTCCGGACCAGATCACGTCTTCGCAGAGTACCTCGCACACGGAGTTGCGCGGCCGATGGCGATGTGGCGGCAAGGCCGGTACAAGCTGAACTACAGCCTCGGTGATACGCCGGAGCTGTATGATCTCGAGGCCGACCCGCGCGAGTTTCACGATCTTGCAACTGATCCTCGGTACCACTCCATCGTTGCAGAGCTGCGTGAGAAGCTGCTCGCCTCCTGGTATCCAGAGACACTTGAGCAGCGTGTCCGCAGGAGCCAGGTCGAGCGTCTCCTCATCCGCGCCGTCGAGACAGGCCGGACGGCTAGTGAGGAGCGACTCGAGTGGGCACGCGAAGGGTCACGTATAGGTCCACCAAGCGAAGCCAACGGGCCGCCCTAGCCTCCTCTGACACACGCAAGACCTGCCTGTCCGCCAGATACCCCGTTTCTTATACCCGCAAGACGCGTCTAGCTGGAAGGCTCTCATCACCCCTCTTCATTGTTCCGCATACCGCGGGCCACAGCGTACACTTGCGCCTGGAGGATAATCGTGGTTACTGCACTGGTCGTTGATGATGAGCAACCGCTGCGTGACCTCGTCCGCACCTATCTCGAGCGTGAAGGATTCGAGGTACTGGTTGCGGTAGACGGTCCCTCAGCCGTGGACCAGGCGCGGCACCACCATCCGGCTGTCGTCATTCTCGACGTGATGCTTCCCGGATTCGATGGTATCGAGGTCTGCCGCCAATTACGGCAGTTTTCTGACACGTACGTGCTCATGCTCACGGCCCGCTCAGAGGAGATCGATAAGCTCGTCGGTCTCGCTGTCGGCGCTGACGACTATCTCACCAAGCCATTCAGCCCGCGGGAGCTGGTGGCTCGGGTGAAGGCCCTTCTGCGCCGGCCACGCTCCTTGACCGGTACCGCTACGGCAGCAGTCGCGGTTCGCGAGTTCGGAGAGCTCGTCATCGACGAGGAGCAACATCAGGTAACCAAGCGGGGCGAGGCGGTCGCGTTGACAACGAAGGAGTTCGCACTCCTCATTGCGCTTGCCTCGCAGCCCGGGCGCGTCTTCACCCGTCTACAGCTTCTCGAGCGGGTGTGGGGAGAAGAAGCCTACGATGACCACATCGTGGACGTTCACATCGCGAACCTGCGGAAGAAGCTGGAAGAGGACGCGGCACAGCCCCACTACGTCCAGACCGTCCGGGGCGTGGGCTACCGCTTCACTGCGGCCACCGAGCGTGCAACGAGCTGAGCACGGCTTCTTGATCACATCTTGACCATGCTTGAACCCTCGTCTTGACTCAGGAGAGGCATACTACTAGTGCGAGGGTTGCTCGATACGCGCTTCCCAAGCCTCTCCAGCGACTCGTCGCTGTGATGTGCGACAGAACGAGATAGAAATAGAACAGGAGTAGCTCTCTCTATGACCCGTCCACTGCCACAACGTGACTACAGCTTCAGTGCTGTGATTGCTGCGCCCTACACAGAGGCGGTCGCCCGGGCGAAAGCAGCGCTCAAGACCGAGGGGTTTGGCGTTATTACGGAGATCGATGTCCAAGACACCATCAAGCAGAAGCTGGGGCTTGACTTCCAGCAGTACGTCATTCTCGGTGCCTGCAACCCGCGTCTGGCGCATCGGGCGCTCCAGAGCGATTTTGGCGTCGGGTTGTTGCTCCCGTGCAACGTCACCGTCTATGACAACGGTGATGGCA
>JAMCTA010000097.1 GCA_023381895.1 Chloroflexota bacterium
GTAATGTCTCTTGTGAGGACGTTGCGGTCGGCCCGAACGATGTCGATCGCACCGATATCGCCTCCTACATCACCAATGGCAGAGAGGAGGCGTCCGAGCATCCCAGGTCGGTTGGAAATTGCGCAGCGAACTGTGAAGCTGTAACTGACGCTCGTGGAAATTGCCATGGCCTGCTCCTCAAGAGGATTGATCGCCAATACCGCTATCTTAGTCGACAGCGCAGGGACAAAGGGATGTAGACCTCGATGACAAGCTACTTTTCATCCAAAGATGCGCAGGAGCCACGGTCTCCACTGCTTTCTGACATCATTGCGCCGCAGTTGAAGGTGCTGTTCATTGACATCAACCCCAGCATCTATTCTGCAGAAGTAGGGCATCACTTCGCCCACCCTTCGAACCGCTTCTGGCAGACGCTCTACGCCGCGGGTTTCACTCCCCGACTACTGGCGCCGAGCGAAGATGACGACACGCTACTGTGGGGCTTGGGCTTGACCAACATTGTGACACGAGCAACCAGGTCAGCCAGTGAGCTTAGGCCGGTGGATTTCGCAACCGGTCGTGAGCGGCTCCGTGCGCTGGTGGAGCACTGGCGGCCACACACGCTCTGTTTCGTGGGTCGAGTGGCCTGCGAACAGGCCTGCCAAGTGAAATTGCCGCGCTACGGCGATACCGGCTTGACGTTTACGGACGTGCCAGCGTTTGCTACGCCTTCTACGAGCGGACGTGCCAATCGTCTCACCCAAATCCGGTTGACTGCTCTTACAGAACTCTATCGCTTCATTCACCGAGAAGTAGGGGTTGCATCGATGGTCCAGGCGTAGATGGTTCGACCCGCAGCTAGGAGTAGCGTGCGACCGGCAACAGAGGGCGTGATGAAGTGAGGAAGATCCTGCATCGGGAGGTCAACACTGAACCGCTGCCGGCCCGTTGCGGCAGCGAATCCGTGCAACTGGTGGTGCGTGCGATCGACGGTCCAGACGACATCGCCAGTCACGATAGGGGACTCTGCGAACAAGCCTCCGGCTGTCCACGTCGTCGTAAAGCTGGAACTCTTGGCGTGCACTTCGAGAGCGACGAGTCCACTCTGACACGGGACGAACAGCCTCGAGTCAGCATAGGCCACACCACCGAAGGCCATGAGCGCACCAGGACAGACCTCAGCTTCATACAGTGCGCCACCGAGATGACCGAGATGCGCGGGATCGAGGAGATACCCGATGCCCGCCTTACCGACTTGAAAGAGCAGCCGGCTGGAAAGCAATGCCGGCCCGACTGAGCCGAGGTCAAGGTCCCGGCGGTTGAACAAGGCCCAATTCGCTGGCGCAAACCAATCGAGAACGGTGAGCGCAGGCGATAGCTTTATCACCGTATTCCCGTAGTCGAAGACTGAGATCGAGCTGCCATTGCCAGTCGTGACGAACACGTTGCCGGCCCCGTCGATTGCGGGGCCGGACGGAGCCCATATTGCCCCCTCCCGCTGCGTCGGGACCTGATACCAGTGCTCTACTTGGAAACTCGCAGGAGAGATCGACGCGACGTAACCGTGGTAAGGACCACAATCTCCATCCAGTCCGCCGAAAGCGACATAGATGGCTTCTACTCCAAGCGACAACGCAGCACGTTGCTGCAGATAGCGCGGCTCCGCTCCCGGCGGGTCAATGTTAGTGCGATGGAGCACTCTTCCTGTCGCGGAATCCAGGGCAAAGAGCTCGTGAGTAGCGCCCGACATCTCAGCCACAACGAAAATCTCGTGCGTTGCCGCATCGATGACGGGTGTGCTTGTGATGCCGAGCGGGCTGATGTTGCCACACGGAAGCTGACTGCGTGGCTCGGGATTGCCTAGCGATGTCACCCATTGTACGGCGCCTGTGCTCAGTCTGAGAGAATAGACCTGATTCTGCTCAGTCACAACGTAGACACTCTCGCCATCGGAGAGTGGTTCCGCATACACATCGCCACCTAATTGCTGTGATTGCCACAGCTTGTTGATCGACGTGACGTGCAGGTCAGTCAGCGCGGCACCGAGACGGGCATTGCTACCGTGATAGGTCATCCAGTAACTCGGTGGGGCGAATGCTTCGGCTGACGTTGACTGCACTGGCGACGGCGTTATCATCGGTGGAGCAGATGCCAGTGACGATACGGCGACAATGCTCGTGTGCACTGCTGCCTGTACCTCCGTGGACATTGTGGACGTCGACGTGGTGACCTGCGCTGTCGGTGTCTTGGTGCCGGTCGCGGCTGGGGATGCCAGCGAGGTCGTGAGGGTGTGCTGACTGCTCGTGACGCTGGATCCTCCCGCGGATGTAGGAGCAGCGCACCCCGACAGGAGAAGAAGAAGGATACCAAAGCGGAGAAGCATCACCGTGCGCGACAGGCCTATGGCAATCTACTTTCTCTTCACGACAACAGTGTTCCTGGATTCTCTCAAAGCGCTGCAAGCTTCGGACCAAGCCCTCGGTATCTTGAGTTAGTTATGGTGTATCGTGAATGGTAATGGAAGGCGTGGAAAGGAAGACTATCACGTGAAAGCGGCCATTCTCCACCGCCTTACCCTTCCCGAGAAGCTTACAGTCAGCGAAACAGAGATGCCACGACCGCAAGCTGGTCAGGTTCGTGTGCGCATTGAAGCCGCCGCCCTCAACCACCGTGATGTGTTCATCTGCCGGGGCCAGTATGGCGAACTGCGCTTCCCAGTGATTCTGGGTGCAGACGGAGTGGGGATTGTCGACATCGTTGGCGGGGGAGTCAGCTCCGAGCACATCGGGCAGAAGGTGATCATCAATCCTGCACTGGAGTGGGGGGATGATGCGCGCCTTCCTGGACCCCACTTTCGCATTCTCGGGGTGCCAGACGATGGCACGTTTGCTGAAGCCGTGTGCATTCCTCAGAAGAACGTCTACCCGGTGCCAGAGCATCTCACGAGCGAGGAAGCTGCAGCCCTTCCCTTGGCTGGTCTGACGGCCTATCGCGCCCTCTTCACGCGTGCTCGCTTGAAGGCCGGGGAGCAGCTCGTCATCACCGGGGTGGGTGGCGGAGTCGCAGCTGCAGCACTGCAACTTTCCATAGTCGCTGGCGCTACCGTAGCTGTGACGTCTGGTCACGATTTCAAACTTGAGCGCGCCCGCCAACTGGGGGCTGTCGAGGCTGTCAGTTACCGATCCGATGACTGGGTTCACAAGCTCCGTGAGTGGTCTGGCGGCAGTGGACCCGATGTCGTGCTTGACGGGACGGGTGGAGCATCGCTTGAGGCTGCGATCGATCTGGTCCGTCCCGGCGGGCGGGTCGTTCTCTACGGCGCAACGCTCGGGAATGTACCCTCGCTCACCGCGCGCCGCATCTTCTGGAAGCAACTCGACGTCCTTGGCTCGACTATGGGTTCACCCGAGGATTTTGAGCAACTGCTTGGCCTCGTGGGAGCACACCAGATTCGCCCGGAGGTGGACACCTCCTTCGCACTCGAAGACATCGGATCCGCCCTGCACCGCCTCGACACCGGGCTGCAGTTTGGTAAGATAGTGATCCACACCAATGACAGTCGCTGACCCAGAACACGCCGCTGCGAAGACGGTTGATGCCCCCTACAACACAAGCGCCCGCTGCCGCGCAGCCACCTCCCAGCGCTCTTGCAGTGCTCCATCGGGGCCGATGACATACAGCACTGGATGCAGATTTGAACACGGACAGACGTGCTCAGGCACGATCAACACCGTATCTCCAACCATAAAGCGGCTGGCCCAGGCTGAGCGCAGGCTCCAATGCTCTTCATTGTGCACCGAGGTCATAGCGTCTTCGAGGCCCAGGATCAGGCCACGCTGTCCAACTGGGGGATCGGCCGCAATGGCCTTGTTTCCTGCATCAAGAGTGACATAATCTACACCAGGTCTGCTGATGACTCTACTCAGGAGGAGCGCAGCGGGAACGAAGAGCGGATCGAGATCCGGAATGCGCACGGCGTAGCCGTGATCCCAGAACACCGTGGTGCCGGGCGAGCCACGATATGGTGCACCGAGGCGAGCGTAGAGGTGTGCCGTGGCCGATCCCCCACTGACAACCTCTGTAACGGAGATGCCGGCTTCATCCAGGTGCTTGCGTAGCGTGTCAATGCGCTCCACCGTCACCGCAACGGCACGTGCCCTCTCTCCCACGTCCGGTGAACGATTATTTGCATCGTAGTTGTGTAGGCCGGCAAACCGGAGGTGGGGTGCACGCTGAACCTGTTCACAGAGCGATAGAGCCTCTTCTGGGGCCACGCCCGTGCGATGAAGTCCGACATCCAAGTCAACCATTGCACCAAGGGTGACACCGTGCTTCGCTGCCGCCTGGTCGAGCGCCTGGACTATCGCTGGAGTATCCACGAGAGCGGCAAGCCGCACCTCTTGGTGGGTCTGCGCCAGTTGCGCGAACTGGTCGACAAGAGGCCCGGTAAGCTGATAGGCCACAAGGACGTCACGCGCCCCCGCTTCAAGGCACATCGCCGCCTCACGCAGCGTTGCACACTTGTGTACAGTGACGCCAAGCTCGATCCAGCGCCTGACGATCTCCCGTGTCTTGTGCGTCTTGCAGTGGGGACGGAGCCGCTCTGGCCCTCCAGCCAACTCGATGGTCTGGCGAAGATTGGCTTCAAGGTAATGACGGAATACCACAACGGCAGGAGTCGGGATGCACTCAGCATCGGAGAGAGGATAGGCTCCTAATGTCACGGCCGTACGTCCCTTCTGCGCGGTGAGCTTGCACTACACCAGATCGCGAACTGTGCGAAAGCCGAGATTACCAGTAGAGCTGTCCGGCGTGTTCGCACTCCGCGCCGCAACACGATAGCGATTACAGTAGGAGCGGTGACACAGATAGGATCCTCCGCGAACCACCTTCGACTGTCCAGATGGAGGTCCCTGGGGGTCGTCTCGCGGCCCTGTCAGATGGAACGTGGCGCTGAACCAATCATTGCACCACTCCCACACGTTCCCGCACACGTTGTAGAGGCCGTATCCATTCGGTGCAAACGCACCAGCAGGAGCCGTGCCGGCATAGCCATCCTCGGCGGTGTTGAGATCTGGAAACCGGCCTTGCCAGACGTTGCAGACGTGCTGACCATCAGGTTCCAGCTCGTTGCCCCAAGCGAAGCGCTCTTGCTCTAGTCCGCCTCGTGCGGCAAACTCCCACTCTGCCTCTGTGGGCAATCGAGTGCCTGCCCAGCGGCAATACGCCTGTGCATCATTCCACGATACGTGAATGACCGGATGGTTCTCTCGGCCACGTAGGGTCGATCCAGGGCCCTCAGGACGGCGCCAGCTTGCTCCTTTGATACCGAGCCACCACTTTGCAGGTCCGCTTACACCGACCTGTTGCCGCCGCGCTCGCTCTCCCACGAAGAGGTGAAAAACAAAAGACCAGCCGTAGCGCTCAGCCTCGGTACGGTAACCGGTTGCAGCGACGAACTCTGTAAACTGCGCGTTGGTTACGGCCCGCGCATCGATGAGGAAGGGCTTGACTACGACCTGACGGACTGGGCCTTCCCCGTCTTCTGGGAAGCCTTCACGGTCGTCCGTCCCCATCAAGAAGGCGCTACCTGGAACAGCGACCATTCCCGGCCGCGGTCGCACGGTATGCACAGCGTGCTCGCACCTTTCCTCGTTGTGGGTGCCTGCACCAGGCGACGTTAGGGATTCCGGCCGTGACGGTGTACAGCAGGATGCAGCTTCTTCCAGTTTGTCGACTCTCATTGCATGCGATTCCTCTCCCGAGGCATTGTAGAACACCTTTCCACAGAGCTGCGACAAGCCTTGACGGCCGGCGATGTGTAGCGCAGAGTGTCAGCAGCTGAATCCTTGCGGCCGTCCACTCTATGCGAGCGCCGTTGAAGTTGAAGGGGGTGGAGAATAGTGCGGACCACCGTATTTGGAGCGACGGGCGTGACGGTCACTCGGGTCTCGATGGGCTGCAATCGTCTGGGGGATCCTGGCACCAAGGTTGAAGATTGGTACCCACTGGCACGCCAGGCTCTCGAAGCAGGAGTGACATTCTTCGACACGAGCCAGAGCTACAACCAGGGTCGTAGCGAGGAGATTCTGGGCTACGTCACGTCGCAGTGGCGCTCACCCGTAACCATTGCCACCAAGGCGGGCGTTCCTATCGTGACCGATGACTTTCCCCACCGCTCATTTCAGGCAGCCAGCATCCTGCAGTCAGTGGAAGGCAGCTTGCGGCGCCTTCGTCGCGAGGCCATCGATCTGTATCAGCTGCATAGCCCGACGGTAGAGCAGCTCGAGCACCAAGATTGGGCAGTCGCCTTTGACCGGTTGAAGCAGGACGGGAAAGCACTCCACTGTGGTATCTCAACGAGCGATCACGCTTCCGGGGTATGGGCGATACGGCACGGCCTCGAGTTTCTCCAAGTGGAATACAACATCCTTGACCCGACCGCTGAGGACGAACTGCTTCCACTCGCTCTACAGCATCACACCGGCATCATGGTCCGTCTCCCGCTGGCGCGTGGATTGCTCACCGGCAAGTTTGCACCTGACCAACCGATTCCTCCCGAACAGCAGTGGCGGCGACCACGCGGCGAACAGCTTGTACGGCGCTTGGCCAGGGTCGAGCAGTTGCGCTTTCTGGAACGACCAGGTCAGACACTCGCACAGGCGGCGATCCGCTTCGTGTTGCGACACCCTGCTGTTCACTGTGCGATTCCCGGTGCCCGTACTGCTGAGCAACTCGCCAGTAACATAGGTGCCGATGTTGGAGACCTCACCGATGACGAGTACCAGCGGATACGCGCACTGCAGACACAGTGGCGCTCCGAGGGCGCGTGGTGATGATAATCACGTGGGCACCCAGCGAAAAATGAGAGGTGGAGTGGATTCGTGGGTCTTGAGGGCAAAGTGGCACTCGTCACGGGGGCGGGACGGGGCTTGGGCCGTGCGTATGCGCTGCGGCTTGCTCGAGCCGGTGCGGACGTGGTCATCAATGACATTCGCCTGGATTCGGCGAAGGAGTGGAATGAGGAGCTGACAGCGCCGACCGTGATGGATGAGATTCGGAATCTTGGTCGGCGCTCTTTAGGAATCATCGCTGATGCCAGCAAGAAGAGCCAGGTAGAGGCCATGATCAAGCAAGTCGTGGCTGAGATGGGCCGTCTCGACATTCTCGTCAACAATGCTGGAGGTGCTCTCACGGGAACCGCCGACAGCACCCCTTCTGTCATGTCTGAGGAGAACCTTCGCTTCATCCTTGATGTCAATCTCATGAGCACCATTCTTTGTTGCCAGGCTGCTGTTCGTCCTATGCGGGAGCAAGGCTACGGGAAGATCGTGAACGTCTCGTCACAGGCTGGCGTCAAGGCGGGTGGAAATGGTACTCTCGCCCACTATTCCGTTGCCAAAGCCGGGATTGCTCATTTCACACGAGTGCTCGCTGCCGAAGTGGGACCTTGGGGTATCACGGTCAACTGTATCGCGCCGGGTTTGATCCTCACGTCGCGCGCAATCGGCCAGCTCAACCGCAACAACCCGGTCACTCGCGCCGCCGCGGAGAAGAATATCCCCCTCCGCCGTATGGGATTGCCTGAGGACGTCGCCAAGGTCGTCGAGTTCTTCGCATCCGACCTCTCTGACTACGTCACGGGCCAGGTGTTGCCGGTCTGTGGCGGCATTGTACTGTCGCCCTCTTAAGATCGTGGAACCGCCAACGTTGCAGCAACTAGGGAACGCCATACCTTCCAGTGGAGGGTTCGTATCAATCGAAGCCCTCCTCCACAGACATAGAGACTTGACCGGCGGGTTGCCACTCACGCAGTTGACGGCGGCGAATATGGCGAACTACAAGGTAGGCCACGATGAGCAGGTTCAGCAACAGGGTGCCGACCTTGAGGAGAGAGAAGTGAACGACAAGCTCCCAGAGATCGTATGGAAGAAAGGCGGCAAACTCGACGATGATAATGCTCTCCACCCACGTCCAGCGCCGCCAAAGACCATACGACTCAAAGAGTTCTAGCGCTGCATAAGAGAGAGCAGCGATGCCTAAGATGAGTTCTGCGTTGAGGGACAGTTGGGGAATGAGATCCAGAAGGAGATTCACGAGGAAATCGTGTGGATCCTCGGATAGCTCCTCGGCAAAGATCTTGTGGATGGGATCAGTCGCGCCATAAGCCCGGAGCTTGAGGAGCACGAAGGCAATGATGACCAGACCAGCAGCCCACACCGTCTTCTGGGCAATGATGAGCAGGATACCAGTCTCGCGTCGCGGGATCCCGGCCATCGTAATCCTTCGAGACCCCTTCTCCACTATAGCCTGCTGGCTGATGACAGCCTGATGGAACTCCTCGACTTACGTTGCGCTGTGCCCGCGAGCGGATAGCCGTGATCGGGCAAGCTGAATGAGTTGCAGTTGATCAACAGGTAGCTCCAAGGACTGCAAATCATCCGTGCTCCACCAGAAGCTACCGAGCTCGTTCTCATCAGGCACGAGATGGGCTGGGTTGGCTGACACCGGTGTTGCCCAATACACGAGCTGGAAGAAGTCGGGATAGGAGGAGCGAACGCCAACTGGTGGTGCACCCAGATGATGGAAGTGCAGCCAGCCGACTAACTCAGAGAGTTGCACCGTCCACCCCGTCTCTTCGCGGACCTCGCACACAACCGTCTGCTCCAATGATTCTCCCGGCTCGCGCCGGCCTCCTGGTAGCACGTGTAGTCCCTGACGATCGCGCAGAACGAGCACCTCTCTACCGTCAGTCTTCAAGATAATCGCTCGTGCTGGTGTGATTGCGCGCTCTGGTGGAGGTTCAGGGGCGCAATAGAAGCGTACGCGGAGGGCACTAGGCCCCACTGGACCTGCTGCTCAGAGAGGAGAACCGCTCCCCTGCTCCACACGGTGCCGCGTCGCACCATAGCGTCCTCTCCGGCGCTCAGGATACCTCATCCACATCCAACGCCCAGGATATCACAAGGGTATCCTGACTCTGGCCCACGCAGCTCGGGTTGCGCCGGACCCGCAACTTTGGCACAGTACAGAACGGCGTGAGCCACGCCGTGAACGGCGACGCATGGACATCTAGAAAGTTGCACCACCGTGCTGAAGGGAATCTGTCTGGGAAGCCTCGCGGGTGAAAGCTTCCGCGAGAAGATGGAGCTTGCCAAGCGTGCTGGCTTCGACGCTGTGGAGCTTGGTAATCTCAATGCCACCGGGGTCGTGACTCCAGAAATGACCGACGCGGACGTACGCGCACTGCGACCCATTCTGGAAGACACACTGCCCGTCCACGGGATGTTTGCCGGAGATGCCTGGAAGCTGCCGCTCACGGACAACGATCCGGTCGTGCGTCAGCAGGGGCTGGATCTCATGTACCGTTCTGTCGAGGTTGCGCAGGTCCTCGGCATGACATCACTCCTCGTGGTCCCGGGAATCGTCACTCCACAGGTCTCTTATGAGCGCGCTTATGAGAGGGCGCTCACCGCACTGCAGAAGCTTGCTGCCCATAATCGTGGCTCTGGCATTGTCATCGGGATCGAGAACGTCTGGAACCGCTTCTTGCTATCGCCCCTTGAGACGGCGCGGTTCATCGATGAAATCGGTGAACCGGACTTTGGAGCTTACTTCGACGTTGGCAACATTCTCGCGTATGGCTTCTCGGACCAGTGGATTCGAATTCTGGGACACCGTGTGAAGCGTGTGCACGTGAAAGACTATCGTGGCTCCGGACCAACCGGCCACTTCGTTCCACTTCTCGCGGGCGATGTCGACTGGCCAGCGGTGATGATCGCCTTGCAAGAAGTTGGTTACGATAGCTATCTGACCGCCGAGATCGGACAGTTCCGACATTGCGGTTCCGAAGGCGCGTTCCAAATCTCTCGCAGTCTGGATGCTATCCTCGGCCGGAGCTAGTCTCGCCGTGTGCGGCGAGCTGCAACGCAGACTGACAGGAGTCGATCGTGTGGTAATCGTCGACACGCACTGTCACGTGTCGCAGCTGTGGTATGAGCCGGTCGAGTCGCTGCTGTTTCAAATGGAACGCCACAGTATCGGCTGCGCCGTACTCATTCAGATGATGGGCGAGTACGACAACACGTACCTGCTCGATTGCGCTCGCCGCTTTCCGGGCCGCTTTGCTCCGGTGGTGCTCGTTGACACGGACCGGCTAGATGCGTGCGATACTCTATGCCGGCTCGTCGATGCAGGTGCCAGTGGCGTGCGCTTGCGTCCAACCTCTCGGAGCCCTGGGAACGATCAGCTGGCAATTTGGCGCTGCGCAGCCGAGCTGCGCCTCCCGGTCAGCTGCCTCGGTACGGTGCAGGAGTTCGCCAGCGAAGACTTTGCTGGGATAGTGAATCAGTTCCGTGAGCTTCCCCTCGTGGTGGAACATCTCGGTGGAGTCGGAACCCTTCGCACGCGTGACGAGAATGACTGGGCTGCCGCGGAAAGAGTCTTCGCCCTAGCACGCTTCACGAATTGCTACGTTAAGGTGACCGGGCTGGGAGAAATTCGGCGTCGGGCTCAGCCGGTGACGCGCCCTGACCCATTTCAACCGGATGCTCCGCCATGGCTGGCTCGAGCGTTGACTGCCTGGGGAGCAGATCGGGTTATGTGGGGAAGCGACTATCCACCCGTCAGCAGCCGTGAAGGCTATGGAAATGCTCTCCGCTGGACCGTGCGCGCGCTCGAGCATCTTGGTATGTCAGAGCCAGCGACCACGCTTGGAGCGAACGCTCTGCGCGTCTTCGCCATCGTCACCTGAATCTCGGTGCAGGCCCTGCTTAGCAACGCGGCCCTCGTGCTTGCTAACCGTGCCCTTCTCACGACGGTAATGCTGAAGCTGTAGCTCTTCCACACTGTCGCCGACCACCCAGCTGAGCCACGATCGCCCTTGCCTGGTCTGGACTTGCGCGATACACAGATTCTTGCATATATGCGATACTACGATAATATCTATCTGCCGTCTTCTTATCTGGGAAAGGACAACGGACCTGATGGGCTTGTTTGGGCGGCTCTTCGGCAGTGGGGGGCACGACGGCACGAGCGTGAACGTCAGCGAGGCGCATAGGCGTCAGCAGGCGGGTGCGCTCATTGTGGACGTCCGCGAGTTAGAGGAGTGGATTGAGGGCCACGTGCCAGGAGCCAAGCATATCCCACTGGGGCGCTTGGCCGTGAAGCTGCACGAGCTACCCCGCGATTGCGAGCTGCTGCTGCTCTGTCGCAGTGGTAACCGCTCCGGCGTCGCAGTAAGTCTCCTCCAGCGCCATGGCTTCAGCAACGTCTGCAACGTTGCCGGCGGCATCGTTGCCTGGGAGCGGGCTGGCTTACCGACACAGCGGTAGAGTTGCTGAGAATCGTAGGGAGGTACAGGATGGATGTGAAGGACTGGCAAGCGGCTGCGGGTTTCGATCTCTTCGAGCGCCAGGCCAGACTGTGCCAAGTTCTCGCAGATCCCAAGCGACTGCGGCTCCTGCACGTCCTGCGCCACGGGGAGCGGACTGTAGGAGATCTCGCCGGCATGATCGAAGTGAGCTATTCCAACGTGTCACAACACCTGGCCATCATGCGTGAGGCAGGCCTAGTGAGTACGCGACGGGAAGGCACAAGTATCTTCTATCACATCACCTACCCGCAGATCGTCGCGGCGTGCGACATGGTGCGCCTCGTGCTTCAAGCTCAGCTCGAGGAGGCCGCTGCTCTGGCGAAGCGCTAGTACCCCGTGTTACCTGTGTTTGTGATCGGTTCCGCGATAGTACGTCGTCGTGCCGCACCGTGGTGGGCCACCCGGCAAATCACGGGTCACAAGACACTAGCAACCGCGGCCACAGGATTTTCAAGAGAATGACCCTGGAGGCACTCCCACCTTCTGGACATCCCCAGCGGGAGCCATTCCCGGGCTTTTCTCCTACCCGTTGCGGGCAGCCCGGGCCCATCCAGGCCGACCCGGAGCTGCGCCTGGTCAACCCGGCGACGACACTTTTTCTGATCGTCAGGCACTCCTAAAGGTGGCCTGTCCTCCACGTCGGTGTATGATACTCCTCCGCTACGACGACACCGTTGTGGCTCGCGATCATCCACCACCCTGAGGCTGGCATGACCTCGTGAGACAGTGCTGAGTACGACTTTGTAGGATTCAGCAGAACATGATTGGAGAGTGCCATTAACTGACAGGAACTGTAAAAGTAGATTCATGCACGGAAGCGAACGAAACCCGTACAGGTCGGTGTTGAGCGCGAGTGACTCGCCCCGCGCTGCCAGTTGTTTGGTGGCGGACTGGTCGCCATACAGGTGGTGTGCAGCGAGCGATGGCCTGTGAGCGTCTCCAGCCCAATGAGGTCACCGCAGTGAGCACAGTACAGGAAAGGATGGCGCTCAGCCGGCGATTCGCGCCACAGCTGGCACGGGCGACTTAGAGAAAGCCAACCTTGCGCAGATGATCGACTGAACGTTGCAGACGCTCCTGTCGTTGCTCCAGCGTCAACTCCGGTTCGCCTTCGATACCCTCCAGTTCGATGCTGAAGGGACCGAAGAAACCGCCATCATTGAGGATGCGACCGACAGCGGCGAAATCCACAGCGCCGCCGTCGCCGAGGGCGGGGAAGTACCAGTCACGCAATTGTCCCCGGCTGTCCTTCAGGTGAACGTGGCCGATGTAGGGCACTACGGAGCGCAACTCAGTAAGAACGTCGGCACCCTCGTTGTAGTAGAGGACATTGGCGGTATCGAAGTTCAGCTTCACTGACGGATGCTGCAACTCTTGCATGGTGCGCAACATCTGAGCGGCGTTGACGGTGACGCCGGGATGGGTCTCCAGGCAGACGGTGAGGTTGCGCGCTGCCGCGTAGTCGCCAACCTCGCGTAGCGTGGCGATGAGAGCTGGACGGTCTTCTTCTGTCGCTTCGCCGCCACTGCCAATGATGAGGCACATACCGAGTCGCTGTGCCATGTCCAGCCGAGCCTTGAAGCGGGCGACGCCGACCGGATCACGCATGTTGTCGCCGCCGTTGCCGGTGATGGCCTGTACACCGTGCGCCTGGAGTGTCTGGCGCAAGTGCGCTTCACGCTCCGGCCCCATAGTCTCATTGGCCACGACGTCCGTCGGCACGATCACCTGCCCCCCGTGCCCACGCATGGCCAGTTCAATATGATCGAGGCCTAGCTTTGGCACCAGCTCCAGCGCTGCCGCCATGCCGTAGCGTCCGTAACAGTTGGTGAAGATCTCCAGAAGATTGCCTGCTATGATGCGACCCTCATTTCTCTGTCCCTCGCGGCAAGAAGTTGTGACGCTCAACCTGCCATAGCCGAGCGTTGAATCCTTGTGCGCACACGTCACTCGTTATTTATTTCGGTGGAGTCATGCCGTATCCGCGGCTTTGCCTCCTTACGTACTGCTCCCGCCATTGTAGTCGTGCCAGACCTCTGCCATAAGTCGTGTGCTGCTACCATCAGGCGCTCCGTCGCGCCTGGCGCCAGTCGGGTCCACGGTCCGAGCGAAGTCTCATAGCCGCCAAGGTCGTAGCCGTTCGCGTAGGCGACGCTGCCTTCAAGTCCAGCCCAACTGGCAGAACAACTCGTCAGAGAGGGCCACGATGAGCGTTTCACCCAGTCGCAGCACCTGGATCTCGTAGGGAATGTCCTCGGTTCCTAAGTCAATCAGCCGTAACGCTTCACGTGCCGGCTGGGCCTGCTGGTATACGGCGCCTTCAACCCTCATCCACGAAGAACCTGTCTGCCGTCCCCCTGGCAGGGTACCAGCACTCTGTCATCACAAGCGGCGTGGGGTTGGTCAGTGCGCATCGAGCAGATCTCACTGTGTAAAGGACATCAGCAGGCCGATCTACTTTGCCCGTTCGTACTGCACGGGCCAGCTAACCGCGTCCGGCACGCCGAGTGTCTTGGCGGCATGCATCGGGAAGTAGGGGTCGCGGAGAAACTCCCGCGCCATGACGATGAGATCGGCTTTGTCCTCTTCTAGAATCCGCTCGGCCTGCTCCGCCGTGGTGATGAGTCCAACGGTGGCAGTCTTGATGCCGGCTTCCTGTCGGATACGCTCGGAAAAAGGCACCTGATAACCGGGTCCCAATTGGATCTGCTGTTGTGGAACAAGACCACCGCTGGAACAGTCGATCACATCGACGCCACGTTCAACCAGCGCCCGGGCAAGACGAACGCTGCTGTCAAGGTCCCACCCTCCATCAACCCAATCGGTGGCGGAGATACGGAGGAAAAGTGGCTTGTCTGCGGGCCACTGGATACGCACTGCCTCTGCTACCTCCAGTGTCAGACGTATCCGGTTTTCGAAGCTCCCACCGTAGCGATCAGCGCGCTGATTGCTGAGAGGTGACAAGAACTCATGTAGCAAGTAGCCGTGAGCAGCGTGGATCTCGATGACATCAAACCCGCAACGATTGGCACGAGCGGCGGCGGTGCCGAACGCCGCTACGACGTCAGCGATATCCCTCTGAGTCATCTCACGGGGAACACGGTAGTCGGCATTGAAGGGAATAGGACTCGGTGCGATGGGTGTCCACCCTCCTTCCGCGTCGGCAACGCCGCGGTGCCCTTCCCAAGGGCGAGCCGTGCTCGCTTTACGTCCCGCGTGGGCGAGCTGGATGCCGATCGCCGCACCCTGCGCCCGCACGAAGGCGACCGTCGCTGCGAGGGCGGCAGCGTGAGCGTCAGACCAGAACCCCAGGTCTTGAGGAGAGATCCGGCCTTCCGGGCTGACCGCTGCCGCTTCGGTAACGACCAGGCCGGCTCCGCCCACAGCTCGGCTACCCAGATGAACGAAGTGCCAGTTGGTCGCAAGGCCATCGCTCGCCTCACACGAATACTGGCACATCGGGCTGACCACAAGCCGGTTGCGGAGCGCGAAGCCACGCAACTGCAACGGCTGGAAGAGTCGGGGCAACTGCGTGGAACCGGAAATCGAATTAGTCTCGTCCGGCAGCCCAGCAAGATGTCCAGATGCAGATATCTTGGAGAGAGGAGTAACCATATGAAGAAAAATTCCTTCCACTACAAGGCGTGAAGTGCGCTCGAGCAGGCACGAGGTCTCTCATCCGAGTGGCACACCGGCTTGCAGCGCAACGCGTGCTGAAACAAATACCAGAGAATGGCGATCGCATCGCCAGGCGACGCGTCCCACTCCCCGAATGCACAGCCCGGTTCGCACTGGACTACGTGCTCAGCCGGATTGTCGTCATCGGGTGATGTCTAGTATGGCTTTGCCATTGATCTTACGGCCCAGCAACAGCTGCACTGCCTCGGCTGACCGCTCCCAGCTTCCACGCCAGTCTATCTGAGGATCCAACGCACCAGATTGGACGAGACCGGCCAGGTAGGCCAGGTCTGGTCCGATAGGACCACCCTCGCCTCGCATCGTGAAGCTGACCAAACTCCGGTGCGGTCCAACCGTGCTGTACGGAGCGAACGTCGTCGCCTGGCCGGAAGCGGCGCCTATGGAGATGACGCTACCGCCGGCTTCGAGCAAGCCAAAAGCAGTTGCAAGCATCTGACCGCCCACGGTCTCGATCACTGCAAACACGGGCTTGGTCACCACATCGATGCTAGTGACGATTTCGTCCGCACCGAGAGTGGTCAAACCAGCGCCACGTGCTTCACTGCCCACGACGGCGATGATGTACGCACCGGCGCGGTGAGCAAGCTGCACCGCAAAGCGACCGACACCACCTGATGCGCCCGTCACGAGCACACGCCGGCCGAGCAGACTGCCAGCTACGCGCAACGCCCGCAATGCCGTCACGCCGGCCACTGGTAGAGCAGCGGCTGCTCCGATATCCACGTCCGCAGGAAGTTCAGCAAGGTCCCGCACGTCGACGGCACGGAGCTCAGCCCAACCACGGGCAGGTCCGTTGGTCACCACTCTGGTTCCGACGGCCGGCCCATCTTGTGCCGCAGCCTGAATGACCGTCCCGGCAGCATCCCATCCGAGCACCGTGCCGGCGGCGACCCGGGCGATCTGGTTCACCTCACCGCGATTAAGGGAGACGGCCTCGACGTGGATCAGACACTCACCTGGCTTGGTTGTAGGATCTGGTACCTCGGCGATACGAAGGCGTCCGGGGGCGTCGGGAGCGACGACAAGTGCGCGCACGTTGATTCCTCCTTAACTGAGCACCGCTGAGCCATTCTGTTGATGCCGTAGGCCTGGAGTGGTGGGTCGTCTCGCGGCAGCACCAGTATCCACTTTCCATAAAAGCACCCTATTAGTGTGCCCTACTTCTCAACTTTCACTACGCTCAGCAAGAAGTGAGCCGTGACGCAGTACCGGCGGAGTGGCACTGCACTTTCGCTCTACACCAGCCGGCCCTCCAAAGTTGGCCTGGTCGTAGAGCCGAATGACACGTTGGCTTGCTGCTGGAGCAGCAGCCGGTCTCCTCCGAAACGACAAGTGAGCGTGCGTCCGAATGGCGTCTCGTACCACCAGAGCTGCGCGACATACGTGTGCTCGTCTGTCCAGGCACCGCTTGCAGCGACCTTCCAGGGTAGAGCGCGCTCAATGGCAGCTGAACCCTGCACCCAAACGCCAGATCCGCACAGGATTCGCTGTTCGCCCTGACCATTGCGAATGGTCAGGATGCAGCCATCTTCCCCGAAGTTGAACGTGATCGCCTTGAGCTCGTCGTCGTTCTTCGCCACAGTGAACGTCTTCCCGGAGACGGTGATTGCGATAGGAGAGGTAGGCTGTCCCTGCGGGGGGAGCAAGTGCAAACCCTTGAGCCGCCCGGCGAGAGCATCTTGTGCCGCCCGATCTCCTGGTAGGGTCGCGGGATCCATTGCCGGTAGGAGATGCTTCCAGACCAAGTTGAGCACCGCCTGCATATTGCCCACACCGGCAGTGATCGCGAGTACCGCCTCCTGTGAAGGCATGACGATGCAAAACTGGCCGAATGCCCCGTCACCGCGATACGCACCATACCGACAACGCCAGAACTGGTAGCCATACCCCTGCTCCCAATCGCTGTCCGGGGCAGATCCATTGGACACCTGACGCTTTGTAGCCTCTTCCACCCAGGCTTCCGGGACGATGCGGACGCCCTGCCACATCCCCTTTTGCAGATAGAGCTGGCCGAAGCGGGCAAGAGCACCGGTCGTGACACTCAGTCCCGAGCCGCCGACGTCGATCCCTTGGGGCGAGGTTTCCCAAGTCGGGTTCTCAATACCCAATGGCTCGAACAACCGCGGCTGGAGATAATGGCGCATCCGCATTCTGGTGATCCGCTGCACGATTGCGGACAACATGTAGGTGGCGGCGGTATTGTAGGCAAAGTGCGTGCCGGGCGCGTGTTCAACCGGTTGTGCCAAGAAGGCGCGTACCCAGTCCGTGGCCGTCTGCTCGAAGACCGCGCGCGTAGGATCCTCAGCGTGGCCAGTAGACATCGACAAGAGATGCCGGACGCGCATCGCACAGAGGTTGGCGCTTGGCTCTGCCGGCACCTCCTCGGGAAAGAATGAGAGCAGAGAGTCGTCGACCGACAGTCTCCCCTCTGCCACGAGCAAGCCGATTGCCGTTGAAGTAAAGCTCTTGCTCAGCGAGAACAGCATATGGGGAGAGAATGGACCATAGGGCTCCCACCATCCTTCGGCAACCACGTGTCCGTGGCGCAGCAACATGAAGCTGTGGAGATCGTGGGTGTCACGCTCCACCGCATCCACGAAAGCGTGGATCGCCGCAGATTGGATGCCCCGCGCCTCGGGTGCGCTTCGAGGGAGACTTGATGCTTGAGTCATGAACGAGCTCCTGTATCGCCGGACGGATTCGACGTGCTGCCAGCGTGGAACGGGGTGTACAAGCGAGCTTGCTGTGGGTTCCTTATATCCCCTTTCAGCAAGTTGCTTCTTCAAGGCACACTCTACCGCCTGTTAGGCGCTTCTACCGGTAGCGAATACGTTCGGAATGCTGCCGCTTGCCCTGACGCGCGAGTTCCTCACGAGCCCGCTGTACACTGAGATCCTGATAGCTGAAGGGATCCGGCTGGCCAGTTGTCTCCGTTCGCTCTCGGAGCCAGCGTTCCAGAACCTGCCGCAAGGTCTCTACCACCGCTGGACGGCATTCGGCTAGGTTCTCCTGCTCACTGGAATCGATCAGGAGGTCATACAGCTCTACTGGCGGCCGGTTGTGAAAATCCGGCTCTAGCGAAAAGATCGCCTTCCAGCGTGGCGTTCGCACGGCTCGTTTCCGCATCCACGAGCACTCGGTGAGAATGAGATACTCGCGCGGCGGGAGGCTGATTCCTTGTAGCAACGGCACGAGACTCCGACCATCAGTGCCTAGTGTTGGAAGACTCAGTCCCGTAAGGTCAAGAATAGTAGGCATGATGTCGAAGGTAGCGACGCTGTCCTCGACCACTTGGCCAGCGGGAATTCCCGGCCCCCAGAGGATGAGGGGAACGTGCACGTTCGTCTCATAAAGGCCATGATGGTCGAACCACATCTGGTGCTCGGTCAGCTCCTCCCCGTGGTCCGCGGTGAGCACTACCACGGTCTCGTCAGCCACCCCCAGTGCGGCCAAGCGCTCAATGAAGCTGGCGAAGGTAGCGTCCCAGTAAGCAATCGCGCCGTCATACTCGGCAACCGGATACTGGATATCGGTGATGTGTCCCCACCAGCGTCCCCAGACCTGGCGAAAAGGACCAAGCTGGAGCACCTCTTCCATCTCGTGCTGGTGCGGGTCTGAGGGGTCACCGCCATAGAACAGCCGATCGAAGGGCGGCGGTGGAAAATATGGCGTGTGCGGATCCCAGTAATGAATAAAGAGGAAGAAGGGCTGGCCGCTCTGCACGGCCCGGTCCAGAATCGCCGCGGCCGCCCGGTGGACCCCTTCGGCCTTACGCCACGGTCCCTGAGATGGCCGCTCCCACTCATAGGTCTGATAGTCGGTAAAGCCGCGCACAAACCAGCGCTGGAGATTGTCCGCTGCCGCGGTGTAGTAGCCCTGGGCCTGCAGCAGCTCTGCTAAGGTTGGAATCTCCGCTGCCAGCTCCACGTCTCCACCGTGGCAGATGATCTGGTGGCTGACGGCATCGCGACCAGTCAGCATCGTCGTATGTCCTGGGTGCGTTGGGATGTGCGGGCTAGTACACTGAAGAAAACGGGTGCCGCGCGATGTCATGCCGTCTACGTGCGGCGAGGTCAGGCGCGAGTAGCCATAGCAGCTCAGGTGATCCGCCCGTAAAGTGTCGACACTGATCAGGACAACGTTCGGCCTTCGATTCCGTGGCATCTCTGCTGGTACCTCCTCTGCTCGGCTACTCATCGTCTTGGAAGCGGCGCAGTCCACGGCAAGGGCTGTCGCTCCTGCTGGCAACGTACTGCCTCGGCGCCGATCAGAGCATCCATCCGGGCAGAGAGCTCCTGGCAGAGTGCCTGTCGGGCTGGATCCCACGCCAGGTTGTTGAGCTCAGCCGGATCCTCCTCCATGTCGTAGAGTTCTGCTTCACCGGCCACATAGCGATTGTATTTCCAGCGACCGGTTCGCAGCATATACATCGGCCGCGACGTATCGAGGGCGAGCGCGGAGAGGATGTATTCCTTAGGTTGTCCTCCTGTGCCGCTGACCGCTCCCCAGAAGCTGCAGCCATCGAGATCGGCCGGGACGGCGGCGCCCACTGCCTCCAACGAGGTCGGCAGCAGATCCGTAAGGTCCACGATCTCGGTCTTGTACACGCCGGCATCGATGTGTCCTGGCCAGCGCAGAATACACGGCACCCGGCAGGACGCATCGAAGAAGGTGAACTTCGCCACGAGGCCATGGTCGTAGAGCATGTCGCCGTGATCACTCATGAAGATCACCAGCGTCTCCTCAGTGAGATGCAGCTCATCCAGCGCTGCGAGAACTTGACCAACGCAGTCGTCGACGTGGGCGACGTTGCCGCAGTAGCCGGCTACCCACTCTCGAGCCAGCGCATCCCCCTCTGGTGTAAAGGCACTTTCGATCTCGCGGTGGCGGGCTTGTGCCGGCACTTTGCCCGGGTCATACCCCACTGGCGGCGGCGGCAGCGTGATCGACTCGGGCGGATAACGCTCAGCGTGCCGTTGCGGCGGGGCGAAGGGGCGATGCGGCCGCAGAAAGGAGACGAACAAGAAGAAAGGCGCCTGCTCCTGCCCGGCACCGGATCCATACTGGCGGAGGAAACGAATCGCCTCCCGTGCGAAGAAGCTATCCGGGTGGTCCTCCTCTTGCAGCACTTGCGGTAACCCCGGCGCAAGCGCTGCGCCCTTCCAAGGATTCTTCCCGCCCGTATAGGTGTCCACCCACGGGACTCCACAGCCAGCATCAGTCGCTCCCATTGCCTTGCCAAACACTCCGGTCTGAGGCCCAAGGTAGTCGAAGTAATGGCCGAAGTCGACTAGCACGTCGAAGCCGTGTGTTTGAGCATCCACCGGGTGCAGCTTGCCGATCGACCCGGTCACATACCCACGGCGGGAAAACTCGTGAGCAGCCGTGCGAAACCGCAGTGGCAACGGCGTTCGGTTGGAAACACATCCGCTGCGATGCGGATAGATGCCGGTGAGGGCCGCAAAGCGAGCTGGCACGCATACTGGACTGGGGGTGTAACACTGGTTCAGCACTGTGCCCTCACGAGCCAAACGCCCGATGGAAGGAGTCTCGACGTGATACCAGCCGTCATATGATGCGAGCACCGAGCAGCTCAGCTGGTCGCACATCAACCAGAGCACATTCGGCCGTGCCGCCATTTCTACCTTGCCTCCTTTGTGCTTGTCGGTACATTCACGCTACTAACTCCACCTCCTCTATGACATCTCTGAAGTGCTTTCAACATTGCTGGCTTGATGCAGTTCGTCAGGCTGACTGTTGCTTGAGGATGGCATCGATGGCGGAGGTGAGGGAGCGAGCGACCGTCGTAGGGCTCCGCGTGCCATCCGCCAGGTACGAGGTCCATTTCGGCCAGGTCACATTGATCTGCGGCCAGACCGGCAAATAAGGTAGCGAGCGGGAGTGCTTGCGGAGAAGAGCGAGGTACTGGATGTTTTTGGGCCGGGGAAGCTCCTGCATCCACTTGAGCCAGGCCTGGTAGACGCTCCGCCGCGGCGGCAGGGCGGTATGTTCCTTCTCCAGGTAGACCGGGCCCGAGGTCATATACTTGATGAAGGACCACGCCTCTTCGGCATGCTTGGACTTCGCACTCAGCGCGATGTTATTGAAGTTGTCGTTGACGATCTCCCCTTGGGGACCTACCGGTAGGGGCGCGATGTCCCAGGCGAAGTGTACGGGGCCATAGGTGATAGCTACCTGGTGGGCCCAGTTGATAGTCATCGCCAGCCGGCCACTCGTGAATTGACCGAACGGCGACGCTGATCCCTGAAGAGCAGGGGGAGGGCCTATCTGCTCCTTGTGCTGGAGGTCGTACAGGAACTGCAACCCTTGGACGCTCTGCGCCGTGTCCAGGAGACACTTGGTGCGCTGCGGATTGAGCAGGTGCCCACCCGCTTCCCAGAGGAAAGAGCTCCCCATCTGGATGTCGAAGGGGACGAGGAAGCCGTACTGGCTGGGCATGCTGTTCCCACTCGCCCGCATGGTCGCCTGTCGCGCCACCGTGGCGAAGTCATTCCAGGTCCACTTGCCGGCATCGTACATCTGCGCTGGCGTCTGGTCAATCCCTGCCTTGCGGAGCGCGTCGGCGTTGTAGACGAGCACGGCGGTGGAGAGCGGACTGATGATGAGACCATACTGCTTGCCCTGCCACTGTCCCACCACCAGGGCCTGGGGGTAGAAGTCGTGGGGCTGGACGGCTGCGGCATCGCGGTCGATGAGCGGACTCAGATCGGCCAGGGCCCCTTTGCTGGCGAGCACGGGCAAGCCGGCCGCTGGCCCCCCCAGACCGATGACATCGGGAGGCACCCCACCGGCGATCATCGTCAGCAGCTTCTCGACGTAGGAAGGACCGGCGGGAGCGATGATCACACTCACGTGGACACCGGGATGGGCATGCTCGAACTGAGTCGCAGGTCCATAGACGGTCCGCTTGAGCTCCTGCGGGGTGACCTGCCAGTGCATGAAGGTGATGGTGGCCGTCTTGATGCTCCGAGCCGGCTGTGATGCAGCCGCCCTGCTGCTCGCCGGTGTGGATGAAGTCGTACCGACACTCGCCGATGTGCCTACCGCTACAGCGTGTGCCGTTGAAGCAGGAGACGTCGCTGCAACTTGGCAAGCCGTCAGCAGCGACGCCGCGATGCTGCTGCTTCCTACCTTGATCAGAAAGGCGCGCCGGGTCAAGCTCACCCTTGACGAAGAGCACGGGGATGGCATGGCGACACTCCTTCTCCAGCCCCGTAGCCGGCACAGCGCGGCGTTAGCCGGCCGCGCCCGTTGCGGGGCAACGGGTGCAGCGCCTCTGCACTTCAAAACTTCAAACGGCGGAAGTCTCCTCCACGACCTGCTTCAGCCAGGCGATGTGCTGAGGCAAAGCGACTTCCGGCTCGGCGAGTTCGGGATGCCACTTCTTCTCCCACTCGACACACACCCATCCTTGATATTGCCGTCGCACGAGGCTTTGTAGCTGCTCCCGCACGGGCACTTCCCCTTCACCGAGCAAGACCAGCTGCCAGTCAGCGTTTCCCGGCGTCCGGCGTCGCGCGTCTTTCACGTGGACGTGGACCAGACGCGGGCCGAGAGCGTCGATTACCTCCTCTGGCGTCTCTCCTACGCGATAGGGATGATGACTATCCCAGAGCGCACCAACGTAGGCTGAGGAAACCTCGCGCAAGACGATCGCCGTCCGGCGCGCCGATGAGAAGGCGTCGTGCGTTTCGAGGGCGACCGTGACGCCCACGCGTGCTGCCGCCGGTGCTGCGGCACGCAGCGCAGTCACGACCCAGCTATTGACCTCATCTTCACTGGGGACCGGCCCCTCACCTGCCTGGTTTGCCCCTCCGAAGACACGCAGGAGCGGTACTTCGACAGCGTGGGCGAGCTCGATCCAGTGCAGCAGGCTCGTCGCCTGTGCTTCCCGGTCGTGTGGCGCCCGCAGGTTGAAACGGCAAGAGGTGTCCAGGGCACAAACGCCGATTCCCCGTTGCCGGCATTGCCTCACGGCCTGCTCTACCTGCTCGCGGCCGGCTACTGGGTCGATGACGTTGCCGTTGAGCAAGCGCCACTCGATGCCGTCGTAGCCTAGGTGCGCCGCGGCATCGACAACCTGCTCGACACCCCAGGAAGGACAGGCCAGTGTACTGAAGCCAAATTTCACGACTACCCCTTTCTTCGCATCGCGTCATTACCTTGAGACGCCCTCCTTGTGAGGTCACCTCGAACACGAGCCAGTTCCTAGGTCACGCCCAGCAGGCGATCCAGTGCAACGGCCGCTACGCCACGCGCTGCCGCGTGGATGCCGAGCTGGGAAAATCGAATAGCCGGCACCGGACGCAGCCAGGGAAAGATATGGTGCCGCGCCACACGCTCAACGGTGGAATGCAGCAGATCGGCAGCCTCAGCGAGTGGGCCGGCGACAATCACCGCATTCGGATTCAGCACGTGAACGCAGGTCGCGATGGCGAGGCCTACGTAGCCCGCCACTTCCTCCAAGACGTCTTGACTCAAGCGGTCGCCTACCCGGGCTGCCTCGAACACCGCTGCCAGCGTCAGGTCGCTAACCTGCGACAACGGCGACAGGACGCCTGCTTGGATGCCGTCACGGATACGGCGGAGGATCGCAGGTGTACTCGCTACTGCCCACAGACACCCCTGCATGCCGCAGTGGCAGCGTGGCCCGCCGGATGAGACGACCTGCAGGTGGGCAATGCTCCCGGCCTGGTTACCGGCGCCGCTGAGGATTGCACCGTGCTCAGCGATACCCATGCCGATCCCTTCTCCCAAGTAGAGACAGAGTACGTACGTATCTTCACGTCCTGCCCCGAAGCGAACCTCTGCCAGCGTCGCTGTGTAGGCGCGCCAGTCCACGACCGCTGGCAAGCCAATCCGCGCTTCTAGCAGCGTCTGGAGCGGGACGTCGAACCAGTTTCGTGTTGTGGGCAGCCAGTCTACGACACCCTCCGCAACGTCCACCGTTCCTGGAACGGCTATGCCAGCGGCGCGTAGCGGCGTTTCTGACTCGATGCGCTCCGCAGCGATGCGCACGGCAACGGCAAGGGCATCGGCCGTTGCCTCTGGACCGGCAGTCGCCGAGAAACCGGCCTCTACCGTTTGCAGTACGTCGCCCACCGCGTCTACCACGACTCCCCGTATGAATCCGTCATTGGTGAGCTCGAGCCCGACCACGGCAGCAAAAGTGGGATTGATCCCAACCGGCCGGCCACGCACGCGAGCCGGATCGATATCCGCTGCTTCGGCGAGCCGGCCATCAGACAACAGCCCATCGACGAGAGTACTCGTCGCAGCCTTGGACAAGCCGGTCGCCCCGGCCAGCTCGTGGCGAGGCAGCGGTCCGCGCTCCCGGAGCGTCTGGAGGATGAGCGCCCGGTTATGACGTGAGAGATCGGTAAGGATACGTCGCCTTGGGGCACTGGACCGGCGGTCCGGCTCGAACATATCTTCCCTCCGACGCGGCGTCTGAGCCCGGGATCCATAGCCGCCTCTCGCTGAAGCGGGCAAGAGACAGATTCCCTGTGAATCCGACGTGCAATCACAACTCAGGTTAGCATATATCACAAACAAAATTGGTTGACAAGTGGTAGTATTTCGGTATACTCGTTCAGAATCTATACTAGTCATCTAGAACGATAGCGTGAATTCTCGAGAGGAGTACGCATAGCGTACTGTGGACACTCAGGATAGGAACAATCCCATAGAGGTGCCGGCGAGTGCTGCCGCGACTGGCGCCGTCGTACGCCGGTTGCAGGACACGGCAGGAGTACCCTGCTCCTGCGGCACGGCGTACCGCGTCATCCGGGCGGCCAACGGTAGCCCGGCCAGCGTTCATTTTGTCGATATCCGTATCGACTCCGACCGCCACTACCACCGCACGTTCACGGAGATCTACACCTGTCTCCAAGGAAACGGCTTCCTCGAACTCGACGGCTCGGTCGTCGCCTTGACTCCAGGAACCGTGGTCGTCATTCCGCCGGGTGTGCGTCACCGGGCCTATCCGGCCAGCTCAGACCAGACCCTCCGGATTCTGAATACGGCGGTGCCGCCGTTCGACACGACTGACGAATGGCTGGACTGAGGCAGTATCAGAAGGAAGGGTGAGATGGACCTGACTACGCTCCCGTACCAGCCAGCGTGGCCGAACCGCGAACAGTGGAAGCGCCGGCGCATCGGTCTGATCGGACCGGGCAACATCGCTCAATCGGCCCACCTACCAGCCTACCGTAAGCTCGGACTGAACGTCGTTGCGGCCGCCGACATCAATCCGGCCGTCCTAACAGCGATGCAGCAGCGGTGGGGGGTTGAAGCGCTCTACACCGACTACCGGGAGATGCTCGAGAAAGAACGCCTGGACGTTGTCGACATCACCGTCCACGAGCGCTGGTCAGACGTGAAGGTCGAGGCCGTCCGCGCCGCTGCAGCCGCCGACACGCACATCTTGATCCAGAAGCCGCTGGCCGAGACGTATGCCCAGTGCGCTGCGATGGTCGAGGCGGCGCGGACGGCGCATGTCAAGCTTGCCGTGAATCAGAACGCCCGTTGGGCGCCCACCTTCTATGCCGCCAAGCAGTTCATCCAGGTAGGCGGCCTCGGCGAACCACGGATGCTCTCGTTGGCTGCCCGGCGGCCACCACGCGGCGGCGACGTGCTGGTCAATTTCTCTGTACATAGCATGGACCTGGTGCGCTACCTGCTGGGCGCCGCGCTGGGCCGGGAGCCCAGGCGGCTCTATGCCCTGCTCTCGGAACACGCTGACCCGAACCAGCGTTTCATCAACGTCACACTCGACTTCGGTGATGGCATCCAGGGTGCGGTGTGGGACGACTGCGCCGGCCATCTCAATACGGATATGCCGTGGGAGCTTCACGTCGCCGGAAGCGACGGCAGCGTCCGCGCCGTCGAGTATTTTGCCGGCGGGCGCGGTGCCGCCTGGATCGAAGCCTTCCATCGGGGCCAGCACCGGGTGGCGATCCGGCCACGCCTAGAAGGCGCCTGGCAGCCGGACGCCTTCGGCCACGTGATGGCCGATCTCCTCGATGCCATCGATCAAGATCGCGAGCCGTCTAGCAATGGCGATGACAATCTCCGGACGGTGCGGCTCGTCTTCGCCGCGCGTCGATCTCACTGCGACGGCCTGCCCGTTGCGCCGGAGGCCATAACTACCACCTAGAGTGAAGCCACGATGGAACTAACATGCGCCACGCTCGGGAGCATACGAGTTCACCATAGCTCCGGTGTAGTGTCATAAGCACGGCACGTTTGTGAGAATACTGATGGTTACCACCACCACTTGCCGGCAGATCACCCCACGCCGCATCCCTCTCCAATTGGCGGCGTGAGACCCCGAAAGGAGGTGCTCGTGAAGACATCGTTTGACCGTGTTCCCTTCTGCTCGCGTCGCCAGTTCCTGACCGAGCTAGCCGGAAGTGCTGCGGCCCTCTCTCTCGCCGCCTGCAGGGGAGCAGCGGCTAGTGTCACAAGCACGACACAGAACAGCAGCATCGGGAAGATCGCAACGACGCCAGCACCGTCGAGCACGAGAGCAGCCACCTCAGCGACGGCATCTGCTGTCAGGGCAGGATCAGTTACCCTCACCTTCGCACGCTGGCAGGTCTCTCCGAACATCATGAAGCAACTCGTCTATGACCCGGTCGCCCACTTCGAGCATGCCCATCCCGGTGTCCACGTGAGTGTGATCACTGCTCCCGCTGGACCTTCCTATCTCGAAAAGGTGCTCACCCTAATTGCCGGTGGGGTGCCTCCCGATGTGGTTGGGTTGCCTGGTCCGGAGGCTGTCTTACCTGTGCTCGCCAGCAAAGGTGTCCTGGCCGACCTGGGTCCGCTCATCAACCGCGATGCCGCAGCCGTCCAGCCCCACGACTTCTACCCCCAAGCCCTGGCGGTGGGCCAGTGGCAAGGCAAGCAGTACGGCCTGCTCAGCAGTACTATCTCCACCGCCGTGCTCGTCTACAATGCCGATGCGCTCCAGAAAGCTGGGGTGTCTCAGACGCCGGCCCAGCTCTACGATGCCGACAAGTGGACCTGGAACGACTTCACCCAGGTGGCACGGCAGGCGACCCTGCGTACGAGCGGCAGCAGTCTGCCCAGCCAGTACGGCTTCCTCGTCCCCTTCGACGTCCAGATGGGGAGCTCTTTCCTCTGGGAGGCGGGAGGTCATCTCCTCAACCCGCAGCGCACCAAGTGTCTCCTGGACACGGCGCAGAGCATTGCTGGACTGCAGTTTCTCTTCGACCTCCAGCACAAGGAGCAGGTCTCACCCAGCCCTTCCTTTCTCAGCACCGAATCCTCGCTCAACCTCTTCACCAGTAGCCGGCTCGGTATGACCCTCAACTGGGCCCACACGACCGTGATACAGTACGGGTCGGTGCCCTTCGCCTGGGACATCGCCCCGCTGCCCGTCGGTCCGGCCGGAGAGATCGTGAACGGTAACTTCAACAATATTGGACTCACTCAGCACTCGAAGCATCGAGAGACGGGCTGGTCCTTCATCGAGTATCTGACCTCGGGGCCAGTCTACCTAGAGAAGCAGCGCTTTGCTCTGCCGCCGCGCCGGAGTGTCTACCAGGCCTGGCTCAAGTGGGCGCAGGGCCTCCCCCACCCCAAGAATATTCAGTATCTCCAGCTACTCCGCAAGCACTCACGGGAGCTACCCTATTCCCCGGTCTGGTCACACATCAACGTGACCTGGCCGAAATGGACCTCATATCTGGCGGAGGGCACACGGAGCCCTACGACGGTCGCTCGCTCCCTCACCTCCGCCATCGATGCCATCCTCCAGCACGGAGCAGCGTGATTCAGGCGAGCGCTGTTCCGCCAGTTGCATGGGAGATGGCAAAGGAGGCACGCTGCAACGGGAGGGAAAGTATCTAGAAAAGCACAGGCGCACCAGCGGCAGGCAGGACGGTATCGAATGAAAGGACAGGTTTGTGGCCTCGCGCTCTGCCACTCCACCAAACGTCTTGCTACTCATGACAGACCAGCAGCGCTGGGATACGCTCGGCTATGCTGGCTGCACCCCATGCCGCACACCAAACTTAGACCGCCTAGCACGGGAAGGTGTCGCCTGCGACCGCTGCCTCACCCCGAATCCCATCTGCTCACCCGCGCGGGCTGCCCTATTCACCGGCCGTTATGCCCACGCTACGGGCGTCGGCAACAATCGTGAGCTGCCGCTGGAGCAACCGACGCTATTGGAAGCCTTTCGTGACGCTGGGTATCACATCGCCTATAGCGGTAAATGGCACCTCGGTCGCGGTCGCGGCGCTGTAGCTCTGGAGAGCTGGCTGGGCGAGCGCGGGGAGGGCTACCGCCGGTGGCTCCAGGAATGTGACCATCCCGACACCTATCCCTATATGACCCCGGAGTTCTCCTTCGTTGTGCCTGGCGACACAACCACCTCTCTTCATCGCATCTCCACGCCGCATACGGCGCCTCAGGAGGGGCTGACCGAGTGGCTGCACGATACTTGGGTCGTGCAACGGACACTAGAGCAATTAGAATGCCGGCCAAAGGAGCAACCGTTCTTCCACGTCTGCTCGCTCATTGGACCGCACCCGATCTTCGTGATTCCAGAGCCCTTCTACTCGCTCTACGATCCGTCGGAAGTGCCAGAGCCACCGAATTTCGCCGATCCCATGACCGACAAGCCCACCTGTCAGCGACAGTCGATCTGGCATCAGGTCGCCGAGGCCCACGGCACCACCTGGGAGCCTTGGCGCCGCTCGCAGGCGGTGTACTGGGGCTTCGTCACCTTGCTCGACGAGCTGCTTGGCCGGGTGCTCAACCGGCTGGATGTACTGGGGCTGACTGAGGACACCATCGTGGTGATGCTGAGCGATCATGGCGAGATGATGGGCGGCCACGGCCTCTTTCAGAAGTCGTGTATGTATGAGGAAAGCTTGCGGGTACCGTTCCTCGTTCGGGCACCAGGTCGCATCTCCGCAGGATGGCGCCTCGACGCGCCGATGTCGCTCGTGGACGTTGCCCCTACGTTGCTCCGGCTGGCTGGTCTCTGGGAGGAGGGAAAGGCGCTGCTGCAGCTCCAGGGACAGGACCGCGCCGGCTGGCTTACCGGTGAAGATCGCATCCCGCCCGAAGCGCGGGGCGCTACGGATGACCCGGTCGCGGGAGCAGTATTCAGCGAGTATAAGCCTTACCAAGGCGAAGGGATGACCGATGTCCGCTGCATCATCGGACCACGCTTCAAGTATGTCTGGAATCGCGACGATCGAGAAGAGCTGTACGATACCTGGGCCGACCCTTATGAGCTGCACAACTTGGCCAGTGATCCTGCAACGCGCCCCGTACTCCTGACCATGCGACGGCGCCTCACTGGCTGGTCACGGGAAACGGGGGATCCTCTGGAGGGGATCATCCAAGGGGAGCGAGAAAGCCGCTGGTTGAGCTAGTTTGAGCTACCTGCTCTCCGCCGAGATTGCCGTCGTGAGGGGCCATCGTAGCGACCTATCGCTGGTGTTCCCGCAGCGCTAGCCGTGCCGGTGCTCATCAGCTTCTAAGAGGTGACGTCAGGCAGGGATACATCGCCCGTTCTGTGAGAATTCGTCGCTTCAGGCGATGTGCCAGTGTTGATCGATGGGGGCTTGATACGTCGCCACCTTGCCGTCGAGTACGTCTTGCACGCGGACGACCTGGTTCGTCGCAGCCGATTCGTAGATGGCACAGGCGATGGCCTTGGCATGCAAACCCTGTTCGCCGTCGATTTCCGGCGGTCGCTGATCGCGGATGCTGTGGAGGAAGTCGCAGGTCTCGAGAGCGAAGCCGTTGGTGAGGCCATAGGGGAAGAGGCGGTCGCGCTCATTGTTTCCCATCTCCGCGAGGTACTGCTCGTAGAGCTCGGCCAGAGGATATGCAGTCCCATCGAGGCGCTTGAGCGTGGCGGTCAGGCGCGGTCCGTGGAAGGGGTCGCCTGGATCGTTGATGGCACCCTCGCTGCCGTAGTACATGACGGTGTTGAATGTATCGGCTAGGGGACGGTTGATCACCGTCCAGGTACCTGTGACACCACTCTTGAAGTTGAGCAGCGCCGTGAACGTGTCCTCACGCATGTCCGGCACGTGGTCCTCTCCCTTGACAAACGTGCCCTCGGCGTACTTGCGCACACTGCCATACACACTCTCGCAGTCTCCCCACAGGTAGCGCATCGTGTCGCAGAAGTGTGCCCCGCTGTCGAGGACGGGACCGCCCCCGGAAAGGAGACGATCGAAGCGCCACGCCCACGGCGTGGTTGCTGCCGTACGACGATCCAGTGTCCGCTGCACGAAAAAGACCTGCGGCGTGCCGATCATACCCTTGCGATGCACGGCCCAATGCACGGTTCGTGGTCCCGGCATGCGCCGGATCTGCTCGGCAGTTGCGAAGATAACTCCTGTGCGCCTGCTCGTTGCTATCAGCTGTTTCGTCGCCTTGATCGACACGCCGATCGGCTTTTCTATCTGTATGTGGAGCCCCGCTTCCATACAGGCAATACCAGCAGTGTGATGCAGGAAATGGGGGAGGCAGATATCGACAGCATCCACACCACCGGCTTGGAGCAATGCCGCCCAATCGGTGTAGACTCGTGGCCGGTCCTGCTCCCAAGCAGCGGCACTTTCTGCGACGGCCTCCGCTCGTTCGGGAGCAGCATCACAGACGGCAGCGAGGGTAAACAAGCTTGGGTCCTGCTCTTTGATGAACCGATAGCCGGTGAGGTGTTGCTTGGTGGCAATGCCGCCACAGCCGATGAGCGCAAGCCGGATAGGTCGAGTCATAGGATCTTCCCTTCCCTTTCTTGTCACGGTGCCAGACATAGCAGCCTCACCTAGCGGTGATTGGTGTAGGCCTGGTCAAGTACGTTTTGGATAGCTTGGTTCGCCGCAGTCAACGCTTGCTGGACCGATTCCTTGTGGTAGAAGATCTGCTGCCAGGCTTGGGTGAGCTGATCCCAGGCCTCTTGCGCTGCCGGGCTGATGGGCCGCACCCGCGTGTACTGCATGGCTTTCAACGCGTACTGTTCGGCCGTATCGACTGCTGGAATACCGGTCTTGAACTTAGCGATCAGTATCTTATCAAGTGCGGGCTGTCCGCTCCACTGCACCGAGTATCCCTGACCGGCTTTGGCATTGAAGGTCTGCTGCGCCTCCTGCCCGGCCACGATGCTCTCCTTGCTGATCAGCGCGCGCATCAGTTGCCACGACGCATCGGGGTGCTTACTCTTTGCGGGCGTCGTCCAGGCAAAGCCGCCAGAGAACGTCATGGGCTTCTGCCCCGCCTTCGGGACAGGAAACATCGCGTAGCCGAAGTTCATATGGGGCTTGTACTGCGCAATCGTCCCCAGTTCGAAGCCGTAGACCATCACCTGCTGACCGGCGATGAAAGGATCGTTCGTCTTCGTCTGGAAGGAAGCGGTGAAGGCGGCGATCTTCTGCGCCCCGCCCATGGCATCCACGATGTCAAGGATCGCCTGCACCCCGTCGACTACCTCGGGGCTATTCATTGTGGACTTGCGACCATTGTCGGCGAGAAAATGCCCACCATACTCCCAGCCGAACTGATAGAGTACTCCAACGCCCGGAAGATTATAGTTCCAGCCGAGTTGCGTGAGTTTCCCATTCGTCGATTTCGTCAGATGCACCGCGTACTGCTGTAAGTCGGCATAGGTCACCGGCCCCTTGTTCGGATCGAGCCCGGCGCTCGTGAACGCATCCTTGTTCCAGAACATGATGCGGTCGTCGGTGGAGTTGGGCAGCCCGTACAGCTTCTTGTCAACGCCGTAGGCCTCCTTGAGAATCTCCGGGTAGAAGCGCTTCAGATCGTACTTGTCGACATCTACGTAGTGGTCGATCGGCGACAGGGCGCCGCGAAACGCTAAACTCGCCAGTTGAAAGCGGTCGATATAGACGACGTCCGCTGCCGTCCCGGCTGCTTCTGCCGTGAGGAACTTCTGCAGCTCCGTCGATCCGGTGACTCCACCCGGCTGAGGAGCGGCGGTTACCGGCATCGTCGGGTGCTGCTGGTTCCAGAGGGTCGCCTGGGCCTGGAGCCCAGTGATGGCGGTGCCGCCCCAGACCGTCAACTTGAGCGGCGCCTTGCTCGGCGACTGGGCTGTCGCCGCACCCGCCGTGGCGGACACCTGCTGAGCGCAGGCTGCCAGCACCCCAGCCAGCACCAGACCAGACCCGATCCCGGCGGCCTCGCGAAGCACCTGCCGCCGCGCGACTCGTGTACCCATCGCTCTTACCTCCTTAAATGCTCAACACCCCCGGGGCTAGCCCTTGAGCCCCGTCAAGGTGATCCCCTGGATGAAATAGCGCTGCGTAAAGAAAAAGACCGCGATCACCGGTATCGTCATCAAGGTCGATGCTGCCATGAGCAGATTCCAGTAGGACGCATTCTCTTGTAAGAAGACGTAGAGGCCCAGCGAGAGTGGCTTGAGGCTGTTGGAGTTCAGATAGATGAGCGGGTTGATGAAGTCATTCCACACCCCCTGAAAGTTGAAGATCGCGACCGCGGCGAGCGCTGGGCGGGAGAGGGGTAACGCGATGTGGCGATAGACCCCGGCAAAGCTTGCCCCATCGATGCGTGCCGCATCTTCCAGTTCTCGCGGCAAACTGGCGAAAAACTGACGGAGGAGGAAGATGAAGAAAGGCGCCCCGAGAAAGGCCGGGACTGTCAACGGCAGGAACGTATTGACCCAGCCAAGCGCATGAAAGATCAGGAAGCGCGGCACCATGGTGACCTCGGCCGGCACCATCAGAGTGGCGAGGAGAACAAGAAAGAAGAAATTCCGTCCTGGCCAGCGCAGTCGTGCAAAGGCATAAGCCGCAAGCGAACAGGACAGCAGCGTCCCCATCAGGTTGATGACTACCAGAATGACGCTATTCTTGACATACCCGAGGAGGTTTCCGAACAGGAGCGCGTATGGATAGTTTGCCCAATCCAGCGGCCAGAAGAAGAGTTGGGGCGTCGTGGTCATGAGCTGGTCGTTGAACTTGAGCGAGGTGGAGACCATCCAGATAAAAGGCAGCAGAAAGAGCAAGCCGCCGAGGAGCAGGACCGCATGGAGGACGCCACGACGCAACATCTGACCTAGATGGCGCGGTAGTTGGGCGCCTGTCCCCGGTTGGCGCAGCCGGTAGGCACGGCTCATCGCTTAATATCCCCTTCGTAGTGCACCCACCTTGGCGCGCCGTACAACTGCACCGCGGTCAGCAGCAGGATGAGCAAGAAGAGAAGCCAGGCGATCGCCGATGCGTACCCCATCTTAAAGTAGGCGAAGGCGTTATTGAACAGGTAGTAGACCACAAACAGGGTCGAATTGACCGGGCCGCCTTGCGTCATAATGTAGGACTGGGCGAAGATCTGCAAGGTATGAATCGTACCGATGATGACGGTGAAGAAGAGCGTGGGCGTCATCATCGGGAACGTGACCGACCAAAATCGCCACCACCAACCGGCGCCATCGATCTGGGCCGCCTCGTACAGATGCGCCGGCACGCCCTGGAGACCAGCGAGATAGATGACCATCGTGGCGCCCGTGCTGAACATCCCCATCAGCACCATGCCCGGTTTGGCCCAAGTCGGACTGACGAGCCAGGCCGGTCCGGCGATATGCACCACGGCAAGGAGCGCATTGACCAGGCCGAGACTCGGATTCAGCAGCCAGAGCCAGAGCACCGCATTCGCCACGCCAGGGACAATGGCCGGCATATAGAACATCGTGCGATAGAACTGCATGCCGCGTACGGCACGATTCAACAGCAGGGCCAGCCCGAACGCGGTTATGATGTTCAACGGCAAGCCAACCACGACCATAAACAAGGTATTGGCAAGCGCTGTGAAGAGCAGCGGATCGTGCAGAAGCTGCACATAGTTCCCCACACCGACCCACTGTGCCGGCTGCAGGACGTTGTAGCGCGTGAAGCTCAGGTAGAGTGAGGCGAGAATCGGGCCGGCGGTAAAGGCGACGAGACCCACCAGCCAGGGGAGGATGAAGAGATATCCCGTCACCCGCTCGTTGTCGAAAAGCCGGGCAAGAGCAGCAGGCTGGCAACGATTAGCCAGCGCTAGGACGCTCACCGTCCAATCGACTCGGCGCACGTGACTTTTCACTGGCCGTGTCCTCTCCGTGGCGTTGGAAAATGCAGTCGTGTCGTAGCCCACCGGACCGGAGTCAAGCGACCTACCCATCTATGGAGCTACAGCTCAGATCAAGTATATATCATAAACAAGATTAGGCGACAGGTAGCAGTATCCTGGCATACTCGTTCACAATCTCTCCTAATTTTCTTATCGACAAGCGGAAATCCTGAGGGGTACTCTTGCCTATTTGATTATTGTATGATCGCCTTATGGAGCGTCAAGTGGTATCTGTTGGTCCCACGGCCGGCCGGCGCGCCTGCTTGACTCTGGGAATCGTGGCATGAAGTGATGGGATAGACCTCGCGTGATAAGCGACCGACCAAACATTCTTTTGGTGATGGTGGACCAGCTCGCCGCGTGCTGGACGGGGCCGTATGGTGAGCGGGTAGCGAGCACACCAAACCTGGATCGCCTTGCCGGGCAGGGGATCACGTTCGAGCAGATGTACTGCAACGCTCCGATCTGCGTCGCCAGCCGGGCGAGCATGATGGCTGGTCGCTACATCAGTGCGGTGCGCGCCTACGACAACGGGTCGGAGTTCCCAGCCAGCCGGCCCACGTTCTGTCACTACCTGCGACTGGCTGGCTACCGGACCA
>JAMCTA010000082.1 GCA_023381895.1 Chloroflexota bacterium
CCACAGGCAGCGACAACGGAATGGCGATCTGCCAGTAGAGACGGACGTAGCCGCAGCCGTCGATGCGGGCTGCCTCAAAGACCTCCTCAGAGATCGTCGCGAAGAACTGGCGAAAGAGAAAGATCTGGAATGGCAAACCGAACCAGGCGGGCACAATGAGGGGCAGGTAGGTATTGATCCAGTTGAGCTGCTTGAAGAGCACGTACTGGGGAATCATCACAGCAGCATAGGGAAGCATCAGGGTGCTGAGCACGAGCAGGAACAGCACCTCTGATCCGGGGGCTTTGATACGGGCGAATGCGAAGGCCGCGAGTGACGATGACAAGACTCCTCCGACGGAAGAGAGCAAGGCGATCTCCGCGGTATTGCGGAAGTACAGGGCGAACGGCTGAGACGTGAGTCCCTCCGCATATCCCTTCAGCGTCCATGGGTTCGGGATGAAAGTAGGGGGATACTCCAGGATCTGCGAGACGTGCTCAAACGACGAGACGAGCATCCAGAAAGCCGGGAAGATGAAGAGTACCGCTCCAGGAATGAGTACGACGAAAGCCAGCGCCGTCGAGAAGAGACGCACACCACGTCTCCCCAAGCGCGCTGAGGCCCAACCCGCCTGCCCTATTGGCTTCACCTCGAGCATGGTCACGATGTCCTTCTAGGAGAACCCCCCACCGTAGTACACCCAGCGGGCGGAAGAGCGAAAGATCGCGATCGTGCAGATGAGGACGATGGCGAAGAGAACCCAGGCTTGTGCCGAGGCCAATCCCATCTTGAAGTACTCGAACGCATTCTGATAGAGGTAGAGATTGTAGAAGTAGGAAGCGTAGTCCGGACCGCCTTGCGTCAAGATGTATGGCTGCGTGAAGGTCTGCGATGCCCCGATCAATCCGAGGATCAGATTCAGCAATACCACGGGCGACACCATAGGCAGCGTCACGTTGAGAGCCCGGCGGAGCACACCGGCTCCATCGATCTGCGCTGCTTCGTACAACTCGGAAGGGATGGCCTGCAACCCAGCCAGGAAGATGACCATGCTGGAGCCGATACCCCAGACGCTCATGATGATGAGCGCCGGCAACACCCACTGCGGATTACCGAGCCAGTCAGGACCAGCCTTGCCACTCACACTCCGGATGGCCCAGTCGATGACGCCAAACTCCGGGAGGAACAGGAACATCCAGAGCACGGAGGTCGCTGCAACCGGGAGTACTGTTGGTAGATAGTAAATCGTGCGGAAAACCCGCATGAAAGGGAGACGAAGGTTGAGCAGGAGTGCGCAACAGAATGCCAAGATGAGGTTGACTGGAACAGAGATAACCGCGTAGATCACCGTGATCTCGAGAGAGTGCCAGAACAGTGAATCGTGAATGAGGTGACTGTAGTTCTGTAGTCCAGTCCACTGCGGTGGCTGCAACACGCTGTACTGCGTAAAGCTGAAGTAGAGCGATGCAACTATGGGGAAGAGTGTGAAGACCGCAAAGCCAATCATCCACGGCAAGATGAAGAGATAGAACCACAGGATCTTCTGCCGTTGGAGGGAGCGCTGTCTCGTGGTCGAGCGGCCAACGGCAACTGCACGTGCCACGCGACCTACGACCCCTTCTGAAGACTCTGGACGATACTCTGCCACTTTGTCTTTACCGCCGTCAGCCCATCAAGCGCCGTCTGCTTCCCAATCCAGACGGGTGCCATGAGCTGGGTAAAGGCATTGGAGAACTCAGCCGGGCTATCGATGATGTTGGTCGGATCCCCAAACCCCTCCTTGATACCACCCTCGAAGACGGACTGGAAGGTCTTCTCCTGCATCGAAAACCCAGGAATCGCCACCACGCCCTTCGACCACTTCTGGAAGTAGCTGATGTCGGCGACAGGAGGATTGTCCTTGGCGTACTCGATGAGATCATCCGCCCCCTTGCCGCGTGAAGAAAAGAGCATGAGCTGAAAGCCTCCGTCTGGGTTCTTACTGCCGCGGCCGAGATACCAGGCATTGTCTTCACGCTGCGAGGTGTTCTTGCCACCTGGTCCCCACGGGAAGGGAGCAACACCCCACTGGAAGTGGGGCTTCGCCACCGCCGCCTGACGCTCCAGCCAGCCCGCAGCAACCTCGACAATGCCCACCCTACCACTGAAGAGGGGGTTGCCTTGAGATGCCAGCGCCTGCGCGTCCGTTGGTGTGGGACTCACCTGATACTTCAGCGTGAGATTAGCGAGCCAGGTCATAGCATCCACCATGCCCGATCGGTCTGGATAGACCTGCGCTGGAAGCTTGCCCTGGTAGATCGGCGAATCTTGTGGGCCGCCCTTATCGTTGAAAGGATCGGCATTCCACAGCCAGCCCAAGGAGCCGAGTGCACCAGACCCCATGATGAGTCCATAGGTCGCCGTCGAGGGATTGCCTGTCTTATGTGTGAGCGCCTTAGCAGCCTCGAGGAGCTTGTCTGTCGTCCACGTCTTGTCATTCCAATCGCTCGGTGGCAAGGGAACGTTGTATTTGTCAAAGAGCGTCTTGTTGTAGACAAGGAAGACGGGATTGCTGTTCCACGGAATGGCCAGGAGCTTTCCGTCAACCGTGTACTCCTTGCGGTAGATGTCGAGCAGATAGCTTGGATCTACCTTTGCCTGGCTGAAGTAGGTTGTCAGATCAGTGAGCAGGTTGTGATGCACTAACGTATAGAAGCCAGTGTTGCCCCAATCGGTGTAGACTTCAGGCACGGATCCCGCAGCAACAAGGGCGAGGAGCTTCTGCCCATACGCAGTACTCCCTGGCGACACCACTTGGACCTCGATATTCGGCTGAACCTTCTTGAAGTCGGGAACGATCCCGTTGCGCGAGAACTTGTCGAGGAGCGGATCTTCCGGAACCAGCCACGTCACCTGGCCTTTTGCCGTGCCCGGAGCCTGCGCCTGAGCAGATGTGGCGGCACTCTGGCTCGCTGTGGCCGCCTGGGACTTCACCACTGCAGAACTCGTCGTGCTCGTCGTACTGCTCGCCGATGAGCCGCACGCCGCGAGTAAGGGCAGGGCGGCAGCAGCGCCTACGAAGGCAAGACCACGAATGACAACAGCTCTTCTGCTGACACGATGCTGCACCGACACTAGTGTCTCCTTTCTGGAGCTATACCTCACAACGCAAGCTTGCGGACCTCCGTCGCGCCTCACTGCAACCAGAGCGGTGTGTTCGACCGGCTACGATATGCAATGGGTACCAGGTTCCACGAAGACAAACGTTTGACTACTCGATTATAGACCAGAACTCCTAATGCTGGCTAGATCAAGCGCTCGAGTTGCTCTGCCAGTCGAGCGCACAACTGCGAGGGTTTGCTCTACAGATAGGTCACGGCACCCTCCAGGCCGGGCGCCCTTCGCTAAGGCGGGTGTGGCTGGCTCATCTCGCTGCGGTTCCTGAAGCAGCAGTCTGCTCACCGGTGGACTCGATCTTCTCGCTCTTGCTGCGCGCCGCCGTCGGGCGGTAGTGCTGCTCAAGGAGCGGAGTACCGCAGTGCTCTATGCCTCGCTTTTCTTGCGAGCCGTTCCAGGAAGCGATACCCTGATAATTTCAAGGATGCTCTAGCCCATCACGGTCATGCTAGCACCAGAAGGATCCGGCAAGCGCACATGCTAAAGAAGACACGCGTGCCAGAGCTCCCATCGAGGGCGGCAACATCGAGGCGCTCGCCCTCTCGCTGGGCACTCCCTCTCATCCTCACTGCTGTGCTCATTGCTGCCGGCGCAGCAGTCGGTCTGCTCATGTCACTCCATATTCAAGCCCAGCAGCTCATCGGCCCCACCATCAGTGGCAACGCCAAGGCGGCTGATTTCGCGCTCAAGGATAGCAATGGGCACACGATCTCTCTCGCCGCACTCAAAGGCAAGGTGGTAGCTCTCACCTTCCTCTACACGCACTGTCCGGATGTCTGCCCCCTCATCGCCGGCAAGCTTGCACAAGCCGACAATGCCCTGGGGTCCGATCAGTCGAAAGTCGAGCTCCTCGCCGTCAGCGTAGACCCGAAGGGAGACACGCCGCAGACCGTGGCCGCCTTCGATCAGACCCACGGTTTGGTGCAGCCCAACTGGCACTACCTCCTTGGCACGGCAAGCCAGCTGATACCGGTCTGGAAGAGCTACTACGTGGGAGCAGATGCTGCAGAGGCGCCGAGCAAGGCAGGCAGCGTGAGCAAGCCATCTCCTCAGCTTGTCAACCACACCGCCATTATCTACGTCATCGATCCTCAGGGGCGTCTGCGCCTCGCCTTTGATGCAAGCTTCAACGTGGGTGACTTCGTGCACGACGTGAGAGCGCTGGCATCCTAGGAACATCTGCCGCAGCAGCTGGGTTCTGCCCGCCGTTGAAGTGCGGCTGCCCAGCCCTGACTCTTTCCTTGCCCCGATTGTGTCCTCAGCGTGTGCTTCCGGCGAGCACGATCACCCGGACCTCATCACACCTTTTCCGCGAAGACCAATCCGGATCCATTTGTACGGCTCCCACCAGCTGGGCACCAGGAGCGCGCTTGCCAGCACGACACCCCACGCCAGGGGTGGAAGGGACAGCAGGTGCAAGCGCGCCTGGAGAAAGGGGAAGGAGAGACCCAGTGCAAGAACCAGCAGCACTCCGGCGAGCCACCCGAGGAAAGGTCGATTCGCCAGAGGATGCGTGCGCAAGAGCAGTTGATGCTCTGCACGCATGTGTGCCGCCATCACGACGTGCCCGAGCAGCCAGGTCGCAAAGGCTGCCGTTTGCGCCGCCGGGAGGCCATAGCGCTGAAGGGTCCATCCATAGGCACACAGCACGGCTGCTGCCAGCGACAAGCCGCCCAGAAGCATGCCGAGCTGCATCGAGCGGTCGATGAATGGGCGGGACACATTCCGTGGAGGCTGGGTCATGAGTTCTTGCTCCGGCGGCTCGGCCACGAAGGTTGTCGACGCACCCAGGTCCATGAACAGCTCCATCACGATGATCTGCACTGGAGCGAAGGGAATAGGTAGGTGCAGAAGCACGGCTGCAAGAGAAGCACTGACGAGGGCGATCTTGGCCGCGAGATAGTAGCGCACCGCCTTGCGCAGATTGGCGTAGAGTGTGCGTCCGGCACGCACCGCCGTCACAATCGTCGCGAGCCGGTCATCGCCCAGCACGAGGTCCGCAGCCTCACGCGCGACATCGGTCCCGGTCTGCCCCATGGCCACACCAACAGCGGCAGCACGCAGCGCCGGAGCATCGTTGACACCATCTCCGCTCACCGCTACGACATCGCCATGAGCCTGCAGAGCCTGTACGAGCTGCAGCTTCTGCTCGGCAGTGATACGCGCGAACACTGAAGCTGAGCGAGCAAGCCGTCCGATCTCCCCGGCGGTCTGACCGGCGAGCTCACGGCCCAAGACGACGCGATCCGCCGCGATCCCGGTGTGCCGTGCCACGGCTTCGGCCGTGACCGGATGGTCACCGGTGAGCATGATGACCCGGATCCCCGCCGCTTGTAACGCTGCTACTGCTCCCGCAGCCTCGGGGCGTGGGGGATCCGCGAGTCCAACGAGACCGACGAGCGTCAACTGCCGCTCGAGTGAATCTCTCCCATCAGACGTGGAGAGAGCGGGGGCAATCCGCCGCTCGGCGAGAGCGAGCACACGCAAGCCGCGGCGAGTCAACGCCTCCACCTCAGTACAGACACACTGCCGGGATGAACCATCAAGCTCGGTGATACGATCGGCAGTGAGAAGCTGCGAGCAACGCTCGAGCACCGATTCAGGGGCGCCTTTGACGGCGAGCCAGCGCTGACCGTGGCGTTCGTAGAGCACAGCGACACTGCGCCACAGATCATCGAACGGATACTCTTCAATGATTGCGACCCGTGCGTGCAGATTGGCGACGTCGAGTCCAGCAGTCGCCGCTGCTGCGAGCAGAGCGATCTCGGTTGGATCACCAATCCATTGTAGATGGCCATCAGTCACCTGCAGCTGCGCATCACTGGCAAGGCTCCCCAGCTCCAGAAGCCTCAGCATCACCCCGTCTTGGGCCGGTGGAAACGGGGACTCGCACCCATCTATCCAGAGCGTTGCCACCTGCATCCGGTTCTCGGTGAGCGTGCCAGTCTTATCGGTACCTACGACAGACACTGCCCCGAGTGTTTCCGCGGCTTGAAGTCGCTTGAGGAACGCTCGCTGGCGCGCGAGCTGATAGGCTCCCAAACCGAGCACAATGGTGATCAAGATCGGTAGCTCTTCGGGAATCGTGGCAAAAGCGAGCGTCAGACCGGTGAGTAGCATGTCCTGGAAGGGAAGATGAGCAACGACGATTCCGAGGAGCGGGGTGAGGACGCTCAGGCCAATGGCAACCCACACCAGCCATCCTGCCAGCTGGCGCATGTGCACCTGCAACGGTGTGCGCGGGGGCCGGCCCATCTGCACGAGCCGCTGGATGCGACCCAGCTCCGTATTCCGGCCCGTGGCAACCACAACACCACGGCCATGGCCTGCGGTCACGAGTGTGCCGCTGAAAGTGAGATTGCGCCGCTCCACCAGCTCAGCCAGCGGCTCGAGCTGGCAGTCTGCTTCTTTGGTCACTGGCACTGATTCACCGGTCAGACTGGACTCATCCACGCGGAGCGCGACGGTCTCCAGCAAGCGCAGATCAGCTGGCACACGCGTTCCTGGCTGCAGCAGCACCACGTCTCCTGGAACGAGCTCGGCGCTCGGCACTATCAGCACTGTGCCGTCGCGAATAGCTCTTGCGGTCGGAGCGCTCAAATGGCGGAGCGCTCCGATGGCTCGCTTGGCCCGCGCTTCACTCCAGAGCTCCACAATCGCCACTGCCAGGATAACCACGAGGATGGTCAGCGCATCAGCAAGCTTCCCAAGAAGACCGTAGAGCCCAGCGACAACGAAGAGCAATGGCACAAGCGGCTCGGTAAGCGGTTCCAGCGGTTCTTTCCACCAGCGCGAGCGGCGCGGTGGATCGAGAACGTTAGCTCCCCACTGTTCGAGGCGGGCAACAGCCTCCAGCGTAGACAGTCCCTGGTGCGCGTCAGTGCCCAGCTGGATCAGGGTGCCGCTTGCGGACTCGCTGTGCCAGGTGACCTCAGCACCGTGAAGGTTGCTAGCCGCTGCCATCACGGTTGCCCTCTCCTCCCTGTTCCCGGCGGTAGACCTCACCGGCGAATGCGTCGAGAGCCTCTCGTCCGCGTTCAACTGCGGCGTGGGCGCTGGCTCGTAGGGGTGCCTCGAAGAAGTCACGTGCCTGAATACGATCCTGCCAGCGTTGCAGCTTCTCCCAATCAGACTCGATGTCCTCGAGCTCGGCAAAGGTATATTTGCCCTTGTGCTGCTCGCGCCTGATCTCGTCTTCCAAGCGCTCGACGCCTTCTATGAGCTCGGTGTACTCTTCGTCGCGAGCTTCTTTGAAGCGCCGGATGATGTCCTGCTCCCACTCGTGGTCCGGTGAGAACGTCAGGAGCAAAGAAACATCACCCCCCATAGCACGTATGCGCTGAGCGAGCTCCATCAGTGCTCCCCGCGTGTCTGGATGGTCAGGGAGGATCACTGCCGCCTGCTGGAGGTAGACAGCTCCGAGCTGCTTGAGGTGGCGCCACACGTAGGTGCGCCGGCCAGGCGGATCCTGTGGCACGCGATAGATCAAGAGCTGCCAGGACTGGCTCGACTCAGTCACGAATAGGCCTACACGCCATGTCACTAACGTTGCTTATAACGATTGTGACACTCTACCACACGACGCCGAGTGCCGGCCACGCGACCAGCGTTCCTTCTCAGTACATCCCGGTACCCAAAACTGATCAGCTTCGCTAAATCCTTCCACGGGGCCTGTTGCGAAAGGCGGGGCCCTCACCCCAGCTCGCCAAGGCTCGCCACCCCTCCCCCAAGCTTGGGGGAGGGGGTGAGGGTCTCCTTCGCAACGCCATTCTGGTTTGATTTAGTCTGTCGACAAGTCGCGGAGCGATATCAGGGAGCGCTTGTCGGTGGCATCTGCGACATACTGCCCGCAGGCGACGGCGCGCGATAACGAGTAGCCTCACGCAAGCCCAGCATCAGCGTTCCGATACCGATGCCCAGCACAACGAGCAACACCAGAACAAAACCGAGCCCGAGATGGTGCAGATTGTGGATGTGAAGAGGCGTCCTGATCTGCCAGGTAGCAAAGCTGGCGACGAAGAGCGTGAGGAGGCCAGCGACGGTGAAAGCGAGCCCACCCCAGAAGAGGGTCATACCAGCGACGCGACGTGCCAGGAGAGCGCCAACCTGTTCCGGGAGGTGACGGCGCCGAATCCACCACCCAAAACCGGCGCCAGCCGCGGCTTGCACCGCCATGGTGCCCAATCCGAAGGCTGCACCAGGCAGCCAGGAAGTAACGAGGCTCGGCATAGACGGCGCCAGGGTCGTATAGAGGATTATTGCGAAGGCACCGACGCCGAAGCCGGCAAGAAAGCCATGGAGAGCCGCCATCAGTGGAGTCACAGGGCGGGGTACTGCAGCGTCCGTCACAGGACCAGGCCAGTTCTCACCCCGGCCAACCAATGGCAAATGGAGGTGGAGGTTATGGCCAACGCGCAGCACGTAACCACCTGCTACAGCCATGACCAGACCGACGAGCACGTAGACTATGCCGTTGTCGAGCTCTAACTGAAACCAGCGCGCCAATGCCAAGTAGGCGAGCACGCTGACGAGCGAACGCTGTACAGCGAACGCCGCCGAAAAAGCAATGCCGGAGAGCAGTCCACTCCTCGTGGAGTAGCTACCGATAGCGTAGCTGAACGTGATCGGCCAGGTGTGCTCATCGGGCGTGAGGCCGTGGACTACGCCAAGAAGGAACGCCGTGAGCAAAATAGTGCCGACCGGCAAGCCCGAGGACGGATTCCATAGATCAATTCCCACCGTGTCGAGTACTCTTTTCCGCAAGAAAACTGAGAATATTCTCACTATCATACCTGTACCACTGTGCCGGATTGGTGGTCAAGGCCCTACAACAGGCAGTACGCCGCTCCCAGTTGACCGTGCGCAGCACTGCCAGTATCGACAGGAAAGCCCAGACGGCAACGGTCTGAATCAGAACCTCCGTACCAACAATCCCAACGAGGCGAATCCGTTCCGGCTGGACCGCTCTCAAGCGCTCACCTGTGATATGGACCACGGCTACACCGCCGAGCAGCAGGCTTTTGATACTGGCCTGATGGATAAGTTCGTCCAGCACACCGGCGCTACCTATAGTAAGTGCGATCCCAAACAGGTGATGGGCTACTACGATGGCAATACCGTCACGGCAATTTGGAACTACGCCCAGCGCTACGCGATGAGTGACAACTCGATTGGAACGACTTTTGGTCCCTCAACACCCGGCGCGGTCAACCTCGTTTCCGGCCAGACGGCCGGAGCAACGCCCGCCAACATCGTGAACAAGCACGGGACCGTAGTCGTCGCCAGCGGCACGATTGTCAGCGACCTAGATCCGACGTTCGATGATTGCTCATCCGGTCCGACCGCGGCCCTCACCGGGAAGAACGTGGGCGACCTGCTCAACGCCAAGGGCGTCACCTGGGGCTGGTTTGAAGGAGGCTTCACTCCTACCGCTACGAAGAATGGTAAGGCCGTGTGTAGGGCAAAGAGCACGAACATCGGTGGTGCTTCCATCACAGATTACATCCCTCACCACGAGCCGTTCCAGTACTATGCCTCGACGGCCAATCCCCACCATCTCCCGCCTACTTCGGTCCCAATGACCGGCCACACCGATCAGGCTCACCGTCAGTATGACCTCTCCGCCTTCTTCACAGCGCTCGACAGTGGCAACATGCCAGCGGTGAGCTTCCTCAAGGCCAAGGCTTACCAGGACGGCCACGCTGGCTACTCTGACCCGCTGGCAGGCTCGATCGCCTCTATGTTCGATTTTACTGATCCACCGCACACCGGTGACTTCCTTCTCGACCCAGTGACTGGTGAACCCACAACGAGCGTAGCTGCCGCAGCCGCCACGACACTCTCGGTCCAGCAGAGTGGGACGCTCGCCAGCAACAGCGGCGGTGCTTTCGCTACCTACGAGATTGTCCAGCCATCGGGCGCAGCGCTTACCCTGACGTTGAGTGTGGGACCGCACACCGCCGTCGCGGCACACCAGATCGGCATCGATGTCTACCAAGGCGGTGCTCTTCTGGGACACGTCACGCCTACCAGCACCAGTCTGGGTGACGCCATCAGCAATGCGCACCCACGCTCACAGTGACGCCCACGGCCAGCGCTGGAGCGGTGACTATCCAGGTATTCAACTACTCATCAAACGCAGTCGGCTACACGCTGACACAGCCATAGCCACGCTGCTGATCTTGCCCCTCCGAGCTGCCCAGTATGTGTAGAGAGCGCTTGTCCTGCCCTGTCTCTTCTCGGGCACTGTCCAAGAAGAGACAGGCTACACCCTGTAATACGCGTACGCAACACCATTGTGGACGTGCCAGTAACCCCGCAGGTTCATCTCAGCGACGCCACGCGACGTGGTCCCCGAGAGCTTCACGGAGATAGCGCTGGCTCATCGCTGCTGACTCGCGCGGTGGGCGAGGGGCACGCGACGTGCCGTCGAGCTCGACGTTCACCCAGCCGGCAAAGCCGTCTTCTAGCAAGATGTTCAGCAGCGCCGGGATCGGCAGCACCCCACTGCCCACCGGCGTGTAGTTGACGTACCCTGTCGCGTCGATCTCCTTGCCGTCAGCGCCGTGCTCGTACGTGCCACCCCAATCTTTGAGGTGTACGTGCGTAATGCGCGCGCGGTAGGTCTGCAGCACTTCCAGAATGTCACTGCCCCCCTTGGCGATCTGACCCGTGTCCGGCGCAAACCCGACGTCCTCCGGGTTGAGCAGGTCCATGATGGTGTCGATGTCCTCCCGCGTCTCAATGGCCGTACCCGTGTGGGGATGCAGCCCCGTCGCTAGCCCCCGATCCCGGCAGTAGCGACCGATACGGTTGAGCGCTGCAGCCAGTCGGCGGAACTGCTCAGCGGTATAGCCCGCAGCAGGTCGCCGACCGCAGGCCAGCACCAGGGTCTCACCACCAACAGCCTTCAGCGCCTCGGCTTCGCGGCGGGCCGTTGTCATGTCGATCTCCGCTGTCACCGGATCGATCCAGGTCTTGCCGCAGTAGGCAGCGCCCGTCGGAATGCCGTAGCGCTCGACAAGGGCGCGGTAGCCCCCCCGCTTGGCATCCCAATCCAGGATGGTCTGGCCGAAGGTCTCGAAGCCGAGATAGCCAAGTTCCGCCGTCTCTCGATACGCCTGCTCGACGTCGCCGGGTATGCCCCAGGTAATGCCGGTGTGACCTATCTTCACCGCCCCTGTCTCCCCTTCACATAGTGGTCACCGCGAGTGCGCGCTTCCAGTCCAGAGCAGCGTCCGTCTACCCTGATGCTGACATCTTGGTCGCAAGATAGCGTGTCAAAGGATGATAGCTGACCTCGACGGGAAGAGTGACTCGCTGATGGCGAAAGCCCGACTCGACGATTGCCACCAGCACTTCGAGAGTTGCTCGCGCCGAAGCGCCGCTCAGAGGGTGGGGCGTCCCGTGCTCGATGCTCTCAATGAGCGCTCGCACTTCGGCAGCAAAGGCATTCACTGGCGGAAGGCTCATCTCTTGCCAATCGGTGTCACCTTGGGACCAGTAGCGCAAGAACTGGGGTGCAGAAGGTCGAGGATCGCCACTCACGTCAATGCGACCAGTCGAGCCGGTGATCTGTGCCCTTTGATACCCGGCGGACCGCGCTGCGCGACCGGTTTCAAGCAAGCCGTGCACCTCGCTGGCGAATTCGATCTGGGCCAGACTGCCTCCTTCAACAGGATGCCCGTACCTTGTCTGGCTCTCGTGCCAGTGCTGGTAACCCACCGTTGAGGTATTGCGAACTGCGGGTAGTGTGAGATCGACCTGACCAAACACCCAGGAGACCTTCGCGTCGCCCGCAATGAAGCGCATGAGGTCCACGCCGTGCGTCCCATCGCTCCACAGGTCCCCAGCGCAGCTCAGCCGGATCTCTTCCATCGTACCGATCTTCCCGGCGTGAATGAGTTCGCGTGCGAGTGCGTAGCGCGGCTCAAAGCGGCGCTGATGGCCAACGATCAGCACTGACCGGTGCTGGCCGGCTGCCGCGACCATCGCATCTGCTTCTGCCAGTGTGAGTGCCGCCGGCTTCTCGCACAGGATGCCGCGCACTCCGGCCTCAGTTGCAGCAACTGCTTGGGGCGCGTGCAGCGCTGGCCAGGTGCAGATACTCACGATGTCAGGGCGGACCTCGCGGAGCATCACCGTGTAGTCACGAAAGCGCTGCGCAATCCCATACTGGTCACAGAAGCCAGTGAGCGCCTCCGCACTGACGTCCGCTGCGGCAACAATTGCACAGTCCGGTACTTCCCCATAGCCCTTTGCGTGCGCTCGAGCGATACCGCCACAGCCGATCACCGCAACGCGATACATACGTCCGCCTCCAACCGCATCCCAGACCGAACCTAGCGCAAGCTCGCTACTGCAGATAGGCGTGCAGATGCTCACGGACCCAGGCAACACTCTGCTGAGCGAGTGGCCAGAGGTCCGTACCACGCGGCGGCTCGATCTCAAGGCAGAGTACGAGGTTGGCGGGGTTAGGCGCCTGCGCTGCCAGAAGCTCGACACAGGCCGCCACGTTGACGTCGCCTTCGCCGATGCCGCAGCCCACCAGTGAGAGCAATCCCTGGTGCTTGGGGCGGACGAAGAGGTCCTTGATGTGGGTAGCGACGGTGTACGGCGCCAGGGCCGCCGTCGCTTCCTCGGGTTCCTCGATTACGGCATAGGCGTTGCCGGTATCGAGCCGCGCACCTAGACCAGGGCTGTTCACGCGCCGGATGATCGCGGCAACTTCGTGACCGCGATAGTCGGCGTGATTCTCCAACGCCAGCACGACACCTTCGCTCGCTGCCGCTTGCGCCAGTGGCGTCAACGCTGCCACCATGCGGTCGAGTTGCTCCGCCAGGGGCGGTTCGCGGCGCCAGCGGTCGGAACCGGAGGCCGTGCCGATGACTGTGATGCCAAGGGGCTTGCAACACGTCCGGATGAAAGAGACGAGACTCTCCGTCCGCTGCTCCGCCCCATTGGCGATGAACGCATCCCCCCAGGATGTCTCGAGTGACAGGCGAGCTGCCTCAGCAGTCTTGGCGATTGCCGCCAGCAGCGCCGGGTCATCTTGAGCTGGTCCGAGTCCGAGTCCGAGCGTGTCTATCTGCAAGGCCCTTGCCCGCTCGATTGCAGCGAGTGGATCTCGCCCGGTACCCAGTGAGTGTTGCACGATTCCTAAACGCATGCCGCCCTCTCTGTTTCAGTTTCAGTGCGCTGCCACCCCATGAGTAGCCTGATCACTTTCTGGCTCTGACTGCTGACGCAAGTCAAAGAGCGGATTGTCCGCCGTGGCAAGAGGGAGATGAACAACCCCCCGCCGGCGAGCTGACTCGTACATAGCGAGCAAGATCTCCAGAGTGGCACGTGCGCTCTCCGCCGCCAGCGGGTGGTGCGTGCCATCCTCGAGACAGCGCAGCATCACACGAATCTCCTCGGCGAAAGGTGGGAGATGCAGCGCATCGCCACCTACCGGCCAGGGCAACGCAACCTCCTCCTGCTCTGCCCCTCGACGGATGGTGATGAATGGCTGACCCTCTTCGACCCCATCTCCGCCTACCACCAACTCGCCCTTGGTGCCGCGGAGAACGATCCGATGGTAGTTCGGACCCGTCACACCGCGCTGGAGGCCTTCCAGCTTGCCATCAAAGGCAATCCACCCGAAAGCAGCAGTCTCAACCGGATGGCCCCAACCATGGCGCCGGGCACTATCGTCGATCTGGCCGATGACCCAAGCAGCAGGTTGGTCATCGAGAAAAAAGCGCACGAGGTCGATCGTATGCGTGCCATCCACCAGCAAGCTTGATCCTGGATGGCCTATTGCTTCGATACTGGTCACGTCGCCGATCCGTCCGCCTTCGAGGGCACGTTTGGTGGCAACGTACTGGGCGCCGAAGCGCCGCTGATGACCGATGACGAGCAATGTGTTACTGGCCGCACAAGCGGCGATCATGGCATCCGCATCCGGCAAGGTCAAGGCGATTGGCTTCTCACAGAGAATTGCCCGCGGCCGGTAGGGTGCTACTGCTAGAACGATGGGCGCGTGCAGCGGATGATGCGTGCAGACTGAGACGACGTCCGGCTTCTCCCGCTCAAGCATCTCCTCGAGGGCGAGATAGCATCCTGGAATGCCGAACTCCTGGCCAAATGCTTGCACTGCCTCCGGAGACACGTCCGTGCACGCCACGACCTCGACGTCAGCCTGGGCACGGTACCCGCGTACGTGTGCGTGCGCGATGCGTCCGCAGCCAATGATGGCAGCACGATAAGCCGCCACCTAGCTTGCTCCCTTGTACTTATCCAGCACTCCCTGGGCCACCGTCTGGAACTGCTCTAGCGCGGTGTTAATGTCGGTCTTCCCCTGGACAGAATTGAGCAAGAGGGTCGAGTAGGCGGAGCCGGGAATCTCCTGCCAGCCGAGGACCGACGGCACCACGAAGTAGGCATTCTGCAACACCGTGATGTAGGTACTGACTCCGGGATCCTGTGCGTGCTTGGTGAAGTAAGGTGAGCTCTTGTAACCCGGTAGAAAGCCATTGATCTCTGCCCAGGCATCTGTGCCCTCGGGAGAACCGCCCATCCACTGCAACACCGTCCAGGAAGCATCCGCCCGCTTCGCCTCTCCGGGGATGCTCATGGCCCATCCCCCAAGCCAGCCCGGGTCTGGTTTCACACCATTAGCCACCGGCATGACACTCAGCTCGAGATCACCGGCGAATTCAGAGCTCTTGGCCAGATTCACAGCCTGTGTGTAGTTAGCGGAGACCATAGGTCCCATTGCCAAGTAGCCAAGCGCCATAGCACCGGTGTAGCCGTTCTTTCCCCAGGTGCCCGAGAACTTCTGGATGACGTCATAGCCACCGAAGTTATCCGCGTATTGCTTCATCCACGTCAGTGCGGCAACGTTGCCAGGCTGAGTCATGAGCAGCTTGCTCGGATCCTTCGGATCGAGCCACCCGCCGCCAAACACAGCGAAGTAGGTCGTGAGAGAGTTCGCCGGGCCATAGGTCATCCAGGGCGGGAAGATACCCAGCCGCTTGACCGCGGCACCAGTCTTCTGGAACAGCTTCTGATTCGCGGCGTCCAGCTCGTTGATGGTGGCAGGAGGCTTGTCGATACCTACCTGCTGGAGCAGGGACTTGTTGGAGACCAGCGGAAAGTTAGGATCGACTTCAATTGGCAGCACGTACTGACTGCCCTTGAAGAGACTGCCCTCCCAGGCTGGCTTGAAGAAGTCGCTTGCCGAGAGTTTCGCGGCGTGGATATCAGCGTCGAGGTTCTTTATGAGCTGCTTGCTGGCCCAATCCTGCGGCCAGCCTCCTTCCGGTGGTATGAAGACGAGGTCCGGTGGTGTTCCCGCGGCGGCCGCCGTGAGGAACTTCTGCGGGAATGGCGCCGTCACCAGCTCGGCCTTGGCACTGGGATTCTTCGCTGCCAGAGCATCGAGGGACGCGGTGTAGCCCTTATCAATGGGACTCTGCGCACCCCAGCCAGGCTCCCAAACCTGTAGCAAGGAAGACTTCGCTCCAGGAGCTACCACTGCCGCACTGCTTGACGTTGCCGCCTTGGAACTCGAGGTAGCGGCAGCGGCGGCCGTACTGGAAGACGTACTCGTCGTGGCCTTAGGCGCTCCGGACGCGGCACTAGAGCTCGTCTGAGCGGCGGTTCCAGACGCCCCACACGCTGAGAGCGCAATCACGGCGAAGCCGAGCTGCGCTCCGGCAAGGAGTGCCGCTCGACGCGACAGGCGCTGTGAGGAAGAGTTCGTAAAGGCCATCACACTTCTCCATCTTTTCTTCCAATGCGAGCCACAAGTCAGGGGTGCCGGCCACAAGGGGGAAGGGGTGCTACTTGACAGGCTGGACTATAACACTGGATACTAGCATCTGTCAACAGATGACAGCACGTCTCACGTACGTATCTAAGTCGAAAAGAGCAGCTCCAGTGGCCTCAGATGTTCTCTTCCGGCCGCCGCCGGAGTTTCGCCCACTGCGCCGTGACGCCTACGACGCCCTACGTGAGGCGATTCTCCTCGGGCGCTTGCAGCCCGGCCAGCGCGTCGTCGAGGCTGAGATTGCCCGGCATATGGGCATCAGCCGGGGCCCGATTCGGGAAGCCATCCGTCAACTCGAGCAAGATGGCCTCCTGGAGTACCACCCCAGGCGTGGAGCGGTCGTGTCTACCCTCTCACGCGAGCGCATCGTCGATGCCTACACAGTGCGGGCAGCTCTGGAAGGGCTTGCCGCTAAGCTCGCCTCCCAGAGCTTGACGGCAGCCGGCGTTGCGCGCTTGGCCCAACTCCTGGACACCATGCGCGCGTGCGCCCAGCAAGAAGACTCCGACCGCCTCTTGCAAGCGGATGTACAGTTTCACGAGAGCATCTGCGAACTCTCCGGGAATCGCGTCCTGCTCCGATTGTGGATGAGTGTCGGACCGCACGCCTGGACCCTCTTCAGTGGGGCCCAGCAACGTGGTTACTCACTCCAAGCCTTAGCCGAGCGTCATCAGCGTGTCTTGGATGCCTTGCAGGCAGGCGACCCGCTGCACGCCGAGCGGGTCGCCACGGCGCACACCGAAGAGATCATGCATAACGTGATCGATAGCCTGCACCTCGACGCAACGGCAGCGTCCGCGCCGGTTCCGTATCCATCTGCAGACGCTGAATGGGCACCAGCACGTCAACAACGAGGCCAAACGTGAAGCGCTGAGTATCCGCTCCATAGGCATGATGCGAGCGTGACTGCCAGAGGCGTGCGGAGAGCCCCGCCCGCCTTCCAAAGTCAGGAGGGTAGAGAGATGGCCAGTTTCAGTGGACAAGTTGCCTTGGTAACGGGCGCAGCGCGCGGCATTGGGCGAGCGACGGCGCGCCAGCTGGCCCATAGTGGGGCAGCCGTTGCCATCTGTGACGTGCTCCCGGCAGGCGAGCAAGTCGCAGGTGAGCTGCAACACGAAGGTCATCGCTCACTCTGGGCGCCCGCAGACGTCTCTAAGGGTGATCAGGTGGAAGCCATGGTAGATCGGGTGACGGCGGAACTGGGAGTGCCGCAGCTGCTCGTCAACAATGCAGGCATCGAAACGATCATCCCTATGATCGAGCTCACCGAGCAACAGTTCGACGATGTCGTCGCGGTCAATCTCAAGGGTGAGTGGCTCGTTGCTCGTGCCGTCGTCCGGCGTTTGGTTGCCCAGGGCTTGCCAGGCGCCATTGTCAACATCGGCTCCATTCAGGCCGGGATGGCCTTGCCCGGACGTACACACTACGCGCCCTCCAAGCGCGGTGTTGAAGCCCTTACACGCAATATGGCCACGGAGCTCGCCGAACACCATATCCGCGTCAACTGTATCAACCCAGGGCTCATCGCCACCGACATGACGCGCTGGGTCATGGATGACCCCCAGGTCTTGCCCGTGGTGCTGGAGAAGATCGCGCTGCATCGCGCTGGCCATCCTGAGGAGATCGCGACCGTCGCCGCCTTTCTCCTCTCCGAGGAAGCGAGCTACGTCACAGGCCAGTGCCTGTACGTCGACGGCGGCTGGGTGATCCAATAGCGGGGTATGCAACGCGGTTGTTGCGTGTGTCACGATAGTGTGTTGCAGTATGGAAGAAGTGCGTCGAAGCGCTATGACCGAAGTCCAGCAACCGGCCTCGCCGACCGGGGATCAGTCCGGTCTCGCCCATCCGCAGCTCTTGCAGCTCTACGACACGATGCTGCGTATCCGCCGCTTCGAAGAGCGCGTCAAAGAGCTCTTCCTCGCCGCCCATCTCTACGGAAGCGTCCATCTCTACACCGGTGAAGAAGCCATAGCCGCTGGTGCCTGCGCGACCCTGCGTCCAGGCGACGTCATCTCCAGCACCCATCGAGGTCACGGTCACTGCATCGCCCGGGGACTGAGTCTCGATCGCATGATGGCCGAGCTGATGGGTAAAGCCACAGGCTACAACTTCGGGAAGGGCGGAAGCATGCACATCGCCTCTCTCGACCACGGCATGCTCGGCGCCAATGGCATCGTCGCTGCCGGCATCCCTATCGCCACGGGCGCCGCCCTCGGCTTCTGGATCAGAGGACAAGACAACGTCGCCTTGTGCTTCTTCGGCGACGGCGGCGCCAATCACGGCGCCTTCCACGAAGGAATCAACCTGGCAGCCACCCTGAAGCTTCCGGTCATTTTCATCTGCGAGAACAACCACTGGGCGCAGTACCAATCGGTCTCCCAGGACCTCCCCATCGCTCACGTCGCTAGCCGCGCAGATGCCTACGGCATCCCTGGGTGCGTGGTCGATGGGGCAGACGTCCTCGCCGTCTACGCGGCCACAGCTAGCGCCGTACAGCGGGCGCGAGCAGGAGAAGGACCATCCCTCATCGAGGCCGCTGCTGAGCGCTTCGAAGGACACTTTCTCGGCGATCCAGAAGTCTATCGTTCCAAAGAGGAGGTCGCGAAGGCGCGCACCACTCACGATCCGCTCGTGCGCTTCGGCCGCTTGCTCGAGCACGCCGGCGTGGCCACTGCCACTGCGCTGCAGCAGCGTGACGAGGCGGTGCTGCGAGAGGTAGACGCAGCTGTTGCGTTCGCTGAGGCGAGCCCTGAGCCAGGAGTCGACCGCCTCCTTACTGACGTGTTCACCGGGGCCGATGTGGATGGATGGCCGGTGTGATGAGCGCACCTACCCCTAGCGCTGGGAGAGCCCCATGCCAGTTATGACCTATGCCCAAGCCCTCAACGCGGCGCTCCGCGAAGAGATGCGCCGCGACCCTCGCGTCTTCTGCCTCGGCGAGGACATTCGCGAGGCAACGTACGGCGTCACACGCGGACTCTACGACGAATTCGGACCGAAGCGCATCATCGGCACGCCTATCTCCGAAACCGCCATTGCCGGAGCAGCGCTCGGTGCTGCGCTTGTGGGCATGCGCCCGGTTGCCGAGTTCATGTACATGACCTTCATGATGTCCGCGATGGACCAGATAGCCAACCAGGTGGCGAAGTCGAAATACATGTTCGGCGGTAAGGCTGTGCTCCCCATCGTCTACCGCACGATGGCAGGCGCAGGGCGTGGAAATGCCGCTCAGCACACGGAATCGCTCGAAGCCTGGTTTGCTCACTGTCCGGGACTCAAAGTGGTCATGCCGGCAACACCCTATGACGCCAAGGGGCTACTCAAGACTGCCATCCGGGATGACAATCCTGTGGTGTTCGTCGAAAATAAAGTGCTCTACGCAGCGGCACGGGAGGAAGTGCCGGAGAGTGACGACACCATTCCCTTCGGCAAGGCAGTCGTGAGGCGTGCCGGCCAGCACGTCACCATCATTGCCCTCCAGCGCATGGTGAGCGTGGCTTGTGAGGCTGCCACTCTGCTCTCCAAAGAGGGGATCGAAGTGGAAGTGATTGACCCCCGGACGCTGGTGCCGCTCGACATCGAGACTATTGCTGAGTCGGTCCGCCGCACACACCGGGCTATCGTCGTGCACGAGGCCCACGCGCGTGCAGGATTCGGCGCCGAGATTGTGGCCCAGATTGTGACACACGCCTTCGATTACCTCGACGCACCGCCGCTTCGCGTCGCCAATCCCAACGTTCCGACGCCATTCAGCCGCGTGCTCGAGGAAGCATCCATTCCAAACGTTCCTCAAGTCATCGCGGCGGTGCGCTCGGTGGTGACATCGTAATGCACAGCCACCACCACTATTCAGCAATCTTGCCGTATCCCCGACGATCTCGCGCCACGGCGGGCCGGAGGTGGAGCTGATGGCCACGGCGATCCGCATGCCCCAGCTCGGCTTGACGATGACTGAGGCTACCGTTGTGCGCTGGCTGAAGCAGCCAGGCGATCAGGTGGAGAGGGATGAAGGACTGGCGGAGATCGAGACCGATAAACTCACGTCGGAGGTGCTGTCGACCACCTCCGGAGTGCTCCGCCGGATCATTGCGCCGGAAGGGGTCACGGTGCCTGTCACGGGCCTGCTTGCCGTCGTTGGCGCTGCGGACGAGCCAGAAGCAGTGTTCGATGCGCTGATCGCTACCGAACTCGGGGGACAGCCTTCCGGGAAACTCGCGACACCCGCTGCTCTTGACGCTGCGCCTGATCCAATGGTGGTCCAGCCATCGTCTGCCGACGCTAAGACAGCGGCACAAGAGCGCAGCACGCTGCCGCCCGCCTCTCCAGCAGTGCGACCATCACAAGCGCCGGCATCCATCCCGGCCAGCGCGCTCGATGTCCGCGCCTCACCCTTGGCACGGCGACTGGCACGCGAGTGGGGCGTGGACCTGCGGCTGCTCCGCGGCACTGGACCCTTGGGACGGATCATGGAGCGGGACGTGGTCACTGCGCGGAGCGCTCCGCAAGAGCAGATGAAGGATGGGCTGCACGTGCGCGAGCGGCGCCCGCTCGCGGGCCTGCGCCGGCGCATTGCAGAGCGTATGGTCGAGAGTGCCCAGCGCCGTCCCCAAGTGACACTGACAACGGAAGCAGATGCCACGCGTCTGGTGGAGCTCCATGATGCGCTCATCACCGCCGCCTGCGTGTATGGCCTTCCTTCTCCAACGTACACTGATCTCCTGGTGTTCCTCAGCGGCCGCTCCTTGCCTGCCCACCCTCTCCTGAATAGCAGCGTTCTCGGCGATGGCTCCACTGCGGAGGTCGTCATCTGGGAGGACGTGAACATCGGCGTGGCCATGGCTCTGGAGGAGGGGCTGCTCGTCCCGGTCATCCGTGGTGCTGATCGCAAGTCGCTCCAAGCGATCTCCGCAGAGCTGCGCGCATTGCGAAGCCGGGCAGTACAGGGACAGCTGCAACCCGCCGACCTTGAAGAGGGTACGTTCACGCTGACCAATCTGGGCACGCTGGAGGTCGACGCCTTCACTCCGCTCCTGAATCCACCCCAATGCGCCATTCTCGGCACGGGCCGTATCGTCAAAAAACCTACCTTCTCCAACGATCAGATCATCGCCCGTCACTTCATCACCTTGTCGCTCACCTTCGACCATCGCGCCGTCGATGGTGCACAAGCCGCGGCATTCCTTCGAGACGTCAAGAGGGCAATTGAGCGAATCTCCGCAGAGCAGTGGCCTGCCTCCGAGAGCAGCCCGTCACTGTCGCATTGAGGCACTGGGTGTAGGCATCAGAGCAGAGGGAAGGCAGAGATGGCTCCACGGATCGTCGATCTGAGTATGTCCGTACACAACGACATGGTGACGTTTCCCCGGATTGTCCGGCCAGCACTAGTCATGTATGAAACCTGGGAGGGCTTCGCCGAGCACATCGGGGCGGCGAAGTATGGAGTGACCTCGCTGACAGCGTCGTACCTCGCTGTGCTCAGCGATCACGTGGGAACGCACATCGATGCGCTGAAGCACCTCCGGCACAACGGTCCAGGACCCGAGCGGATTCCGCTCGAAGCGTGCTACGGTGATGGCGTCGTCCTAGATTTCCGGCACAAAGAGCGTGGTGCAGGAATCAGCACGGCCGACGTGCAGCACGCCCTCAGCCTCACCGGCTGCCGGCTCAAGCCTGGCGACATCGTGCTCATCATGACTGGGGCAGGCTCCTATCAGCACGAAGAGCGCTATTTGACCGACCATTGCGGTATGACCGCCGAGGCCACGATCTGGCTCATCGACCAGGGTGTAAAGGTGATGGGGATCGACGCCATCACCTTTGATCCCCCAGTCTGGGCTATGTTCGAGCGGCGTCAGTTCTGGGAAGCGCATCGGGTGATGTGCGAGCGTGAGTACTACCACCTGGAGAACCTGACCAACCTCGATCTGCTTGACCCTCCCTTCGGCTTCAAGATCGCTGCTTTCCCCGTCAAGTGGACGGACACCACTGCGGCGCCTGTGCGCGCCGTCGCCATCTATGAGTAAGCGCCCACCTTGTACGTTTGGCTTAGCGGTGCCACTGGATTGTTGCCGGGGCACGGTAGGCTGATACTCCCGGGAGACTGGCGGACGCTGATCTACCGCTGTGGGGTCTTGGCGAGTACCGTATCCATCTTGGACTTGATCTCCTGAACCGCTGCCTGCACCGTCATCTTCCCGTTCCAGAACTGTTCCATCGCGTTGTTCAGTGCGACCGTCAGCTGGCTGGAATACGGCGTCTCCGGAACGGGATGCGCTGTCGCCTGCTCCTCGGCAAAGGCCTGCATGTTGAGGCCCGCCAGTGACTTGATGAAGTCGCTCACCGCCGGCAGATAGGCGGGGAATACGGCACCACCTTGCGCCAGCATGATCTCCCCCTCCTTGCCGAGCCACTTGATGAAGGTCCACGCCGCCTCACGCTCTTTGCTGCCGGACCACAATCCGTAGGCAAGGCTGTTCGTCTCGCTGATCCTCCCTTTCGGGCCGACCGGCAACGGCGCGACGTCCCACTTGAACCTGCTGCCAATCTGGCGCTGGTAGTTGTGGATGACCCAGTCGCCGTTGGTAATCATGGCCGCACGCCCCACCCAGAAGAGCCGGTCAGCGCTCTCGCTGGTCAGCAGTGTGTAGGCTGGAGAGACTCGATACTTGAGCACGAGATCAGCGCACCATTGCAACGCATCGGTCGCAGCCGTGCTGTCGAGAACGATGCTCTTGCCCCACGGCCCATCAAGGACGTCTCCGCCATTCATCCACACGAAGTTCCACCAAAACGTCTGTCCGGCTGTGGGTGAGGAGATGAGGCCGTACTGCGCTGACGCGCCGTTGCCTGACGTCAGCTTGTGGGCAGTGTCGAGCAGATCACCACCACTCGCGGGGTCCCACTTCCAAGTCGCCGTAGGATACGGCACACCTGCCTTGTCGAAGAGATCCTTGTTGTAGAACAGCGCTACCGTATCCCAATCCTTGGGGAAACCGAGTAGCTTGGACTGATACGTGTAGTACTCGACGTAGAGCTTGCCATAGCTGGCAAGGCTGACCTTGTCACGATGGAGGTACGGGTTCAGATCAGTAACTGTCTTCTGTATGGCCATCTCCGGAAAGAAGGATGTGCTCATCCAGAACACGTCGGGGGCAGCATTGCCGGCGATCTCCGTCTCTAACTTGGTGAGATAGTTCGACACGGTATGACGGATGCTAATCTTGATCTGAGGGTTGCTCTTTTCGAACGCATTTACCATCGCTTGCTCGACGTCGAAGTGATTGTTATCCCACAGCTCGAAAGCGACTTCGACGCGCCGTCCTGCTGGTGCTGCAGTCGCCGCAGCTCTGGCCGTGCTGCCGGTACCCGCCGTCGTGCTTGCGGCAGACGTATTGTTCGGTGCCGGAGGCGCGCCGCCTCCTGGCGCTGGCCTTGCCCTGGCCCCCGCGTCCGCGCCAGCGCCGCCTCAACTGGTCCCTCTGGCGACGCCGCCACCAAGCCCGTGCCATGCGCTGCCACTACCGCCGCCGCCAGCGTCGCTCCCTCCATAATCTGAGGCTGTAGTATTAGGGCCCACCCCCTGCTGCGCCAAGCACGCTCGAACGCCCGGTTCTCTGTGTCAATCCTGCAGGAAACTGCGCGTCTGCTGGAATAGGATCATAGTGAAGAGAGTCAAAGTAAGTATAGTACAGATGGCATCTCGCAGCCACCCTCGGAGACTTGCTCTCTTACCGGTGATCGTTCTCCTCCCAGATACAATCAGGACGGCGCTGCCCCTTGTGTCTGGACTTGCAGAGCGTAGAGCGACTGGCTCGCGCACATGAACAGAACGTTGCGCTTGGGGCCGCCAAAAGTCACGTTGGCGCAGACCTCCGGCAAGCGAATCCGTCCGATGAGCTGCCCTTCCGGGCTGAAGACGAGGACGCCGGCGTAGCCAATCGGGGCGCTGGAGCTGATCCAGACGTTGCCGTAGACGTCGGTCCGCAGGCCATCGGGTCCGCAGTGCACACCGTCAACGACCATGTCCGTAAACAGCCGCATGTTGGCAACACGGGTGCCTTGAACGTCAAAGGCATAGACGGCGCCCTTGCCGCCGGGGCCGGTATCACCCGGACCTTTATCAGTGCTGACGAGGTAGAGCGTCTTGTAGTCGGGCGAGAAGCAGATGCCGTTCGGATCCGGAACCTGGCCCTCGACGGCGACGATGTCGAGTCTGCCGCTCGGGTCCCATCGGTACGTATTCGCCGGCAGTCCCCTCTGGTGACCTGCCACGAATCCCGCCAGCTCGCTGCCGATCCGTGGGTTCAGCAGCCCCGCTGGGTTCGACGGACCACCAGGAAAGTCTGGATGACCCTCGGAGAGCCAGCTGCCATAGGGAGGGTCCGTAAACCAAATGCTGCCATCGGGATGGGGGGCGAGATCGTTGGGTGAGTTGAGCGGCTTGCCATCGTAGGAGTCCGCAATCACCGTCACTGTGCCATCGTGCTCCCAGCGGATGACGCGACGGAAGAAGTGCTGAGCGGTAAGCTGTCTCCCTTGAAAGTCGAAGGTATTGCCATTGCTGTTGTACGAGGGATTGCGAAAGGCCGTGACGCTGTCACTCTCCCAGATGTAGCGGCGCTGCACGTCGCCCACAACATCGCTGAAGACGAGATACTGCCCCTGATTGGACCAGGCAGGCCCCTCGGCCCAGATGGCACCAGTCCACAGCCGGCGAATCGCCGTATTCCCCACGACGCAGCGGCCAAACGAGGGGTCGATGACGATGACGTCTGGATCTGGATATGGCGTTGGCGGTGCGCTGAGACCCCACAGACGTGGTGGATTGGACACGACGCTTGCAGGCGTGGCTCTGCTGTGTTCATCTTCATATTCATACATCGGCGCTTGCTCCTCGATACCGATCTTCGCACATTCGCCGATCGTCGGCTCCTACTGAGCAGGGTCCGGCCGGCGGCCAGGACTCTGGCCGCAACGATCCAGGTCGGCTGTCGAGCAGGCGGCGGATCATTCGTGGCGTTCAGGATCAAGCACCCTTCCGCCGGAGCCCCATAGATCACCTCGGGCCGGGGAGGAGTCCAAGATACTGGTCACCGAGAAGGCCGAGCTCCACGACGTAGGGCGTACCGGCCAGCTCCGGATGATACTCGAACCGCGCCCGCTGAAAATACTGGACGGTGAGGACACGCCCATCGCTGCCCATCTCAGGCAGCTCATTCGAGATCGGATAGCCGAAGACGGCGATGCCGCCGTGGGCTTTGAAGAAGGCGAGGAAGGCGTCGCTCACGGTATAGCCCGTTTGGGGAAAGTACTGCTGCGGCTGCGGCGTAGCCGTTGGCGCCGGCATCGCGGTTGCCGCGGCAGCGTGAGTGCCTGGCAGCACCGTTGGTGTGGCAGCCGGCGAAGGGAATGGGGTGGGTGTAGGTGTCGCTGGTGGTGCTGGCTTGGAGAAGACCCGGCCGGCCGTCAACTCTGAGCCGAGCAGCCTTAGCTGCACAGCGTATGGGGTCCCGGCATTCTGCGGCACATACTGGAACTCTGCACGCTGGAACCACTGAACGAGCTGGCCATTCTGCGTGAATGCTTCAGTACGCGGGAAGCCGAAGATCTGTATTCCGCCGTACGCCTTGAAAAAGCGCAAGAAGGCGCCACTGACCGTATGCCCTGTCTGGGGGAAATAGGCAACGTCCGGACTCTTCGACGGCAGAGAAACAGGCTGGAAGGGCCGGTAGTTCGCCCCCCTGGCAAAGCTCTGTCCAGAGGGAACTGCTTCGATGTAGTACCGGCTACCAGCGAACAGTGGGTGGGTCCGCATTCTGTACAGCTGGAAGTCTTGCACCGCGCCTCCCACGGCATAGGGCTGCACCGGGGCGGTAGGCGCGCCAAAGACGCCGACACCACCGTGCTGGACGAAATACCGCTCGAATTCACCACTCAGTGAGAAACCCGTCTCTGGGAAGAACATCGAGCCATCAGGGAGTGTGATCCCAGCGCCGATGCCCGACTCAACCAGGAACTCAGGGTCTCCACCGATCCGTGTGTTCTGTGGCCCACCATCACTACTCTGCGCTTGTGATCCGCTCACAGTGACGCCCAGCATGGGCTGCGTGCCAGAGGTGGGAAGATTCACCGGAGAACGCTCACCAAACTTATTGACAATCTCCGCGCTGTTCCCCAGCAAAGGTGCACCACCCTGTACAGTAGCCTTCCCTGTCGCCCAAAACAGCCAGGCTTTCTGGTTGCCTCGATCGTAGCTCAGAGTGGCAAGATAGGGCTGTAGTTGAAGATGGAAGTTGGTGCCGCCCGCAAAGTAGCGCACCGCTGTCTGAAAGGCGGTGAATGCCGGACGAGGCGTGCCATCCGCGTGCAGGAGGCCCCACGGCCCCGATCCGTCATCAGGCTCATCGGCGATGCGGTAGATGCTCATCCGCTGCACGCCAGCAGCCAGCGCATAGGCAAAAGCCTCGATGATGTAGTCAGCTTGTTCCTGCAATGTCGTGTTCGTGAAGTTGGGCGTGCGCGGCGTCGCCGGGTCGTTGTACGGTGGCACATTGGTCTCAGAGAGCCATAGCGGCTTGTCCATCCCGTGGCTTTGGAGCGCCTGGCGATAGGCCATGGCAATGCGGTAGACGTCCGGTGCGCTGCTGTAGATGTGCATATCGACAGCGTCGAAGAAGTACCCGTTCGACGGGCCATTAGGATCATTCTGGGCGACAGAGGCGAAGCGGTCAATGAAGAGAGGCCGGTTGTTGAGAACGTCGGCCCAGTACGTCGTTCCCGCAACGATGATCTCTTCGTTCGGATTGATTACCTTGGCGACTTCGGAAGCAACCTTGACGAGCTGGTAGTACTCCGCAACAGTTCCTGCCCACGTCGATCCGTTCTGCCCAGGCGGGATGTCGGGCTCGTTCCAGATGATCCAGTGGTCGATGCGCCCCTGATAGGTTTCCACCATCCGGCGGACGAAAGCAGCCCAGTAGTTTTGGGGATCGTTGATCGGTAAGTAGAGATGGGCTGGCGTAGAGCCATCCCGGGTTGCCCATTGGGGTGGATTACCAAGGAGACCAACGACCAGCATGCCAGCGCTCAGCTCGGTTTGCAGCTGCGCATCACTGATGGTCTGTGGTGGATAGAACTCCGTAGGACTATCCGGCTGAATCTGATTCCACCAGAACTCGACGCGCTCCCAGCCCGCGCCTGATTCGGCACGCTGCTGCGGGTACTGGTAGGCATCGACGATGCCAAAACGGGAATCCGGTGTGAGCGGCTTCTGCGGTGACAGGACACTCTGGACGAACTGAGGAGGCAACGTCGCCGCAGAAACGGTCACTGAAGAAGAGGTCACTATCAGCGAGACCAGCAGGAGGGGAAGAATAAGCAACCGGTGAAGAGTCAAACACGAGCGGCTCGCCAGCAGTTGCATCTGTCTCGCTGCAGCCTCCTCGCCGCCACCACCAGCACTCACGTGGCGCCGTCACGGTGTCGAAGTCGAATTGATACCACTCTGGACACGTAGCGGCGAACCCAGTCACTCTGTAGTCCCATCGCATAGTCCTGTCTACCAGCGGGCAGGACTCACCGGCTCACGGTGGAACGTCTCCGCTGTCCTCCCTACGTGGCGCTCCTCCGCGGTGCTGCCCAACCTGCCACTTCTTCTCTCTACTGCATCGCGCGCGCCCGCTCTTCGGCACCCCGTCGCGCCATACTTTGGGAGTAGCGCATCGTCCAGACGATCAGCACAATGGTCACACTATAGACCAGCACCGGTGAGACGGCTAGCACGGTACTAGGCGGCAGGGTGAAGGCAAACAGGACGCGCAGCAGTGCCTCACCTAGGTAGGCCAGCCCCCAGACGGTGGTGATGAGGTAGGTGCCGTGGCGGAAGAGTGGGTAACGCCAGAGGCTGTTGTAATATTCAACCTTGGCGGATTCGCCCCCCGTCGCAAACTGCCGGCCGAAATAGAACATGAGCGGCCGGGGCAAGAGGAGTGAGACGAGGCAGGCCAGACCCCACAGCCCGGTCAGGAGCGACTCTTTGACCAGGTAGAAACGGACACTGCCACTGATGAGCGATGAAAACACGCCGAGAATGATCAGAACCAGCGCGATCAGGCCCAGGCCATCCAAGTGCCTGCTGCGCGCCCAGCCGAGCAGGATGCCAGCTACCGGGAAGACGGCGGTCGCGACCAGCGCCTCTACCGTGGGCACGCCCCGGGCGGTGAACACACGATAGGCCACGAAAGGCAGAACAGCGTTGATGGTGACACTCGGCGCAAGGCTACGCAGGTCCGGCCGGCCAGGGCTGTTCAAGGCAACAGGTTGAGACACGTTGCTTCTCCTTCTGCTGATGGTGCTGGGGGTGCATTCAAGTTGAATTCTCCACAAGTTGAGCCGGATGTCAACAAGAGGTAAGGTATGCAAACTGAGTCACTCACAAGACGGCACCTCGCCGCACAGGGTGGACAGTGGGGGCACAGGGATTCGAACCCTGGACACCCTGATTAAAAGTCAGGTGCTCTGCCAGCTGAGCTATACCCCCTGCACTCGCTAGTGTACCCCAGCCGTTCTCACTGTAGCTCCACCACACGTCCATCCGTCGTCACGTCCAGGCTGCTGGTCGGTGGAATCACCGTCGATCCGGCCACCGCATCGCCAGCCACGACCAGCGCAGGATGAGTCGCCGCCAGCAGCTCCGGTGCCAGCGGACCTTCTCGTCCCGGTGGCCCTACGACCACGGTCAGTCCGTCTGGCAGGCCCGCAGTCACCAGCTCACGCTGCTGGGCAATCGTCAACGCCGCCACGTCGAGCACGCGCAGCCTGCCGAAGGAAGCCAGCGCTGCAAGATGCACCGCACTCGGCGGCCCCACCGCCCACGTGCGCAGCTCACCGTGCGTGCCTAGCGGCAGGGTCCCTGCTGCCCCGACCGGCAGCAGCAGCAGTGGACCCACGCGCTGCTCAAAGCCCTGCAACCCAAGGCTTGGGTGCGCCACGTCTGCCGTCACCACCTGCTCTACACGGTAGTGGTCGAGCAGCGCAGCCGCGGCGCCGCTATGCGCTCCCTCCGCTCCGAGGAGCACCAGCGCGTCAATGCGCCGCCGCCAGGGCGGAAGCGCTTCGCCCACCAGCCCCAGCAGCGCCTTGGACGAGCTGCCGGTGTCGACCACCAGCGTCGCATCGTGTGACTGGATGAGCAGCACGTCACCGGTCTTGTCCACCTGTGCCACCAAGCGCAGCGGCGCGCTGAGCACGCTCTCCTTCACCGACAGTGCCGCAAGCACGAGCGCGGCGGCTGACACAGCCAGCAACCCGGCCACCGATGCCGGCCCGTGCGTGCCGCGCCGCCCTTGCGCCGCTCTTCTCCATGCCCCGAGTGTAGCGGCACATCCGGCGTAGTACAGCACAGCAATGATCACCCCAAGAGTCGGTGCAGGCACCGCCGCGAAAGGGAGCTGCGCGAGGGCGTGCACGAGCACGATCATTGCGGCCAGCGGCACGTAGCTCACCACACCAACGAGGTATCCCAAGCTGGGTGACACGGTCTGCGCCAGCACCAGGAGCGTTCCACAGAGCATCTGCAGTGGCAGCAAGGGCAGGCAAAGGAGGTTCGAGAGCGGCGCGATGAGCGACACCTGATTGAAGCCCACCATGGTGACCGGCAACGCGCCGATCTGTGCCGCCAGTGTCATGCTGATGGGTCCGGCGAGCCAGCCTGGCCAGCGGCGTAGCAAACCGGCAAGCCTCGGCTCGAAGAGCAAGATCCCCGCAGTGGCAGCCACCGACATCTGAAATCCAGTGTCACCGATGACCAGCGGGTCGACCAGGGCCATCGCTGCCGCTACGAGCGCGAGCCCTTGCAGCGAAGCAGACGGTCTGCCCGTGAGCAGCGCCCCCACCGCCAGGGCCCACATCAGCCCGGCGCGCTCGCCAGCAGGCGTGGATCCCGTCACCAGCACGTAGAGAGCGACGGTGGCCAGCGCTGGCCACGCTGCTTTCCGCCGCCCCAGGAGGGGCAGGAACAGACCGAGGGCCGAGTTCCCGACAATGGCCACCTTGAAACCGCTCGTTGCGATGATGTGGATCATGCCTGTCCGGATGAAGTCGGGGGTCAAGGTCGAAAATGCCGCTGAACGCGTGCCGATCAACACAGCCCGCTGCAATGAGCGCTCCGGCTCGGGAAGCGTCTCAGCGAGCGCACGCTCGACACCGTTCTGTAACGCAAAGGCCGCGCCGTGCAGCGGATCACCCGCCTGCCGGCCCAAGAGCGTCACGCGCGGATAGGTCAGGACTGCGCGTACTCCTTGCCGGGCGAGATAGTCTGCATAGTCGAAGCCGGCAATCTGCGGCGGCGCGGTGAGTTTCCCGCGAATGTCCACAACGTCACCGTAAGCGAAGGGGGTTGCACTCGCCGTCCGCACCTGCACGGCTCCGCTCACCGGCGCCCAGGAGCCTCCACGACGCCCGAGCGACCGGAGCTGGGTCACACGGACGCGCAAGAGCTGCACGCGGTCGCGCACGTCGGGTTCCCCGGCCACGAATCCCTGCACCTCCACAAACTCGCCGAGGTGGAGCGTAACGTCATCAGGGGCCAGGAGTGCCGCTCTCTGAGCCCGCACGATCCCCACGAGGAGCATTGGGGCACAGAGCGCTACGATGGCCAGCCAGCGCCAGCGGGCCAGCACTGCGAGAGTCACCCCGATCGCTGCCAGCATCGCGGCGGGCAGACCCACTGCCGGGAGCGCCGGGCCCAAGCCGATGCCGGTAAGCAGTGCGAGCGCCGGAGATAGCAATGGAGCGCCATAGGCCCACACCGGACCCCTGGCGAAGTCGTTCTGGGCTTCCTCCGGAGGACTCATTGCACGGTCAGCAATGAGCGCACTCGCTCCAGCTCAGCCTTGCGCACACCAGCCTGCAGTAGCCCGTCGATGCTGCCGAACGGTCCGTGCTCCGCTCGGTACGCCACAATGCGCGCAGCCGTAATCTTGCCAATCCCGGGAATGGTCCGCAGCTGCTCTTCGGTCGCTGTGTTGACGTTCAGCGGCCCGCTCGCCGTGGGCGTAGGGGTGTGCCGGGCTCTGCCGTGTGCGATAGCTTCGGGAGTCGCCGTCGCTTCCCCGACGACGGGTACGGTCACCTGCTCGCCGTCGGTGACGTACGCCGCGAGGTTGATGCGCTCAAGGTCCGCTCCAGGTGTTGATCCCCCCGCGGCGGTGACCGCATCTTGAACGCGGGCGCCAGCGGCGAGCCGGTACACGCCCGGATGCACCACTGCACCCGTCACATACACCTCGACCGGATGGGGAGTTGGCGATGGCGTTGGGCGCAGGCGCCGGGAGCTGCTCAGCGTGAGCTGGACGGGGGACGCGACCGCCGGCGCTGCAGCCGGTCGTTGCACGAGCACCAGCACTACCAGGCCGAATGCGCAGACACCGGCGACAATCGCGAGGAGGATACGCCATGGTGCCCCTGCGGCCGGCATTTTCCCCCTGCTTCAACCATCTCATGCTGGTCTTCACCGCTACGGCCGTCCTGCAATACGGCACCCCGTATGCTACTACACCCATTGCCTCTGCACGGGAAGAGCGACAGGAGTAGGAGCTCTGGAACACCTGCGAGCAAGATCCGAGCACCAATCCGTGACCGTGGGTCTTGTCAAACCGCGCGACCCTGGATAGACTAGAACAAACGTTCCGAACAGAAGTTCCAATGAGCGGCGCGTGAAGAGCACGAACTGCAGGTGCAGGGGAGGAAGACCACAATGAGCGATACACTGGCTTTCATCTTGATCTGGGGGCCAGTGGCCCTGCTGCTCTACAATAGCTGGAAGCTCGTGACCTGGCTGCCAGCGCCTGCTGTGCCGGCTGTGCCCAGGTCTCAGCCAGCCGCTGCTGGAGGGAGAGCGTTTCGCGAGTCGCGGGCGGCCTGACGCCAGCAGTGGAGAGGGGCTCACCACCCTACACGAAGCGTCTAAATCCTTCCACGGTGGTGTTGCGCAAGACGGGGCCCTCACCCCGGCTCACCAAGGCTCGCCACCCCTCCCCCAAGCTTGGCTTAGAGGGGCAGGGGGTGAGGGTCTCCTTCGCAACGCCATTCTGGTTTGATTTAGCCGGTATCATCTCCTCCTATGGTGATGCCACATAGCCCAGCTGGAGGGAGCGCAGACGTTGCGCACGCTTGAGAGGCTGTTGTGGTCATCCCGCCTGATTATGCTCCTCCCCATCGTTGCCAGTCTTCTTTCCAGCATCCTCACGCTCGTCATCGCATCGATCAGTCTCGTCGAAATTGTACCGACGCTTCCCAATCTGTTTCGTGGGTTCACATCCGAGATCAACACTACTGAACAGACGCTAGTGATCACTACAGTCATCAAATCGATCGACATCTATCTGCTCTCCGCCGTACTCTTCGTCTTCTCCCTCGGGTTATTCGAGCTCTTCATCAAGCGCATAGAAGTCGCCGGCAATTTGGAAATAGCATCGTCTCTGCTCATCATCAAGAGCCTCGACGACCTCAAGGACCGCCTAGTCAAGATCGTCGTGCTCCTCCTGGTGGTAGCGTTCTTGCAGGAGGCGCTTAGCCTCCACTACACTTCTCCGCTGGACCTTCTCTATCTCGCTATCAGCATCGCACTTGTTGGCGGAGCGATCTTTCTCAGCTCCCGGCTCCCGCATGGCGCTGATGAGGGCTCCTCCGCCTAAGGCAACGCCGCCGGCATTCAAGCCATTCACGGGCAGATCGGGTCGCCCCGGCCAGGGGGGCGCTGAAAGACAGGGCTGGCCGCGGCCCTAGCTCTTGGAATGGCAGTTGCGCGAGGTGGATGCTGGGCGTACACTCGGAGAGAGGCCGTGCCGCTGTCAAGTCACGAGCCCCAGTGAAGTCCGGGAACCATGCCCGAACCTGCGCCAGCATCTACCGGAGCCGCAGACACCGACGTGCTCGATCAGCTCGTGCGTGATGCGCTGGCGCATCTCTTTGACCCTGCGGCCCTCGAGCACCACGAGCTGGGTCGCGTGCTTCTGCCAGGCGCACACCTCTCTGCCGGGGCCCTGCGCCAGCTCCTGCTCACGACAATCGAGCGCTTGCGTCCACCAGCGCTGGCGCCGAGTGGCAGTCCCGCGTGGCGCCACTACCAAGCGCTGCACCTGCGCTACATTGATGGCTTGAGTCCGGCAGAGGTCGCGTCGACACTCGCTCTCAGCGAGCGCCAGGCGCGGCGCGAGCACCACGAAGCCATCAGCGCTCTCGTGGCGCTTCTCCTCGAGTCTTCCAGCGTGCGCCCTAAAGCGCAACTCGAGGCTATCAGCGAGGACACTCCACCGCCGTGCGACCTCGGTCTCTTGCTCGAAGGCGTAGCTACGACCGTGCAACCTTTGCTCGCTCAGCGGGGCGCCGAACTCGTGGCAGAGCCTTTCCCCCACGGCACTGCGGTACGCTGTAGCAGAGTGCTGCTCCGGCAGAGCCTCCTGGCGCTCATCGTCGAGGCATCCAACCAGGGCTGCCGCCATTTCAGACTTGCAGCGAGTAGCGCCAGTGCGGACGTCACCATCACACTTGCCATCACTGGCGCCGGTGAGGTGGCTTTCCCTACTTTCTCACCACCGCTCGACCCGGCCGTGATCCTCACTCGCAGACGCACCGAGAGCGGTGGCGTGTGGCAGATCACTGTTCCACGAGCTCACCCGCTAGTGCTGCTCGTCGACGATGACCCCGACTTCGTCCGGCTGTTCCAGCGCTGCCTCACCAACGCCCCGTACAGGACGGTCGCCGCGGTCACGCCGGAAGCGGCCCTCCGCATCGCGACCGCCGAGCAGCCTCAGTGCATCGTTCTCGACGTGCTCCTGCCCTCATTCGATGGCTGGGAGCTCCTCCAGCAGTTGCAGAGCAGTGGGGACACCGCCCGGATCCCCGTGGTCATTTGCTCCGCGCTCGCCGACCCGGCACTAGCGAGCGCGCTCGGCGCAGCTGCTTGCCTTCCCAAGCCAGTGTCGCCGCGTAGCCTGCTCACCACGGTGACGAAGGCCTGTAGTGTCAGCTGTGCAACTGCACCAGCCACACCCGGCAGCAGCTCATCGAGGCGCTCCGACCGGATCAGCAGGTGAAATTACACCGGCGCCGTCAGCCCTTCGGCGCTGGCGCCCACCCGGCCGTCTCCACAAACTGGGCCGCGCTCTGCGCCGGTTTCCCATCCGGATGCTGTAGCCAGTTGTTGAAGATGGCGACACACTGCGTCGCGGGATCCCAGCCATTCTTGGCGTAATACTCCAGCACGTCAAGGC
>JAMCTA010000099.1:0-1525 GCA_023381895.1 Chloroflexota bacterium
CGCTCGTCGAGGAAGCTCGCTTCGCCACGGACGAGGTCCCAGCCATACTCGGCAACCAGGTCCGCGTACTTCTCGCGCCGCAGCCGCTGGACCAGCTCGTCCTTCTGTGTCCCTAGCGCGGCGAGATCGACTGTACCAGGGCACGTCTCGATACCGGCGAACGGGTGGTGACCGGCCTGGTAGTAGAGCTCCCCGCCGCGGAGGAGCGTCTTAGAGGGTACGCAGCCGGTGTTGACGCAGGTGCCGCCCAGCGTGCCACGCTCGATCATGACCACGTGGGCGCCCGCCTCGCGCGCCTTGATGGCGGCAGCGAACGCTGCGCCACCGGAGCCGGCGATGGCGAGGTCGTAGCCCTTCTCGTCTTGCACGGCGTGGGGGCCTGGCTGCCACACCGCCGGCTGCGCCGCCTCAACGTCTCCCGGCTGATAGCCAGCTCTACGGATGGCATCTGCCAGGACCTCCTGCGAGATCGCAGCGGGTGCGGTAAAGCGAACTTCACCACGCTGGTAATCAGCCTGGGACCAAGTCACGCCAACCTCCTCCAATGCTCGCTCCACGTGCTCCTCGCAGTCAGTGCAGGTCATCCCGCCGGCGTGGATCCGAAAGTCTCGATCTGCCACTACTATCGCCTCACTTCGCACTCGTATCATTCATATACTTGCATACGTATATATAACATACGTATATATAAATGAACGTGTGCTAGTGTGATGTGAACTCACTTGCCCCTTGCATCGCTCCGCCCCAACGCTATAGTCAGCGCAAGACGCCACACCACTGGAGGAGCGCATGCATGACGAACGAGCCTCAGCCCGACTACACTCCGCTCGACCTCACCCCCCTGTGCAACGCTGACCTTTCCGCCCTTCCCACTGGAGACCACGCTCCCATTGGTGCCCAGCAGTTCCACGGTCTGCCCTTCCTCATCGGCTCCTCAGCCAGAAAAGGGCCGTGCTTCCTCCTGCTCGGTGGAGCAGACCGTCAGACGCGACAGGTTGCAGTGGGACGTCCGGCTCACTGCATCATCTTCGTGCACCGTTTGCTCGAATCGCAGCTCCAGGCCAACGGTCCACCCGGCGAGCTCGTGGCTACCTACGTTCTCCATCTCGCCAGTGGTGAGCAAGTGCGCCTGCCCATCCGCGAGCGCTTCGAGATCGCCACCGTCCCACCCGGATGGGGACAGCAGCCCTTCCGTGCCTGGCCCGATCAAGAGGAGCGCCTCTGGCCGCGATATGAGGGGCGGTGGGGGCTCGCAGGCAGCCGTCAGACAGAGGGGTGGAGCAGCAACGCTCGCGGCTACTTCCTCTGGCCCTGGCTCTCTCCAGATCCCACAGGCATCATCGAAGCGATCGAGATCGTTCCCGAGGGCCCCCGCTTTCTCCTCGCCGCCATCACCCCCGGCCACCTCCCTGAGCATCCCTTCACCCGCAGCGGCTCCCGGTACGTCCGCCTCCTGCTCCCGCAGCCGGAAGATGCTCATCACCCCTTCGCGCTGTCGGTCACAGTCGACCGGGGCAGCGCCGGG
>JAMCTA010000099.1:1535-8040 GCA_023381895.1 Chloroflexota bacterium
ATCGCCGCCACACCCTCAGCAACCGTCACGGTCACGCTCGGAGACGCGCAGCTCGGCTCTCTCCGCTGGGGACACCTGGAGCAGCAAGGTGCCATTGCTGCCTCACCGCGCCTGCGCGTCGAGCTCGTCGATCCTGGTCGCAACTGGGTACGGACCACTATCGTTGATGCGGATACAGGCCAGCCCATCCCCTGCCGTGTCCACTTCCGCTCCCCAGAAGGCATCCCCTATGCACCCTATGGCCACCACGCGCACGTGAACTCGAATAATGGCACGTGGCACGTCGACGTTGGTGGCGATGTCCGCCTGGGACACATCAGCTACGCGTACGTCGACGGCACCTGCGAGGGCTGGCTGCCACGGGGTGCTGTGCTCGTCGATGTCGCTTCTGGCTTCGAGTACGAGCCTCTGCGCACACAAGTGACGATCGCACCTGGCCAGCAAGAGCTGCGCCTGCCGCTCCATCGCTGGATCGACATGAACGCCCAGCGCTGGTTCAGCGGCGACACGCACGTCCACTTCCTCTCGACCCAGGGCGCAGCCTTCGAGGCCAGCGGCGAAGGGCTCAACGTCGTCAACCTCCTCATGTCACAGTGGGGTGGACTCTTCACCAACACTGAGGAGTTCACAGGCGCTCCACTCGTGACCCACAGCGGTAAGACGATCGTCTACGCGACGCAAGAAAACCGCCAGCACGTGCTGGGTCACCTCACCTTGCTCGGTCTCAGGCGTCAGGTCATGCCCTGGTGCAGCGGCGGTCTCGACGAAGCAGAGCTCGGTGGCACCCTCGAGACCACGCTCTCGGCCTGGGCTGATGCTTGCCACGCTCAAGGTGGCACCGTCGTCATTCCACATCTACCCACGCCTAATGGCGAGCCCGCCGCTCTCATCGCCACCGGACGCGCCGATGCCGTGGAGATGCTGCAGCACGGCACGTACATGCACGGCGAGTACTATCGCTACCTCAACGCCGGCTACCGGCTGCCACTGGTTGGCGGAACAGACAAGATGAGCAGCGAGGTCCCCGTTGGCCTCTACCGCACCTACGTCTCCATCTCCCCCGAGGAAGAATTCACCTATGACTCCTGGTGCCGCAACCTCCGCCGCGGCCGCACCTTCCTCAGCGGTGGACCACTCATCGGTCTGAGTGTTGAGAATGCAGCAATCGGCGACACGCTCACACTCCCTGCGGGCGGTGGCACAGTTGAGGTGACAGCCTGGGCCGAATCGATCTTGCCCATCCACACGCTCCAGATCGTCCAGAATGGCCGCGTCGTTGCTGACGTGAGCCGGCCAGAAGGTGCACGCCGCCTCGAGCTGCGGGAACGTCTCCAGATCAGCCAGTCTTCCTGGGTCGCCGCTCGCTGTGGCGGGCCAGGCTACACGCAGCCCGTGCGCCATCACGATGAGTGGACGCGCGGCGTGATGGCGCACACCTCACCCATCTACGTAGCGACGGGTGAGGCCTGGGAGATGTTCGACGTCGCCACGGCATCGTACATGCTCACCCTGCTCGATGGGAGCCTGACCTACATCCGGGAGAGGAGCACACACCACGCACCGGAGCACGTGACGCATCCCCATGGTGAGCCGGATCACCTCGCCTACCTCGAACGGCCGTTCCACGAGGCTATCGCTGCGGTCGACTTCGGTCCCCTCGCCCACGCATGAAGCGCTGAGCCGGGGAGAATGAGCGGCACCAGCGGAGCCGGGCAGAAATGAATCGGAGCTCACCATACGCTCGCCGTGACATAGGTCTCGATCAGCTGCTGCAATGTTCGCTCTCGAATCGCTCAAACTCGAACGGGCGGGGCAGTTGCCCGAAGTGCTCAGGAAGCCCCAGGGGTCGACAATCTGCTCTCGTACCCACTTTTATCGTAATCGTAGGTAATGGAATAGGTGAACTACAGACGGCACTGCACAGGTCGCCTGCAGCTTCACCTCACGGCGCGGGTGGCGGACCGGAGGGGCCAACCTTACTGGCAGCGACGTAGGCGTAGTTCTGGGTCAGCGGGTTGTACACGAAGAGGCGGGATGAGGTCTGCGGAGCCACGACGAGGAGGTAACCCCATTGCGCGAGGGGACCGAAGTCGACCGCATTGCTGTCCGGACCACTCCAGAGATGGGCATCAGTCGCAAACGCCTGGACCCAGAACGGCTGGAACTGACTGACGTTCGGCGTGGTCGTGGGCTCGGAAGGAGCTGTTGAGGAGGCGTAGAAGTTGATGATGGCGTGATTGGTGCCATCGAGCTGCACCGGGATGTCGTTGGGGGAGGCAGGGAAGAGGCCGGTGGGTGGGGTGATGGAGACGGTGTAGGAGCCTGGACCCAGACTGCTGACCTGATAGTGGCCCGCGAAATCAGTGGTGTCGGAGGAAGAGCCACCACCGGCACGGGTCACGGTGATGGCGGCGTGGGGGAGGGGAGAGCCGGCGTCATAGGTCACGGTGCCAGCGACATACGAGTTCATGGGCGTTGCGGTCGCCGTCGCCGTGGGTGTCACGGTCGTCGTTGCTGTAGTGGTTGGTGTGCTGGTAGCGGTCTCGGTTGGGGTGGTGGTCGCCGTGCCGGTCGCCGTTGTTGTCGGGGTGCTCGTCTGCGTTGGCGTGGCGGTTGGCGTGAACGTTGGGGCGCTGAGTGTTACTGTGGTCTGGACCTGCTGACCATCCGGGTTAGTAATCGTGATGGTGGAGGGTCCTGGTGTTGCCGCGGTAGTGTCGAGTGTGAGGGTGACGTGCGTGGGATCGACGTAGGTCACTCCCTTGACGGCGACGCCGTTGGTGGCGGAGGCAGTGAGGCGGGTGCGGCAGCCAGCGTCGGCGCTGCTCGGCGTGTCATAGAAGCCCTGACCGGCCGGCGACGTCCCGGTGATGGGCAAGCTGGCACTCGCTTGCCCGGTGATGATGGTAGCCAGCGGTCCGGCTGGCAGCACCGCTGGCGGCGGCGCCTGAATCTTGGCGGCTTCGACACCCCAATGCACTGGCGGAATCCCCCCGCTCTCGGTTCCCGCGACATATTCCTGGACCGTCCACATCGTCATGTCATCGCAGGGATCAAGACTCGTAAAGCTGTAGTCGCCCCAGCGATTGTAGGGATACGGGTTGAACGCGGCATCTGAATAGAGGTCGTGCGTACTGTTCAGATACACCGCGAAGGAGCGCATCGTATTGGCTGGGTCGCTGGGAAAGCGCTCGGTGATGCCCCCTTCGACGTACGTGCTCACGTTGGCCTCACTGGCGCCGAGAGCAACGATGTCTTGGCCGGAGACCGTGACCGTGCCCATCCAGAAGTTCTCGGGGTTGGACGCAGAAGGGTCGTAGACCGTGCCCCACTGTGAGAGCGTCATACTGGAGACTGCGATGTCATACCACCGCATGCCCACACGGTCGCGGTTTCGCGCGTTGCTGTCACCGGCAGCGTCGACGCTGACATTCTGTGCCGTCCAGAGCTGGCCATTGCGAACCACAGCGCTATAGAGGCGATCATCGATGTCGTCCATTCCGCGAGCGGGGTTGCTGGCTGTGAGCACACCGAGAGGAGCAGGGCCGTTCTCCGGATCGGCCATAGTAATTTGCGCCGGCCCGGAGAGTGTTGGCGTAGTGCTGCCGGGGTTGTTCACCGTCATGACGTCGAGATGGGAGACCGTGCCCACAGCATCCTCACCCAGGTCAGGGCCAATGACGTAGCCAGTAGCCATCGGATCCACGCTATCGACACCCTGCGGTGTGTAGGGGCCTGGTCCAGCAAGGCCGTTGGTAACGTTGTAGAAGCTGGTCACCATCGCAGTCGAGCCATTGACGACGCTCGACTTCTGGACAGTGTAGACGTTGCTATGAACGAAGGCATTGCCGGTGCAAGGTCCATAGCCAGCGGGAAAGCCATTCTGGAAGATATTCGCCCCAATGTAGATCGCGTTCGTATCGATGCCAGGGGTATCGTAGTCGGCGAAGCAGCCCTGATCGGCCGAAACGGCCGCTCCTGTCGCCGGGATTCTGTACTTCGTCCAGCTCGCCGTGGTGAGATCCGGTCCACTGCTCACTGCCAAGAGAATGTCGTTGTTCGCGACAGGAACGTCGATCTCGGTGATGAACCAGCGACCGCTCGTGCGATCGTAGCGCACGTGCGGGTCAGACACGCCTGCTGGATTGGCGACGCTGCCCCAGAAGTCAGCGTCGCTCGTATTGAAAATGACGGCGTGCGCACCGTTCTTCTGGACACCCTCGAACTGCCCGTTGACGGTGAAGAGAAACTGAGTGGGCCCAACGGCGCCCATCGTATCCGGAGGGACGAGATATAGGCTGCCGTATCCAGCTTGGGGACCGGCGATCGTATCTGTGACTGGCCCAGGCTGCTGACTCGTAGGGGGTGGCGATCCAGCATGGGAGCCATTGCTCAATAGCGACGCGGCGTGCCTGTTGCCGAGAAACTTCGCCAGCGTGTGTCGTAACGCTTGCCGCACCAGCGCTGGCGGCGCAGCGTTGCTGTTGTTCTGCACCAGCTGGTCATGTGTCATCATCACACCGGAGATTTGCATGGGCACTCCGGAGAGAGTAGGAGCAGCGTGGACCTGCTCTGCAGTGCTCTGGAATGCTCCTCCTACGAGTAGCCACGCTAGCAGCAGTACCAGGACACGACGGTACTTCACGGCGCCCCCCAAGCGTGTGCGGTGCACACGTCACCGAACTGAACTCTAGGCAAGTGGCCGCCTGACTGTCAATACAGGATGACCTATGGTGGCCTGCGCCGCCACGGTCGCTGCGGTGGATGGGAGAGGAGCAGTGATGCTTCGCCAGCGCAGCCTCTCTGGATACGCACGGACGGAGCGCTACGTAGGGCTGCCAGCAGTTCACAGGAGCTGAGAAGATGAGAAGATGAGAAGAGATGAGTTCAGGCGTGAACCTATGGCACCTGCCCGGCACGGCGACGAGCCATCGCTCGCTGGAGCGCGAGGACGAGACCAAGCAGCGTCGTCTGTTCCGGTACGACGTCGACGGCGAGACCACAGTCGCGGGCCGCAGCAGCTGTCTGCGACCCGATACAAGCCACCAGCCCATCCCTGATCGCCTCACTGGGTGTGGCGAACCCCGCGCGCTCCGTGAGAGCGGCGAAGCGCCTGACACTCCCACTGCTCGGGAATGCCACCGCAGAAAAGGGCTCACGCAGCATGGCCGTCACATCATCCTTGCATGGCCCATCTAGATGCTCTGACGCGACCCCCTTGAACGGTAGCTCAACCGGTCGTGCTCCAACCACCCGCAGATAGGAAGCGAGCTGACTCGGCCTGTCCCGTGTCCGGGGAACGAGAACCCGCTGATCGTGAAGGGACAGCTCATCAAACCAGTTGAGCTGTCCACGCAACCGCACCACATCTCCAATGACAATGACTGCGGGTGAACCGAAAGGCTCGACACGCTGGGCAAGCTCTTCTTCCACTGTCCCGAGCGTCGCGACAACAACCTCCTGATGCCGGTAGCTGCCCCAACGCACGAGCGCTATGGGGGTCGTCGGTACCCAGCCCGCAGTGTAGAGGTGCCGGAGCAGCTCTGGTAATCGCCCTACCCCCATGAGAATGACCAGCGTCTCCTCGTTGGCCCTCCACACTGGTAGCGGGCTCGATCTCGCTTCACCATCGTCCTCGCGCCCATGACCCGTGAAAATCCTGACGGTACTCGCGATAGACCGATGCGTGAGTGGGATTCCGGCATACGCTGGCACGGCAAATGCCGACGAGACTCCCGGGACGACTTGAAACGGCACGCCAGCGGCCCGGAGCGCTTCTGCTTCCTCGCCACCACGTCCGTAGATGAAGGGATCGCCACCTTTGAGGCGTATCACGATATTACCCTGCTGCGCCAGCTCGACGAGTGCCGTATTGATGCTCTCCTGAGACATCGCTGGCCTTCCTGGTTGCTTGCCCACGTAGATGCGGCGCGATGACGGTGGAGAGTGATCGAGGAGCACCGGATTCACCAGGTAGTCATACAGCACGGCATCGGCTATCGCCAGGCATTCCCGCCCCTTGATCGTGAGCAGTCCCGGGTCGCCGGGACCTGCACCGACGAGGAAGACCATTCCAGTGGCAGGGGGGGAATTGCTCAGTGGTGGCCTACCCATTCCTGGCGCCATACGACTGCGCTCTACGCCAGGCTCACAAGCGCCCGGAGCGCTAAAGAGGAAGTATAGGTAAGCACTAGATTTACAGGCAACACCCTCTCCCCACCGTGCCAGCGAGCCCAGCCAATCTGAGTCTACCCCGAGCTCCCAGCTTCCACGTCCGAGCCCACACGCCCTGGCGAAGACCGCTTTGACAGAATGGTACCAATGCTGCTAAATATGAGAGGAATCTGTGAGCGAGCTGATGCTCACAGGTTTGCGGCACGTCACGTAGGGAAAGCTGGTGCGAAGCCAGCGCTGTCCCGCAGCTGTAAGTGGTGCGCTTGCGCCACGAGCCAGAATGCCTACAGCCGCTCGTTCGCTTCACACCTTCGCGCGAAAGGCGGTGGGC
>JAMCTA010000146.1:0-32991 GCA_023381895.1 Chloroflexota bacterium
GGGACGGCTGGGCTGCTCGGTGGCCTGTCGCTACTTCCTGCTGGCGTTGGGGCGGTGGAGTCGGCGTTGATAGCATCGGCGGTGAGCTTTGGGGGTGATCCGGCTATGGCAGTCTCGGTGACACTGTTGAGCCGGGTTGCCACTCTGTGGATGTGGATGATTCCGGGCTTTATGCTCGCACTCCGTGGCCTAGCCGATTCACAAGGCGTGCTTCTGGATATCCCGGTAGACGGAAGGGATGGTGGGCTGCGATGACCCCAGCTCCCGGCAGTGTTGTCGAGGATGCGCCTGTCCGCGAAAAGCGAGCGTTCTATCGCAACGAGCGTGTGGCGCAGAGCTACGATGCGCAGAGGTTTGGTGGGGCGAGCGGTGGCAGGGTCAATGAGCGAGAGTTGGATATCATGCTCTCGCTGCTCCCTCGTGGCGGTGTCATCGCTGACGTTGGCTGTGGAACAGGACGTCTGACCCAGGCCCTGCGGAAGCGTGGCGACCGCGTGATTTCCTTCGATGCCTCTCGGGCCATGCTGACAGTAGCCGTCAGCAATGGTGCTGGACCGGTAGTTCAGGCGGATGCATTTGACTTGCCACTGGCAGCAGGCACGTGCATCGGTGTGGCAGCGCTGCGACTCCTCTTCCATTTCGAGAATCTGAGCCCGCTGCTCCGAGAATTCCGGCGGATCACCCAAACCGGGGGAGGATCGCTTGCCTTCGACAGCTATACGTGGTCAGCCCGAGCGTTCCTACCGCTCGGGGCGTCTCGCTGGGGGGCAAAGGTCTACACGCATAGTCGTGATGCCGTAGCAGCTGTTGCCGAGCAAACGGGCTGGCGCATCGTCGAGGAGCGCCGGGCCTTCCTCTTCTCGCCCTACCTGTACCGGCGGCTGCCGCTGCGTCTCGTACGGTTTCTCGAACGTGTTGAACACCTGGCTCCAACTGTGCTTCTATGCCGTTCGTTCTGGCGGTTGGAGGCGATAGCGAGCGACGGCGCGTAGGCCATCGCACAGGCTCTTTAGAGGCGAATCCGCTCTCCGGCATAGACGCGATCAGCCGAGTTCAGATCATTAATCTGCATCAGCGCCTCGACGCTGGTGTGGTACCGCTGTGCGATGAGAGAGAGCGTATCTCCCCGCTGAACGATATAGGATCCTGCGGTCACTCGTGGTGCAAAGAGCGGTGTGCTTGCAGCGGATGCTACGTCTTGGGTCAAAGGGATCTGTAGCGCCTGGCCTGCAATGATCGGTGTGGTGAGAGCGATGCTGTTGGCTTGAAGGAGCTGACCAAGGGAAACACGGAAGCGAAGCGCGAGGGCCGAGAGAGTGTCGCCGGGACGAATGACGTAGGCTTGTCCGCTGGCGGACTCAGGTGCCGGTGCGGACGCTGTGGCTGCCGGGCCAGTGCCCGCTTGGCTCTGACCAGGCGAAGGGAGAGTGAGCACGTCGCCGGCGATCAACACGTTGGGGTTTGGCAGGTGATTCAAGAGGAGCAAACTCTCCTGGGATACGCCCAGGCGTGACGCGATGCGGGAGAGCGTGTCTCCTGGTCGTACCGTGTAGCTACTGCTCGTTTGGGGTGCAGTGGTGCCTGGCCGAGGCAAGGAGCCGGACGGGACCGTTGTGACGCTAGCTGGCTGCATAGACGGGATAATCAAGACTTGACCAGCGACGATACTATTGGCGTTCTCCAGATGATTCGTTTGGATTAGGCTGCTGAGTGAGATCCCAAGCTGGAGGGCAATCGCTGAGAGCGTGTCTCCTGGGCGAACCGTGTACGTAGATGCTGTGCTGGACGCTGCCTGACCACGCACGGCTGATGTTGCAGATACTGATCCAGAGAGGTAGTCCTCGATCCCTGTGACGATCCCTCCTGCCAGGTCTTGCTCGTAACCTGGAGCGGCAAGCAGCGCTGCCTCGTGTGGGTTGGTGATGTACCCCATTTCAACGAGCACTGCGGGCGCGTGCACGTTTCCCAGCACCCAAAAGTCAGCTGAGTGGACGCCACGACTAAAAGCCCCAGTGCGACCTGCCGTCGCGTATTGGATTGCGGAGGCCAGAAGGCGACTCCGCTGCACCAGCTGGGGTGAACGCATTGCTCCTGACACATAGCCGCTGCTACGCCCATAGAAGGTTGTAAGCCCATTGATGTAAGGATCGGCGATGGCATTCGCGTGGAGCGATACGAACACTGTGGCCCCGGCACGGTTGGCGATGGCGCATCGCTCAGCAAGGCTGACGTAGGTGTCCGACGTGCGCGTAAGAACGACGTCGTAGCCGGAAGAGCGTAGCAAGGCGGCAACCTTGAGTCCTGTCGCGAGTGTGATGTTCTTCTCGAGTAAACCAGAGCTCTGAGCTCCGCTATCCGTGCCACCGTGTCCGGGATCGATGACGATGACCTGGCTGCTGCTGAGTGGCGCCGCCAGGGCAGGAACGACGGAGCGTGCCAATCCAGTGAGAAGACAGAGGCAGCTCAAGAACACCGTCCACCCGGTGCTCCAGATGCGGTGTCTTTGCGTTGCCGGTGTCACTTCGTCTCTTCCTCGTTTTCTCCTCTGGCCCTGAGGCCGTCGCGGTTCCATGGGCACTACGCATTGAACCTAACAGAGTCGTAACGTCTCAGGCTGACTCAGGGGCAGAAAATGGGAGATAAAGGAGGTGCGTTATGCCGACACCACCTGGATAGGCGCGCTACCACTGGGCGGGAACGGCACTACCGGCGTACCGGTCCAAGGAGGAGCGGCAACGGCTAGCTGGCGAACGGGCTTGTGAGGTTGGAGTAGACGACGTAACCGACAATCGTTAGTGCTACGATGACGAGGAGAGCGACGAGGGCGTACTCGACGATCCCTTGCCCGCGCTCAGCGCTAGGAGTTCCGATCCACTCCGTTCGACGAAGCGTGACGACGATGCACATGAGTGGACGCCATCGTAATAGTGTATTGTGTAGCACTGGCTGTGTCGCTCCTCCTGTCAGGCATGTAGTGGTCCTGGGGTGGGTGGCACCATCTATTATGCAACTACGAGTGGCGACACCCTCAGTACGGCGGCAATCACGTCGCTAACGAGTGTACGTCGTTGTGAGAGAGGATGGATAGCTGTGGTGCTCGCACCTGGTGGACTCATCGCTTGGTTGTTCGTGGGGCTCATTGCTGGTTGGCTGACCGGAAAGATTGTTCAGGGTTCCGGGTTTGGCGTCATCGGCGACTTAGTGCTGGGGCTTGTAGGGGCGGTGATTGGGGGCTTCATTCTGGGCTTCTTCATTCATGGCTCCGCGGGTTTCATTGGCAGCATTGTCGTTGCGGTGATCGGTGCAGTAATTCTGGTGACACTGGCGCGGACGCTCACGGGACATCGTTCCCTATAGCACTCGCACTTATCAGTCCGCTTAGTCCGCGCCGATATTAAAGCCCTGCTCGACATCCGTGCGCGAGTAACAGCGGAATGCGATCATCGTCTGTGTCTGCGTAATTGAGTCGATGCTTGCCATGCGCTCGGTCACCACCTGAGCTAGTTGCTCGTGGTTGGCGAGGCGGAGCACGGCAACGAGGTCGTACTCTCCAGTCACCGAGAATACCTCTTCGACTCCTTCGATGGTGAGGAGAGCCTCGGCAGTTGCTGGAATGCGGCGCCGGTTGGCGTTGATGAGAACGAGTGCAGTGATCATTTGCTGAATCCCTCTTGCGCAGGTTGAGTGGCTGCGCCGATATGGCGAGTATAGCGCTGTTTGATGGGCTCTTGACCAGGTAGAGGGACGGTTGAGGGGCAGTGGACTGACTAGAGCGGTCCACTGCCCCGTGGTGGAGATGGGGGTGAGTCGAACACCCCGTCCGAAATGGATCAACTGTCGGCGTCTACAGGCATAGCTCGAGCGCTTTGTCTCGCCCCGAATGGCCGTTCGAGCAGAGCCATTTCGGTGACCAGCTCGTGAGTATTCGCGGAACCCTACCGAGCACTCGGGCGACGCTAGCTCAGCATTATGACGCCTGGAACTGGCCAGCTGAGCGAGGCCAGGCAGACGGTTCTAGCGGCTAATTACGCCGCGAGAGCGTAAGAGTTGGACTTGCCAACTATAGTTTGCCGCCTTTTTACGAGGCGATGACGGCACCCTCGACCTGCAGCCTCCAACCTCCTCACTCCGTCGAAACCCGACATCCCCTTGAAGCCGGCAACTCCTCGACTTTGGGAGCTGGCCGGTACACGTAGTATAACGTGCCCTAGCTCAAGGTGCTCTAACAAATGGGCGTGCTATTATCCGCAGGACACCGTGATAGGAAGCGTTTGCTCCCGACTATCCGGCTGATTTCAGGGCATCAAGATCAAGAAGAAAGAGCTTCGCGTATGGCACGGCGACTAAAGAACAGTTGCGGCATCTGGGCTTTCGGACCGAATGGAACGCGATTTGTCCCCAGTGGCTACCATCCCGAAGCGACCCAGGAGACGATGATCCAGCGGACCGAGCGCGCCGTGCGTGGCTTGGATACGCTTATCGACGGCTTCGAGTATCACTATCCGTCGGAGATCGACGAACACTCAGTGGAGGCGATCAAGCGGGTCTTGGGTTCGAAGGATATCTACGCACTTGCCCTCGGCTTGTTTTCCGACCCCAGGTATGCTCTCGGCTCGCTCATCAATCCAGATCGTTCCTTGCGCCGTCGAGCTATTGATACCGCCAAGGCGGGAGTCGATATGGCAGCCGCCTTGAGTGCGCACTTCATCATCTGGCCCGGTGCGGAGGGATACAATTACCCGTTCCAAGCAGACTACACGCAGATGTGGAATGACTTCATCGGTGGCCTCGCCGAGATCGTGGCGTATGCGAATGAGCACGAGGTCAAGGTCTTCTTAGAGCACAAGAACTCTGAGCCAGCGATGAAGATTCTGATGCGCGATCTTGGTATGACGATGTGGCTCATCCGAAAAATTGCAGATCGTGGCGTGTCCACGACGAATGTACAGGTGAACATGGACTGGCAGCACCTGATCATGAACGGAGAAAACCTGCCCGAGTATGCTGTGATCTTGCACAACGAGGGGTTACTGGGGCATCAGCATGGCAACAGCGGGTGGGGGAGCTTCGATGATGACAATATGGTCGGTGCGTCCTTCTTCATGCAGACACTTGGTCTTGCACGCGTGCTTCGCGATGTTGGTTATGGTAGCCACGGTGAGCGGATCGGCTACGACTTGTATCCCTACACAGAGGATCAGGTTCAGGCGGTGCGGCAGAGCATCATCCAATGGGAGTTCATCGATAGCCTAGCAGGAAGGCTTGATCTCGCTGCGTTGAGAGCGGCTGAGGCCCAGCGTGATGCCGTGCGAGCCTATCAGATCGTCTATGAAACTCTCGGTCTGAACGAGGCGTTTGTCCAAGGCTTGCTTCGGGGCTGAGCAAGCACCTGCTCTGCTGATCGCTTTCGTGACTCTCTCCTACCTGCGGGCTATACTCCGTGTGATGTTTTTGCCGGCTGCCAGACGGCCGCTTCTGCCTCTTCAAGGAGAGCTGCGAGAGACTGTGGAGATAACCCTCGCGCACGTGCCAGATGGTTGCGATCGTGTTGCCAGCACTCGAGTCGGGGCGTAGCGCTCAATAGGAGCAGGAGGGCGGTGGTCAGCGAACAGTCGAGGCGCTGGCAAATTGTGACCAGGCGGTAGGACTGTAGGTGGTACGCCAAGAAAGCAGGATCCAGGGCCGCCCGAGCGGCGAGACGCGACAGTTCTTGAATCATAGATGGCACACCTCTGTGCTCTCTCGAGCGCGATGTCATCGCACTTGAGCAGAATACTACGGTGGCACCCTCAACTAGGAAGATGCGGCCATCTCTTCAGACTGGTAGCGTGCAGCCTTGTGTCAATCTTCCGCTTGTGTACAGATACTGTCAGTGAACGACGCTTGAGCCGTCTCTTCACCGCTCGCTGAGTTGGGCGAACACCTTCAGGAGTCCTTGAGCACGATATGGCTTACGAAGGATTGTGTAGGGCGCGAGTGCAGAAGGGTATGGTGCGTCTTGCTCGCGGAGAGCCCAACCTGATGTGATGATAATCGGCGCATGACAGCCGAGGCTGCGAAGCTCCGCGGCGAGGTTCCATCCGCTTCCGTCCGGTAAGGAAATATCGAGAATGATGGCATCGAACGTCGCGTGTTCAGTACGCGCCGCTGCAAACGTCTGGTGGGCTTCCGTGCAACTTCCTGCGGTCACGACGCTGTGTCCGCTCCGTTGGAGAGATTCGGTCATCACGTCACGCAAGCCATAGTCATCTTCCACATAGAGAAAGGTGGAAGGCGGGATGGTGACTTGCGGGTGCGGTTGGGATGGATCGATTGCTTCCACGTGCTGAGCTGTAGGGAGCAGCACGACGAATCGTGTTCCCACTCCCGGCCTGCTCTGCACCTCAATTGATCCACCGACAAGAAGAACGGTATGTTGGAGGGAGACGAGCCCGATACCAGTGCCCCTCCCTAAGCGCTTCGTGGTGAACAATGGCTGGAACAGCCGGCTCCTGATCTCGAGATTCATACCGATCCCCGTGTCTGCCACGGTAAGCTTGGCCCAGCCCAAGTCTTCTTCCTCACGGATAGCCTCTGTCGTCACGGTGATGGCGCCGCCGCTCGGCAAGGCGTCAAACGCATTGATGAGAAGGTTAATGATGCTATCACGCAACGTACCTGGGTGGATGAGGATCGGTAGTGGGTGTCCGAGATGCTCGGTGAGATCGACGGCTACATTCTGCCTGTTGCGGTCTAGCCAGCGGCGGCGAGCGATGACGAGGGCATCGGTGACGACATCGTCAAGCTGTACCGGTGTGGCCTGCACGGCTCCATCACCAGAATGGAGCTCCCAGGCGAGTGGCTCCACGGTCTCTTGCATGAACTGCACGACTCGCTCAACCTTTGTAAGGTGATGGTGCAAGCGCTCTCGAGGTCTCCTGGGTTTCGAGAGGTCGCTGCGGAGCGAGTCCACTGCCCCCTGAAGCTCCGTGAGGTAGTTGGCAAGGTTGTGGGCAGTGCTGCTTGCGAAGCTTGCTAGGAAGAGCAAGTCGTCTCGCTGCGCCGTCAAGGCGATCTGGCGGTTCCGATGGCTCAAGGGCCGGAAGCTTGCGAGCACGTTGCCATCTTCCAGTGGAATGAGTGTGACTGCATAGATCAGTTCGTCTGGAGATGACGCGCTGAGTGGGAGTGTCGCCACGATACCGTGAGTCGAGACTCGCCGGTAGGCGCTCTGTACGTGAGAACGTGCCAACCCCGGGAAGAGGGTGAGTAGGCTGACTCCGACGTGAGGTGGCTGCCCTGAACTTGCTAGCGAGATGTGGTAAGCTCCGTGATCGAAGAGCTGGACCTGACTATCCTGGTCAACCAGGAGGATGCCTCCGGCTGCTGCCGGGTCCTGGTCGGGAACAGCGCTGCTGTCTGGTTCTCGCGCCCACTGTACGGTGGCAACGAGGACGTCGGTGGCACTTGCCTTGGAAATCGCCAAGACCTGCACAGGTAGCCAGCAGCCTTTGCTGGTACACACGCTCGTGTGGATTGGGTACTGCCAGTGATGAGCCGTTGCCTGCACGCTGAACGTCTTTGATACCTGTGAAGAGAGAAATGCTAACAGTGGGGCCGGAAGGAGGTGAGTACTGCTCTTGGGAAGAGGCGTGTCAGGTGGGAGATGGAGCAGTTCAGCAGCGACTGCGTTGCATTCCAAGATCTGTGTGCCGGACTCGCCAATGGCGAGGCGCGTGATCGCAAGATCGGAAGACTGGTGCCCCGCCTCCGAAGGCGTGCTGGTCGGACTGCTGAAGGTCTTCTCTTGATCCGTCATCTCGCTGGTGCTTACTGACCTCAATACTACAGTTTGTAACATGCGCTTGACTGATGACCGGTCAAGGTCCGTCCTACTTCTTTTCTTTAGTGCCGCACTTTAGCCGCACGACTGCAGATGACGGTTCACCAGGCTTTCTCCACAGACCCACCGAGATCCTTCGAGAAAGCGGGTAAGGTGAGACCGGTCCCCCGGAGGCCGATCGCGCAGAAGTCTCGGGAATTTGGGCACCAGAGAGGATGTGCCGTGCGGAAGTTAGTCTTGTGCAGTTGCCTTCTGTTTCTCTTCGGTTCGCTTTCGTTACAGGTGGCACATGCAGATCAAGGGAGTGCACCTGTTCTCGCCCTGTTCTACGCTTGGTTCGGGTTACCGTCGTGGAATGCGAGTAAGATGGCGGATCTTCCCGTTACGCTGTACAACTCCGCCGACCCAGCGGTGATGCAGCAGCAGATTGCAGAAGCGCAACAGGCTGGCATCGATGCGTTCGAGGTCGACTGGATCGGTCCTAATGATGCTAGTGGTGTGGATCGCAATCTACAGACCCTGCTCAATCTCGCGGCCCGTGTTCACTTCGGGATCACCGCGTATGTCGATCTCGACTTCCTTACAACGCCTTCGCAAGTCATTTCTGGTCTACGGTATCTAGCGCGGTATTACAGCAGCCCGGCCTGGTTTCATTTCCGAGGAAAGCCGCTCGTTGCTATCTATCACGTTGCCAACCTTCCCGTCTCTACCTGGCAAAGCATTTTTCAGCAGGTCGACCCGAATCACCAAGTGTTCTGGGTGGGCGAGGGGGTCGATCCCAGCTATCTCCAGGTGTTTGATGGGATGACGCAGTTCTCCATCGCCTGGGCGAGTGATCCTGCACAGCAACTGCGGAAGTTTGCATCGTGGACCCGCGCTGTGCCGGGGAAAGCCTGGATGGCGACGGTCATGCCAGGGAATAATGACACCAAGCTGCGTGGTGCGCAGGGCTTCCGCGTCGCTCGGCAGAATGGCGCCTACTACGTCAACACGTGGCAGGCGGCGATAGCAACGCACCCTGACCTGATCAGTATCACCTCGTGGAACGAGTGGTTCGAAGGTACGCAGATCGAGCCGAGCCGGACCTATGGTGATCTCTACCTGCAGTTGACCCTGCAAGAGAGCGATGCGTACCACTACGCGCAGGGGGCTCTTCCCACGGGACCCGATGGTTGCCATTTCGTTCTGGGATTCGCTACCTTGGCCCATCTCTTGGGGCTCACGGTGGGAGATTGTCTCGCAAACCAGAGCTTTTCACCGGCGAATGGTGACGCGTTGCAACACACGACGAATGGACTCCTGGTGTGGCGGAAAGCGGATAACTGGACTGCGTTCACTGATGGCTATCACACGTGGGTAAATGGGGGCAGCTACGGGGTGTGTGAGCGGCTCAACACCCAGCGGTTTGCGTGGGAAGCGAATCCCAGCGGCTTGCCCGTGATTGCGGGCACGTGCAGCTAGAGCAATGGTCAGCTTAGATCGCCTATGCTATACCTTTGAGGCTTGGCAGCGATCGCTGAGAAAGTTCTGCAAGGCGGGCCAGGGGGGATGACAGGTGCGTCGGTGACACAGTCAATAGAACGAATAGAGCAGGCCAAGCGGCGATCCCTCGAGCCACAACCACTGGACGCGCTGGCTCGTCAGCCTTTCTATGTCTGGCTGGTGGTAGGGACGGTGTGCATCGGCGCCTTTATGGGACAGCTGGATGCCAGCATCGCTCAACTGGTGCTCCCCACACTCGAGGTACAGTTTCACGAGTCGCTGGGTAATCTGGAGTGGGTAGCCCTCGCCTACTTGCTCACCCTGGCAGCGCTGCTCGCGCCGGTTGGCCGGCTGGCAGACCTCGTGGGGCGCAAGCTGCTCTACACCTTTGGCTTTCTCGTCTTCATCACCGGATCGGCCCTCTGTGGGTTCTCTCCCAATCTCCTCGTGCTCATCGCTAGCCGTGTCCTACAGGCTGTTGGAGCTGCGCTCTTGCAGGCGAATAGCGTTGCCATTATCACCGCTGCAGCGGGGCCGAAGCGCCGGGGTAAGGCTATTGGGATTCAAGGTACTGCTCAGGCAGTTGGCCTCTCGGTTGGGCCTGCGGTAGGTGGAATGCTCATCAGCCTGCTTGGATGGCGCTGGGTGTTCTTCATCAATGTACCTGCGGGACTGATCGGCACAGTTCTTGGCTGGCTGGTCCTGCCACCTACGGAGAGCGCTGGACAGCAGCGTCAGCCATTCGACTTCGCCGGCTCGGTGTTGCTCGCGTCTGCCCTCATCGGCATCATGCTTGTGCTCAGTGAGGGGCACTCCTGGGGATGGGGATCGCCGAAGACGCTGCTCGTGGTCCTGGCCGCGATTGTACTAGTCGTTGCCTTCTTGCAGTTGGAGCGACGCCTGGACAGCCCGGTGGTCGACCTCCGCCTCTTTGCGTCGCGCGCATTCTCCTTAGGCAATGTGACGGGGCTCCTCTCTTATGCGGTGACTTTCGGTACCTTCCTGCTCATTCCTTTCCAGCTTGAGCGTGTGAACCATATGCAGCCCTTTTCAGCTGGATTGATCCTGACGGCCGTACCTGCCGCTCTGGCGGTCGTTGCACCAGTGAGCGGCGCGTGGTCAGACAAAGTCGGGCCGCGCCCACTGACTGTGCTGGGTATGGGCATCACGACTGTCGCTTTCCTGCTTCTCGCCCTTCTCGCGGGGGATAGCCATGTCATCCTCTTACTACCAGCGCTCGCGCTGCTTGGCGTGGGCCTCGGTCTCTTTACTCCGTCGAATAACAGTGCCATCATGGGGAGCGCACCTCGGAACCGACTTGGAGTGGCTAGCGGCGTACTGAACATGATGCGGAGCCTGGGCACCAGCATTGGTGTGGCCATCTCCGGAACCGTGCTCTCAGTCGCACTGATCGCCTTTGCCGGCACGAGTGTCACGACGCTCTCGGCACCTCCTGGGGTATTCCGAGCGGCCCTGCGCGTGACCTTCCTGCTTCTTGCAGCCTTCTCCTTGATCGCCATGCTTATTTCCACGCTGCGGCAAACAGATGGCACTGGTGTTGAGATCGATCCAGCGCTCCTTCTGGAGTGAGTGATGGCGACGATTGGTGTCCGGGCTGTCGACGTCGATGTGGCGGAAGGGAATCTGGTGCGGTGAAGGCACTGATTATTCGTGGTGGATGGCCCGGTCATGAGCCGGTTGAGACGGGCGACATCGCAGCCCGGGAGTTGCGTGGCGAGGGCTTCGATGTCGAGCTATCCGATACCTTGGATGCATTTCTCGACCTCGAGAAGCTGTTGATGCTTGATCTGATCGTGCCCATCTGGACAATGGGCACGATCACCAGAGAACAACTACAGCCGCTGCTTGCTGCCGTCCGCGCTGGAGTGGGGCTTGGCGGATGGCACGGTGGCATGGGCGATGCCTTCCGGCAGGCTACTGATTACCAGTTCATGACCGGAGGTCAGTGGGTGGCCCACCCTGGAAACGATGGGGTGCGCTATCGAGTACGTATCGGGCCGATCTCGCATCCGATCACGTCTGGGCTGAGCGATTTCTGGGTGAGCTCTGAACAGTACTTCATGCACGTTGATCCTGGAGTGACGATTCTCGCGCACACCCACTTCGCGGAGAGGGCCGCAGCGGGCGATCCATTTTCAGCAGAAGAACAGATGGCAGTCGACGCTGGAGAGAAGCAAGGCGTGGCGATGCCGGTGGTGTGGATCAAGCGCTTTGGCAAAGGCCGGGTGTTCCACGTCACTTTGGGCCATAAGGCGAACGTGTTCGATATCCCCGAGGCGCTCACGCTCATGCATCGGGGGCTGGTGTGGGCCGCTCAGGGTAAGGCCCTTGCCACGAAATGAGCGCTGCGGCACAGACCCTCCAACTGGAGGAAACGGCTGCCGTACTGGAATCTCAATCAGCTACGTAAGGCGAGCCTAGCGCACGTAGCTCTCTGCGAATGATGCGAGCAGCCTCGTCGAGATCTCCGGCAGCAGGATGTTGCTCGGCGCGATCGAAGTCCATGTCGTGCACGGTGTTGATGGGAACGAGGTGGATGTGAGCGTGAGACACCTCAAGTCCAGCAATCATCATGCCCACTTTTGCAGCCCCAAAGCCACGCTGCAGGGCGGTGCCGATCTGCTGTGAGGCGTACGTGAGGTGTTGCAGCAGCTCAGGCGGGAGATCCAGCCAGTGATCGATCTCCCGCCGCGGCACGACAAGCGTGTGCCCTGGACGAAGAGGATTGATCGAGAGGAAGGCGACCGCTTGATCGTTCTTCCACACGAAGTACGCCGGTAGCTCTCCGGCGATGATCCGGCTGAATACTGAAGGCATGACGCTTCTCCTTTCCGTCCTGGCAGGATGCCGCCCTATCCCACCAGAACCGAGGCTGGTTGGAGGGAAGCCGCTGTGGCGGCCACCGTATCGGTCATTCTAATTCCAGACAGACGGCGCACCGCAGCTTCGACTTCCTGGATGAAGGGTGCTAACTGTCCATCTGGCTGCAATGTGAGTGGTGGCCCAAAGCGCACAACGATGGACCACCGCCGCTGCTCGTGTCGGTACTCGAGACCACAGGGCACGATGGGAGCAGGTTGTGCGAGATGGCGCTGAGCGAGGAGGACGAAGCGGGCAAATCCTTCACGAAAGGGGAGAATCTCAGTGCCGGAGACCTTTGGTGTGTAGAAGGGATCGATGGTGGGATAGCCCTCCGGAAAGATGAGGATGACGCGCCCTTGACTTAGCAAAGAGGCGGTGAGCTTGATGGCCTCGTAGAGGTAGCGATGAGCCTCTTGAGGGCGATACGCGCTTACGCTACTCACAGATCCGGCGAACAGATCGGCGCGGTCACGGCGGAGAACGACCGGCCACTGTACGAGGTGGCAGAGCCACTCCATCAGGCCACGGAGCTGGGTGCTATGCACCCAATCAAGCCCAACAATAATGTGGATTGGGCGTGGTACGGCACTGAGGAGGGCAACGCCATCGTACAGGTGATGATAGTGACGTGAAGCAATAATCACCGGTCCGGATAAAGGAACGTGCTGGATACCTTCCGTGCGCACACGTACTCTGCTGGAGAGGAAGGTCCCGTTCAGAGCGCACAGTGCGTTCCAGGCGATGACGTCTACGGGAATCACAGAGCGGAGGGAGTGGTGAGAACCTGCGGTTCTGAACGCGTCGAGAAGAGACGGTACCGCACTCGGGCCGCTGGACTCGGCCGGAGAAGCTGGGCGATACCGAGAAGGCGATCTGTACGCACGAGACTTCACCTTTTGTAGCAATGCTGCGTGTCTAGCTCAGGGTAGCGAGCCTCCAGCAGGGTGTCAATGTGCTGAGTAGCTTTCGCGTATGCTGTCGCTCGAATGTCTGCGGCCCTTCTAGTACTATTCAGCCAGATTAGTGACCACTAGTCTCGCTGGAGATTAGACTAAGGTTATCTGATATCCGCAGGTTGCGGCTGGATGCTTCCAGCATTTCCCCAGTGAGAATGCAAGGAGTAGTGGTACAGGACGTGGCTGGATATTTCTCGCGGCGGGCAGTGTTACAGATGGCCGGAGCTGGAGTAGCCGCGGGATTCTCTCTTCCACGGACTGCTGCCGGTGGGGGTCTACGCTCTCCAGCGAATGCTCTTGCCTTCGAGGTGCGCCAGGGGGTGCTGGTCAATCACCTCGTCTTGCTCGCGAGTGGCTCAGCTCCGAGCCTGTTGCTTCCCCTGGCGCGGGTTCGCCTCTTCGGTGATCTCCACATTGGCTTTACGTCCCCGGCACGCCTCGATGCCGTGACGGAAGACTTGTGGTCGCTGCCGCCGCCGGATGTCATCTTGACTGTCGGTGACGATACGCACTTCGGCCGGCCGCGAGAGTACGCCCGTGCCTCTGGGTGGGTGGGTCAGTGGAATTGTCCATTCTATACGGTGACCGGCAACCACACGTTCTGGGGAGTGACGCAGCTGCACACGGATACGAGTCAGCGAGCCTACCGCCGCTTTGTCGATGCCTGGGGATACTCGTTGCCTTATGCCTGGAGTATTGCTGGAGTGCGCTTTGTGGGAGCGGGCCCTATAGATGGTCATACCGGCCCCATCGATGCGAGCCTCACCGTGACGGAGCTGGACGCGCTGTCTGGCCTCCTTGCTCAGGAGCCGCGCACGCCGACGGTGCTTGTGGTGCATGCCCCGCTGCACCACACGGTACTAGGTGACGGCGGACCACCGCATTCGGTGTTCACCAGTGATGATCCTGGTTTTTATCAGTGGCACACGAGGGGTCTAGAAGATGTGCTGCGACGATCGCCTCAGGTGAAGCTCGTCCTGACGGGTCATACGCATAGTCCGCTCCGAGCAAAAGGGCTCCTTTCAAGGGTCGATGTGGGCGGGAGGGTGGTGCCGCAGTTCAATGCCATGGCGCTCCCTTTTGTGCGCCGGCCGTGGTGGGGTCTACATCAGCTCGCGCAGGATCTCGTGAGCTGGGAGCTGGCGATCACCAGGGATCAAATCTTCCTTACGGCGCGAGACCACTTGGCTCATCGAACGGCTGCCGTCGCCGCGATCTCACTAGCGGATGTTGAGCAGCTCTCCGACCGCGTGGCCGTGTGAGACTACGCTGTCGTGGCGTTGTCTTTGGTTGACTTTCGTGCCGGTCAATGCACTGTGCTGGCGCCGTCCGTCACGTTCTTCTTCGGGCGTGCTCGTCCTGAACCTGCTCACGCTGGCGCGGTAGACTTGCAGCATGCTTGGAACTCGATTTGCCGCGCATGACCACTGTTCAATGCAGCACGACATAGATCTGATGGTGTGAGCGAGCCGAGAAGCCTCTGGGCGGTGTGATCCGTCGAGAGACGTGGGTGAGCGAGGAAGAGGAGCTGAGTCGTGCCAGGGAACGCCTTCGGTCAGATCTTCCGTGTGACCACTTGGGGTGAGTCCCACGGTCCAGGTGTAGGCTGTGTGGTGGATGGTTGTCCCGCTGGGCTGCCACTCGATGTGGCAATGGTACAGCGGGAGCTGGATCGCCGTCGAGTCGGTCAGAGCCGGATGACGTCAGCCCGCCAGGAAGCGGATGAAGTGCAGATCTTGTCCGGTTTGTTTGAAGGGCGGACAACCGGGACACCAATTGCGATGCTCGTCTTCAACACGAATGCTCGTCCTCAGGATTACGAGACAATCAAGGATCTCTACCGGCCGGGACACGCTGATTTCACGTGGGACGTGAAGTACGGCTTTCGTGATTGGCGTGGTGGAGGGCGATCGAGTGCTCGTGAAACCATTGGGCGTGTTGCCGCTGGGGCGGTAGCCAAACAGCTTCTTGCCACCGTGAGCGTGCGGATCATCGCTTACACCTTGTCGCTGGGAGATCTGCGGGCACAGGTGATTGATGAAGAAGAAATTGAGCGCAACCCTATGCGCTGTCCTGATCCTGACGTGGCTCAGGAGATGGTGATGCGAGTGGATCGAGCGCGTCTTGATCGTGACTCCCTCGGTGGCGTAGTAGAGGTGGTAGCGCGCGGTGTCCCACCGGGACTTGGTGAGCCAGTGTTCAACAAGCTGCAAGCTGATATAGGGCAAGCGATGTTCAGCATTCCGGCCATCAAGGCTGTTGAATTTGGCGAAGGCCTAGGGGCCACACTCATGCGAGGCTCGGAGCACAACGACCCGTTTATGCGCCGGCCGGATGGGAGCATCGGCACGAGGACCAATCACCACGGGGGCATCCTGGGTGGGATCACGACTGGTGAAGACATCATCGTGCGCCTTGCTGCCAAACCGCCAGCATCAATTGCCCAGGAGCAGGAAACGGTAGATCGCGATGGTAATGCCGCCACTATTGTGGTGAAGGGGCGCCACGATCCAACAGTATTGCCACGACTCGTGCCAATTGCTGAGGCGATGCTTGCCTTGGTGCTGGCCGATCATCTCTTACGCCAGCGTCTTGCTCGGGTGACGTGAGAGTGAGGCATCGGTCTGCTCTCGAATCTTTCCGCACGCCGTGGGTGGTCGAGAACGCTGCATCGGGGTCGGCGGGCGACTTCGAGGGCTTGGAGGTGGTGCATCGCTGGGCCTCACGCTGGCGATCCGTCTCCGCGGTTCGCTCGACTTCCCAGAGGCCGGGCAACGCTTGAGGATTTGACAACATAAACTCGCCCTCTGGTGGTTATGCTCGTGTGTGGTCGCGTTGATAGACCAAGCCAGTCTGTGCTACACCAAGTTGCAGGCGAAGAGGGCAACCTGCTGGGCTGGCTGGTGCTTCTTGGGATTGCTCTCACGTGACCGCTGTCGCCTACCCCTTGATGCCGCTGATGACGATTGAACCTACAAACCATCGTTGGAAGAGAAGGAACAACACGGCAGGTGGCAGAAGAGCAATCATCGTCCCGGCCATGATCGCGCCATAGTACGTCACGTGTTCACTCTGAAGGCTCGAAAGACCAACAGCGACAGTGTATTTCTGCTGGCTCTGGAGATAGATCAGGGGACCCAGGAAATCATTCCAGTTGCCCAGGAAAGAGAAGATACCGACGATTGCCAGAGGAGCCTTGCTCAGCGGCATGATGATGCGGAAGAGAATCGTGGCGTGACCTGCACCGTCCATTCTGGCGGCATCGTCGAGATCTTTAGGTATTCCTAGAAAGAACTGACGTAGAAGAAACACATAGAATGGACTCGCGAAAAGCTGGGGCACGATCAGCGGCTTGAAGCTATCAAGCCAGCCGAGTTCCTTGAAGATGAGGAACTGTGGTATGAGCACTGCCCAACCTGGAACGAGCATGGTGCTCACACAGGCAAGAAACAGCCTATCGCGGAAGGGAAACCGCAGACGCGCAAAGCTGTAAGCAACAACTGAGCTTGAGAGAGTGGGACCGATGAGCGAGGGAATAGCAATGAAGAACGAGTTACCGATGTATCGGAGAAAAGGTACCAGTTGGAACAGCCGCCCGTAGTTTACCAGTATCCACTGCTTTGGTAGCCACACGATTGGCCAGACGAAGATCTCAGACGTGTGTTTGAAGCTGCTCAGGGCAACCCAAACAATAGGGAGTAGCGCCATGAGACCAACCACAATGAGGATGACATAAAGTACAGCTGTAGATACTGCAGTGAGGATGCCGTGTATGGCACTGTGGCTGGTTGTCGACCTCTCTCTGACAATCCTTGCTGTTGCTTCACTCATAGCGTTGCGTCTCCCGCTGCGTAGTAGACGCGGGCTTGGCTCCCTTTGAAGATGAAGAGCATGACGATGAGGGTGAGGATGAACATCACCACAGACATTGCGGCCGCGTAGCCGAAGTTCGCATACTCAAAGGCTGATTGATACATGTAGAGGGCATAGAAGTAGCTGGCGTAGTTTGGTCCACCTTGAGTGAGGATGTAGGCCGGTGTGAACACTTGGAATGCAGCAATGAAGCCCGTGACGAGATTGAAGAGAATGGTCGGGCTCAACATCGGCAGCGTGATGCGCCAGAAGCGTTGGTTGGTCGTCGCGCCATCGATGGTGGCCGCTTCGATGATCTCTTGAGGAATCCCCTGGAGCCCTCCGAGGAAGATGATCATTGAGCTTCCGAACCCCCACCAGGCCATGAAGATAAGCGCCGGGAGCACCCAGAAGATACTGTTGAGCCAGTCGATTGGAGAGATACCGACCAGTGAGAGGAAGTAGTTGAGCAGGCCAAAGTCCTTGTTGAACACGAAGGACCACATAATGGCCGAAGCCACTGCCGGTGTGATCACGGGCAGGTAGTACAGCGTCCGGAAGAGACCAATGAAGCGGAGGTGGCGATTGAGGAGAAGGGCCGCCAGCAAGGCGATAACCAGCGTTCCGGGAACCGCGAGGACGACGTAGGTAACGGTGACACGCAGTGATGTCCAAAAGAGGGTGTCGTGCACGAGTGTGACGTAGTTCCCGAACCCTACCCACTGCCAGTTGTTGGATCCCGACCACTGCGCGAAGGAGAGAACCGCCTCGCCGATAGCCGGTCCTATCAGAAAGAACAGCAGGCCCAGGAGCCAGGGAAGGAGAAAAATGTACCCGATGAGGGCTTCGCGTCTGGCCATTGACATGGAGCTGTGCCGTCCGTTCAGTCGCTATGCCGCCTAGTGTCGCCCTTGCAATGCGTCTATCCGCACCTCAGTCGCGGTTTTGGGAGCCGAGCAAAAATAGCCGAGTATGATACCGGTACTTGGACTGTGCATTTTTGCATATCTGTGTCGGAGCGATACCTTGATCGCCCGGCATCTTTAGGAAATGAATGATGCTGGGCGCGTCCATCGGAGCTCCGGTGCGTGATCTCGTGAGGGTGGCCCGTCTTGGTGTAGATGTGCTGACCTGAGCTCCGGACCGGGGCCTGATGGCACTGCAACAGGAATCCCCGCTCCTTCGCGATGTCATCAGGCCAATCACTCCCTCGTCCTTATCGAGGCCTAGAAGTGGAACTGTGGAATGATGGCATTGACCGACTGCTCGAGCTGCTGCAGCATCGCCATTGCCGGTTGACCAGCGTACACTGCGGAGATCTTTTGGCCGAGTATCGTGATGAACTGGTTGTAGTAGGGAATATTCGGAACTGGAAAGACTTCTTTGGCTTCCTTCGGGAAGACAGAAGCGCTCTTCGGTGGCTGGGGGTTCTCCGCGATGGCTTTGAGGTAGGCGCTGGACGCGTCGATGTTGCCAGGGACAGACCCCACCTGCTGTGAGACCAAGAAGCTATCTGCCTTGGCCGACGTGATGAACTTCACAAGGTTCCAGGCGCCGTCCTTCTGCTTGCTATTCACACCGATAGACCATGCTCCCCCGGCACCGGTCGTCGGGAGCTTGCCAGTGGAACCCTTGGGAAGCGGTGCCACATCCCAGTCAAAACGTGAGCCGATGAGCGAGCGCGTGTTGAGCACCGCCCACGACCCCTGGTACTCCATAGCAACGAGACCGCTCGCAAACGGGTCCTGAACAGCCTGTGAGATATCTCCTGGACCGGGGCTCACGTGCCACTTGTGCACCAAATCATTGAAGAACTGGAGCGTGCTTGCGTTTTGCTGATCAGCAATGATGCATTTCTTGAGGTCGGCTGACAGAATCTGCCCACCATTGGCCTCGAGCACTCCGAAAGAAACCCAGCCGTTTGGCTGTCCGTTGTAGCCCCATTGCACCTGCCGGCCGCTGGCGGTCTTTGTAAAGTGCTGGGCCATGGATCGCAAGTCGTTCCAAGTCCAGTTGCCATCCGGTGGTGGAGGTGTGACCCCTGCCGACTTGAACATATCCTTGTTGTAGTAGATGGCGAACACCGACCAGTCGTAAGGGAGCGATTGGATCTTGCTCTGCCAAGTGCAGTTCTGCATCTCAACTGGGTAGTACTGACTAAGCGAGACTTTGTCTCTCTGGATATATGAATCCAGGGAAACCGTCCAACCCTGATAGGCCCGGAATGCCGTGTAGAAGGTACGGTTGTAGAACACGTCGGGCAGAGAGCCACTTGCTGCCCAGGTGGAAATAACTGTGGTGTCATACTGGGTGGAGGTTTCATTCTGCACTGTCACGGCGATCCCGGGATTAGCCTGTTCGAACTGCTGTGCCAGCTGGTCGAACAGCTTGACGCGTGGAGCAGAGTGGTTGGTTACCCATCGGAGTGAGACCTTGGTTCCAGAAGGAGCAGTCGCACTCGAAGCAACCGCGCTGCTGGTGGTTGCGGTGCTCGATGCCGTTTGAGTAGTGGAGGCGGAGCTGGACTGAGTGGTGGCAGTCGAACTCGACTGTACTGACGATGCTGCGCTGGAGGATGAAGAAGTCGGAGAGGCTGCCGAGCTGGCCCCACACGCGGCCAGTGAGATCACTCCGACTCCACTCAGACAAGCGAGGAGCAACCTACGCCGCGAGGTGCCTGTGAGCTCGAGTGCCGCCGTCTCCTGGCCTGAGATGCCAGCCGAGGCATCGCCCCCACTCTGGCTGGCAGACTGTGTACGATTACCCATCAGGTCACTTCCTTTCACTTAGTGGCTAGAAAACAGTGCAGCGAGCGAAGTAGTGTTGAGAAACGCCAAAGAACTGAGAGAATTCTGATAATGTTTACCATGGGGGCTACGCAGGTTGCAACTCATTGGTGATCGTCTTGTGACGACAGCTGCACCACGGCAGGGGTGTCCGGCTGATCAGGGCTACCTCCTGCCAAGAGCCAGCTTCGGGCGTGGGAGGCGCACCGCTGTATACTTCTACCGTTCCACTGGAATCTCATGCCCCTCTACTGACGCCTTGTACCCGGCGAGAACCATGGCAACAGCGATCCGGCCAGTGCGTGCATCGGCAGGAGAAGGTTGGCGAGTCGTCAGGAGGTGGATGAAAGCTTCGGCGGTGCCTGTCAGGCGGTTTGCTGGGAGCTGCGCCTCGGATACTTCCCAGTGTCCGATGGGGGTGCCTCGGGGCAATGTGCCGTTGAGACTGCGCGGATCCTCGTGCCAAATGCGGAGGGCGGGCTGTGCGGCGTCGCGGACACGGGCAGAAGTGATATCTGTGCCATCGGCGACAATCGTGCCCTGGTCACCGAAGATCTCGATCGTGCTCGTGCTTGCAAGCTCCACCCAGCTGGATTGATGGACACCGATCATGCCATTGCTGTAGCGGTAGAGCAGTACGCCCGCTTCTTCTACTCCAGGTAGTTGCTGGCTGAGCTTCGTCGACACGATTCCGGTGACCGACTCTGGTCTGCCGAACATCCACAGGAACCACAGTGCGGTGTGAGCACCCTCGTCCATGAATGCTCCGCCCCCTGCTTTGACGGGGTCTGCCAGATGCATGCGATCGAGCAGCGCTTGGTTGGTGAGAGCGAAAGCGTGAGAATGGCGCCGCCGGGCCAGTCCGACGGTCCCGATGGTGCCGCTATCCACTAGGTCCTTGATCTTCAGGTGTACTGGATCATAGCGCAGGTTGTGCGATTGGTAGTAGAGAACGCCGGCCTGTTCGACAGCCTCGACGATGCGGTCGCAATCGGCGAGGGTCGTCGCCATTGGTTTCTGCATCATGATGTCTTTGCCGGCCCGTGCGGCCGCCACGGCCAGGTCGGCGTGGGCGTCGTTGGTTGAGCAGATGGTCACAGCGGTGACGCCATCAAACCCGAGCGCGTCCTCCAGCTTGGCGAAGTAAGGGATTCCAAGCTGTTGGGCTGCTGTCTGACCTCGGAGGGGATCTTCATCCCAGACGCAACGGCACTGCACTTGCCCGCTTGCCTTGAAGGTGTTTGCCCATCCACTTTGGTGTCCGTGGGCGAAGCTCAACAGGGCCATACCCGGCTGCTTTCCGTCAGTTTCCACAGAGGTACCCACTCCCTCCTCCTTCGAGTTCTCTTGCCATCACGATTCTCTCCATCGTTTGCTCGGTTTCTGTCTTGCTCTCTTGGCTGATCACGTGACCGGTCGAGAGTCGACTTGTGCAGTCGAGCAACTTAGTAACGTTCGATAGCTAGGAAGAAGCCTATCAACAGGCATAACTCATGTCAAGGCATAATTGTACGCGATTTTTATGTCGCTATGTGACATAACGAACCTATTTGGGCAACCTTGGTCGTCAAGTGAGCTGCCTTGCTAGACATTTCGTGGGAGTTTGCTGCGGTGGAACGCGCCGTGCGCGGTCATACTGCAGTGGCTGGCTCCACGGCCTTGCCCGACCGTGCTTTGAGCGGGAGCTCGAAGAAGAACGTTGCTCCCTTACCTCGCTCTGATCGGGCGCTCATCGTGCCGCCGTGACGTTGCACTATCTGGCGGCTAATGTAGAGGCCAAGCCCCATGCCCCAGAAGTTACCGCCATCGTGCGCCTGGTAAAAGCGATCAAAGATGTGGTCCAGGTGTTCGGCGGCAATTCCGATACCTTGATCTTGGATGGTAATGCACGCAGTTTCAGGGTTCGGGAGCGTCAATGTTACAAAGATATTCCCACCATCAGGACTGTACTTGATCGCATTGTCGAGAAGGTTGGTCAAGACCTGCTCGATCCGCAGTGGATCGACTTCGGCTGCCACGGTGGGAGGCGTCTCACAGACGATCCGGTGCGGCACGCCGCGCATGCAAGCGGCCTCTACAGCGTTGCGCACAATGGTCGCGAGATCGGCTGGCTGCGTCTCAATCGTCAACTGGCCTGATTCCAGTCGTGAGACGTCGAGCAGTTGGCTCACGAGCGTCGTCAGCCTGGTGGTTTGGCTTTCGATCTGGGTGAGCACCTGCCGCTCGCGCTCGGGATCCAGGCTACCGCGGCGATTGAGCTGTCGGAGCGCGAGCTGGGCGAAGCCACGCAGGGTTGCTACAGGAGTGCGGAGCTCGTGGGCAGCGACAGAGAGGAACTCGTCGCGCGTGCGAATTGCTTCCTGCGCTTCGGCATAGAGACGCGCATTGTCAATTGCAAGGGCGGCGCGGTGCGCAAGATCTTCGGCCAGCGTCAGCTCCATAGAGGAGGGGTGGCGGAGAGATGACGCGGAGTTGAGGAGAATGAGGCTGCCGATCGTGCTCCCCCGTAGCGGCAATGGCAGGGCCAGTGCATCCCGTGGTGTGCGAGCCACCATAGCAGCGCGCTGATCAGCGTCGGGGACGAGTGCAGCGAGGAGGCCGGCGTCCAGAATGTCCCAGCGAAGGACCTTTCCGGAGCTAAGCTGACCGCTCAGCGCCGCGGGCATGCGTGGCAAGGTGAACTCCGCGAAATGGAGCCGATCCTGACCTTGGCTCGTAGCTATCGGGGCCAGTGCACTCACCCCGAGGATGGCGCCGGTGCGCGTTCGTACGATGATGGTGCTGAACTCAGCCAGCCAGGAGATCGCAAGTTCAGCCGCTGTGCGCAGGGTCTCTGGGATCTCGAGAGAAGCGGTCAACACTTCGCCGGCGCGGGCGAGGAAGGCAAGTCGTTTCTGGGACGCTTCTGCCTCGGTGCGGGCGAGCTGCTCTCGCAGGATCTGACTGCGTGCATCTTCAATCTGCTGGCGCAGGAGTGCGTGCTGGATTGAGCGCTCGAGGAGGGCGGGGGTGATCTGGCCTTTGATGAGATAGTCAGCTGCACCAGCTTGAATCGCCGCGAGGTCCGTCGCCCGATCACCAATACCTGTGAGGAAGATCACAGGACCGGTGGCGCCGCTACTCTTGATGAGGCGGAGGATCTCTATGCCACTGTGTGAGCCGAGATGCTGGTCGATCAGAAACACGTCGAAGGTAGCCTTCGACAAGAGTCGTTCGACAGCGGCGTAGGTGCGCACCCACTCGATATCACAGCCCGGTGGCCCCACGGCCTCGAGGGCCTCACGCGTCAGGATGTAGTCGTCCTCATCATCTTCAATGAGCAAGATGCGTAGCGGTACGTCTGTCACGTTAGCTTTGGCTTTACTTCGTGGTCAACTGCACAATTCGCACCAGTAGCGACCAAGACCGCGTCTGAGCTTCGGTGAGAGCATCGAACGTGTTGGCTTCCTGACGTAAGTTTGCAATGATGTTGTAGCGGCGGCAGCTGTTCCTCTCGGCGTGGGATGTTGTCATTGCCGGTGATAGGGAATCTGAGGTAGCACTTCCCCGCCATCCCTGCGTGGCACGCTGACCTTAAGGAGAATAGCTCCGGGTCGGAGTGCATTGACCGCGGTGCATTCGCCGCGACGGTGCGAAAAGTCGAGCAGCGGCCATTCCCCATCGTGTACGTGGTGCGGCTCATCGACCAACCGGTCCTCTGTGAGGGCTTCCTGCGTGAGGAGAAATCCCCCTGGCCATCATCGGCCAGGGGGATTGTGATGGGGCTAATGCCTCGCTGGATCGCCATTAGATGCTCTTCTTGTGTGCAGTGTAGAGGCCAGAGTAACGATGAAAGTGGAACCTGCTTCGAGCAGTGATACTCCCTCTACATGATATTGCGTGATACGATGGCAAATTGCCAAATCTATCCCGTTGCTGTAGCGATAATGTAGCTCCTTCATTAGCCTCACCGCTTGTACGTAGGAGCGAGCAAGAGTATTCCACCCTGATCGGCATCCTATTGACACGCCAGGAGCGTTCAAGGTCGCTGTGACCCTCTTCGCCAGTGGTGAGTATGTGAGAGCTCGGGCACTATTCCCTTGGGTGAAACTTGCCTGGCGGCAGCGAATACGCGGGCATCGCTGTATCGAGAAACTCTCCCGGCGCATACCCGAGTATGGGCGTTACTGTACGGTTGACAAGAACAGCCGTGTCAGCGCGATTGATGCAGTAGTTCCCGTGCCGCACTCATCGAAGTTTGCCACATAGGGAAGCGGAACGAAACACGCGATGGAGATGGAGCCTAGTACCACCGCTTCTGCGAGAGCTTGGCCATTAGCTACGTCGCAGGTCCCATAGCGGAGCCTAGGCCATCCGATCAAGCACGAGCCGCACTTCCTTGAGCGCCTCGATGAGTGCGGACTGGTGGGCGGGGGCAATCTTTCCGAGCACTTCTTCCATCACCGTTCGCAAATGAGCGGTAGCAACCTCGAGGCGCGCAGTTCCGAGCGTTGTGAGAGCGAGGGGAGAGCAGCGGCGATCATCCGTAGCAGTCTCACGGAGAATGAGGCCAAGCCCAACCAAGTGCTCGACAATTCGGGTGACGCGTGCTGGGTCGAGGTGACGGGCACGTGCAATTGCCGAAGGAAAAGTGATACCACGGCGGATAGCGGACAGCACTCCTACCTCCGCCAAAGACAAGCCTTCGGGACCTTGGCTGTGCCGTAGATGGTTGTCAAATAGGCGGGCGAGATTCACGATTGTTGAGGCAGCGATCATTGCCTCCTGGGGGCCGAGTGGGTGCGTGGTTGCTTCTTCGATCACCTTACTTATTTGACATTGTCTACTATTGATAGCATCTGCCATAACAGACGCACGTTCTCGCTGTCCAGTCACAAGGACGTTGAGGCCACGAGTGCGATGTGAGGCCAGACGCAGCGCCGGGGGATGCTCGCCGAGACACTACCTCGGCGTACCGCTGGATCGCCTTGTCGAACACGGCTCTGGGCATGCTGATGGTATCCATCAATTCTAGCGTCCTGTTCATCTCCTTAACCGGCGATCTTCTATGGCACGTGGCATTGGTGTCAACCCTTTGCAGCCGGACGATTCCTATTCGCCGCTGGCCTCACGTATGGGATTATGCCGTATGGAGAGGAGAGCATAAAAATTCGGGGGTAAGCGGGCTGCTCGTTAAGCAGCCGTGGCGCGGAAGCCTGGGTACCACTCCTGGAAGAGCGTAGTGGCGCTTGCTCTCGGGACGCTGCAACAGCTCGATGAGACCTTTCTAGGCCCGGGTAAACCCGCACCCGAAGCCTATGCCTGGTAGGTCGCACGGTGGGGAGACTTACAGCACCGTCCCACTCTCGTGGTGGCGCAGCAGCGCTACTACTTCGTCGTCAGTTACGGGGCGAAAGTCGCTATACCACTGGCTCACCGAGGTGTATTCGCTGGCTTCAACTGGGCACACCACAGAATCGGCGATGGTGCGTAATTGTTGTATGACGTCAGCAGGGCCGACTGGTACAGCAGCAATGACAGTTTCCGCTCCTTCCTGGCGCGCTGCGAGGATGGCGGCCCGCATCGTTGCTCCTGTAGCCACGCCATCATCCGCAAGCAGGACAACCTTCCCTGTGAGTGTTGGGGGAGCTTGCTCTCCCCGATAGCGCTGCTCGCGCTCGTTGAGCAGGCGTTGCTGCTGACGGGTGATCGCCTCCACCACATCAGGTGTGAGGTGGAGCTGACGGAGCATGCCCGGAATGAGCACACGGACGCCTCCCGATGCGATGGCGCCAAAGGCAACCTCGGGGTCGTTTGGCGGAGATAACTTGCGGACAAGGAAGACGTCGAAAGGGGCCTGCAGGAAGGTTGCGATGTGGGCGGCCACTACTGCGCCGCCACGAGGCAGACCCAGTATCAGGAGCCGGGGCTGGCCCCGGAGCCATTCCATCTGGCTGGCGAGGACGTAAGCCGCGTCTGCGCGGTCGTTGAAACGGTGCGTCTTCCTTACTCCTCACTCCTCCTCGTGGTGCTGCCTGTTCCTGTGCGAGAGCGTACGCAATGGAGTCCGCACAGACGAATGATGCCCTCACCCGATCGGGTGAGGGCATCATACCAACCAGCAGCCGGTTATTTCGCTGTTACCTTGATGGTCTGCTGAAGCACGTGAGGAGCTTTTGGTAGCTCGACAGTCAATACACCAGCCTGGTAGGTTGCTTTGGCGCTAGCTCCATCTACCTCCGCGGGAAGCTCGACACCATAGTGAATCTCGTCACCGAAGGTACGCCAGATAGCCGTCGCTCCATCCGGAACGGTGAGTGCGGGCTCACCCTTGATCGTCAGGGTGTTCTGCTGAACATTGACTTCGATACTCTCAGGCTTGGCACCTGGTAGAGCGACCTGCAAGATGAACTCTTGAGGAGTCTCGTAGAGGTTGGACCCAGTGACCGACCGGCGGGTGTCAAACCAGGATGGAGAGAAGAAGGCGTCTTCGAAGATCCGATCCATCATTTCGCGCAGTGGAATAAAGCCCTCATTGCTGCGTCGAGCCAATACATTGCTTTGCGTGCGAGTTGCCATGGTTATAGTTCACCTCCTCGGCTCTTTCTTGGGAGTTTTCTTTGTTGAGCTTGATGCCCTCGCTCCGAGAGCCACTATTGTTATAGGGGAGCACTATCAGAATCTTGTTGGATAGATGTTAGCAGCCAATTAACGTTACAAGGCCGCAGTCGTAAGACGGCAGCTGGGTGCTGGTTGGTCTGGGCAGCGGATGCGGAGATGGTCGGGAGAAAGCTAGCCCGGCTATCCCTCTACCAAGCTAGCTGCGGCTGGCGACGAGCTCTTGGAGAGAGATGGCGCCTTCTGTGTAGTTCGCGACGTGTGGCCGTATTGTGCTTACTAGGGTGCAAAGCTCCCCTTCCACGGTCACGATGCCGTGGCGTGCCAGTCGCTGGGCGGCACGCTGCACCTGAGTGAGATCGCGACCAAGGTGCGCGGCGATATTCTTGAGCTCGGCCTCCCCATGGGTGAGGAGATATGAGAGGAACGGTCGCGGGCCGGCAACCGTTGCTATTGCAGTTGTGTTCATGACTTTCAGAATTCTCCCGTTGTGAAGACTATGTACTCTTGACTGGTAGCAGCGCCGTGGCACCACGCTCGCGCACAACGCCGTTCAACGTACCACCCCTGCCGCAGTAACAGAGCACGCATTCTTGTGATCGCAACAGTTTTGCTAGCTCTACGCTGTATCCCTGCGGGCTCTATTCTCCACGAGTTAGTGCCGCCGGCTGGCCTCGTTGACGGGGGAGGCTGGAAGCGTTCATGATCGCCTGAACGTCGCCTTAGGTGGAGAGGATGAGTGATGGGGACAGAACCGTCTATATGGCTGGCGCCGGAAGGGGAGCGCAGTGATGGTGCGCCCCGACTTACTCCTTTTCTCATTGATCGAGGTGCGCCAACGGGTGCTGTGATCGTCTGTCCGGGAGGCGGTTACCAAACTCGAGCACCCCACGAAGGGGTGCCGGTTGCCGAGTGGCTCAATGCCAATGACATTGCGGCTTTCGTCCTCGATTATCGGGTCGCTCCCAACCGACATCCGCTGCCTCTGCGCGATGTGCAGCTGGCCATTCGCGCCGTGCGCCAGCGCGCGGCTGAGTGGCGAGTGGCGCCTGATCACGTTGCGGTACTTGGCTTCTCTGCCGGGGGGCATCTCGCCGCGAGTGCAGCAACGCTGTTCAACCGTCCGGACCTAGGAGGACTCCGTGGAGATGACGTGCGGCCCGATGCCGCGGTGCTCTGCTATGCTGTACTGAGCTTCTCGGTGCACGCCCATGCCGGCTCCGTGCGCAATCTCCTGGGAGACTCACCTGCACCGGAGCTGCGAGAGGCGCTTTCCCTGGAGCGTTCGATCACCTCTCAAACGCCGCCAACGTTCCTGTGGGCGACGGGTGATGATGCCGCCGTGCCGGTGGAGAACAGCCTCCAGTTTGCTGCCGCTCTGCGCGCGCACGGAGTGCCATTTGAGCTTCACATGTTTTCCCATGGTCACCATGGGCTCGGGCTTGCACCGGATGATCCAGTGGTACGCCCTTGGACGGCATTGTGCTTTGCCTGGCTGCGCTCACTCGGCTATGCCCGCTCTGGAGAATGAGTGTGGTGAGGAATGATGTGGAGACTCTGCTCACTCCGGGTTGGTGGCGTGCAACGCTCGAGGTGTAGCGCCGCTCGGTCGAGTGAGCTTATTCAAGGCCTACTGGCTGCTCACGAAGCAAGGCGTCGAAGAGCCCACTCCTTATCGTCTCTTCTGGTTCGAGGAGCCAACCCAGCCGGATGACATCGAAGCGCTCGGTCGAGTTCGGGCCGCCAATCCTCCGATGGATATCGCTATGGGGGGCGACTCTATGACAAGTGGGGCTTCGCGCTACTGTTAGAGTGCCGGCTTGTCGACGTCATCCAGCCCGATCTCTATGCCCCTAGCCCTTGCTGACGGTGTCACTGCCTGTCGCTGCCTGGCGAGAGACAGGGGTGATGTCAGGAGATCGGTGGGAGTGAGCCAGTGCTGACCTCTCCCCCAGGGGCAGGTGGCGGGAAGGTTGGCAGGGCATTATCCAGTGCCCGCCAGTGCTCGGGGAGCACCAAGGATGTGGCGGCGGCAACGTCTTCTTCCAGTTCCTCCGCTGTGCGCGGTCCGACCAACGTCGTGGCGATTCGCTGCTCGCGGAGGCAGAACTGGATGGCGAGGGTGCGGAGATCAATACCTCGCGCCGTTGCCCACTCCCACACTGCCGTGGCGCGGGCGATGTCTGCGGAACGGACCGCGGAGGCCGGTGTGGATGAGCGGACCTGCATCACCTGGCGTGGGTGTGGACCGGACAGCAGTCCTTGCTGGAATGGTGAGGCATTGATGTAGCCAATGTGGCGTTCCCAGGCGAGAGTGATGAGCGGAAGCGCCGTCGTACGCATCAGGCTGTAGTCGTACGGGGCTTGCACCACGTCGAAGCGATCGGAGAGGATCGCGGCGCGCAAGAACTCGTGGTTCTGGACGCCGATGCCGATGGCCCGGATGAGCCCCTCTGCACGCAATCGCTCTAGGCCAGCCAGCGTGCCGCCGGTAGCAAACACCGGCTCAAGGGTGGGAGGATCGTGCACAAGGGCCACATCGATCCAGTCGGTGTTAAGCGCTCGCAAGCTCTGTTCGATGCTCCAGCAGGCGGCGGCCGCGGAGTAGTCTCCTGGGCGCAGTGGATGCGTGCCAACCTTCGTCGCGAGGATGACACATTGACGTGGAACTCCTTGAAGAGCCAGTCCGAGACGGCGCTCGCTTTCACCGCCACGATACGATGGAGATGTATCGACATAATTCAGGCCAAGTGCGAGCGCACGCTGAACCGTGGCAATCGCGATGTCATCGCTAGTCTCTGGTGACTGACCTGGCACGATGCCGATCCAGCCACTGCCGAGACTCAAGGGAAATACTTGCCAGCCGGTGCGACCAAGCACGCGCCGACCACGGTTCTCTCCACCGGTGACTGCTGGCACGGTCACTCCGCTGTCTCCAGGTGCAGGTACATCGACTGGATGCCGACGCGCCCAGGGCCGGTAAAGCGATTCCACACGAGCTGAATGCCACTCATGAGCCCGGTGCGCAGACCGTACATCGTCTGGTCCATCCGCACGCTCTCGTCACGATAAATCCACCCGCCCGGCTCGATATCGATCTGTTCCCCAGGGGCCAGCGTCTTCTCGAAGACGTTGCCATATCCGTGCAGCCAGACGACCCCCTCGTCGTTGCGTGCTGAGAAGTGGTCGACGAAGAAGCCCGTTCCTCCAAGCAACATGTTCGAGATACCGCGGACTCGCTGCCAACCGTAGTCGAGATTCCCTGTGGCTGCCAGGAACTGATGCTCGCGGACGAGGATCGTTTGCCCTGGACGGAGGTGGAGGCTAAAGATCTGCCCCGCCCCGTCTCGGGAGAAAGCGATCTCTCCGGCGCTCTGTGTCTCCGTGATGTACATTGGCATCCCGGCGATCATCCGCTTGAGTGCTCCCCGTCCGCGGAGTCCGATCTGCAACTGCGGGTCCTTCCAGAGGAGGATGTGATGCTCGAAGAATACGTTGATGCTGCCATCCAGCCGGAGGTGGAGAATGGGCACCAGCTCGCCCTGGACGCGGTACTGCAGCCCGCCAATAGATCCGTCGTGCTCGGTCGGGAGGAGCTGAGGAGGGTTGTTCAACCTAGATGCCCTTCTACAGTGAATGTGACGTGCGGACGCAGGATGAGCATATGGCATAGCATAGCGGCTCCGTGACGTAGCCAGCGCGAGGATCACCCGACTTGCCCCCGACCCCAGCTTCATAGAAGACTATGGTGACGGGCTCTGGCCGGGATATAGTTGCGCGCTAGGACGGAGAAGCGCGAGAGCGAGTGTCCCGCATACCACCGAAACTGCCGTGCTGGTCAGGCGTACGAGCAAGACGGAAGTTACAGCAGCACTGGGCGAGACACCCGAAGTGATGAGGGCTCCGGCGCTACTTGCTTCGTACATGCCGAGATCAAACGACCCTGTCTATCCTGCGACTCGCGTTCGTCTACGGTGATGGTGATCCCCATCTCGCCGAGTTCGTTTCCATCATGCGTTCCTGGCCGCCCGCCAGGCGTCTGCATATGGTCCACCACGCCGATGTGGCGCAGGCGGCGATACGCGTGCTCAACGTCGCGGTGGGCGATGGACGGGTGTTCAACGTGGCCGGCGATGAACCGATAGCGGCTGGGGTGATCGCGTGGGTGATCAGTCAGTCAGTACCGGCAGACGTGATGCCCGCTTCCTTTGACCAATGGGAAGGGATCGTTGATACGATGCGCAGCCGAGCAGAGCTCGGCTTCTCTCCCACCTTCCCTTCCCTGGACGCGGCACGCCGCGCTGAAGCGTTGTAGCGAGAGAAGAAAAGGTTTTCCTGCCATGCTGGGCCCCGTCAAATCCTGCGATTTCGACCGCCCCATCCTGACGTCGCTCGAGGCGCTCGTGCCCGCCAGCAACTTCTACCGTCATCTTGACCGCAAACTTGATCTCCGCTTCATCCGGGACTGGGTCAACGAGTGCTACGCCACGAATGGGCGCCTCTCCATCGATCCCGTCGTCTTCTTCCGCTTGCAGCTCATCATGTTCTTCGAGGGCATCCGCTCGGAGCGGCAGCTCATCGAGCTAGCCAGCCTGAACCTGGCGCGCCGGTGGTACCTCGGCTATCACCTTGATGAGCCGCTACCCGATCACTCCAGCCTCACCCGCATTCGGAAGCGGGGACGTCTTCCAGCGCGTCGTCGAGCTCTGTGATGAGGCTGGTCTCATTTTTTCACTCGTCTCCTTCGCAGTCGCCGTGCTGCTGGTCGGGCCATGGATTGAATTGTGCCTGCATCACTGGCACGGCCTTCTCAGGGCTCTCCGAGAATAGGAATAGCTGATCTCGCTGCGCGTGGCTAGTGTGAGACTTCGGCTTCACGCGGGGGCGGAAGCTTGCGGATGCGAAGGAGCCCTGCTTTCAGCAGCCAGAGTAGCGCCAGGCGCTCTTGCTCGTTCCGAGCGAGCGTCTTCACTCGCTGGGGGCCATTCTGAAGCACACCGAGGAGGCGCTCAAAAACGGTGTCCGGGAGGAGCTGCTTGATCTGTGGTGCCACCGGCGGATTTTGGAGTGCTCCCGGTCGTCGCTCGATGAGGTCGTCAGGAGCGAGAAGATGGGTGGGGTAGTGTGTGAAGAGCTCTCCAAAAGGGAAGCGGACCGGTGGTCGCTCCGTGAGGGTCTGCTGCAGTGCCTCCTGCTTCAGCTCACGCCACAGAGACTCATACCGCTGCACAATGCTGCTCCAATCGAAGAGCTTGGCTCGCTTCAGAGCGGCCGCACTCATTGCTTGACGCTGTTCCTCGTGCTCGAGAAGGTCGCTGAGGCGCTGGAGCAAGCTCTCTTCATCAACAGAGATGCCTTGTCCCAACATCACATGGTCAGTCACGAAGTTTCCTAGCTCACTCTGGATGTCGATAGCTGAGGTCACGTCCCCCCAGATCGTCGGGATACGGAATCCCTGCACGCCCTCTTCAACGATGTCCCGATATCCGCCCCAGTCGGAAACGACGACGGGCAACCCCGCTGCCATAGCTTCGATGACAGCGATGCCAAAGGACTCTTGCAGGCTGTCGGCGGGGCTCACGAAGATATCTGTGGCCCAGAGCAGCAAACGCTTTTGCAAGCCGGAAACGTCAGGGAAGAGCAGGACTTCCGGGGCGCACCCGAGCTGTTGGGCGCGAGAACGGAGAAAGCCCGAGTAGCGTTGCGTGTCGTCGCCAGCGAGGATGAGTCGGAGAGAGCGTGATCGACGCTGGCTCAGGAGGTGTGCGAAGGCGCGAAGGAGCACATCCAGGTCTGCCTTATCAAAGGGGGACAGCCTGCCGAAGTAGAGAAGATAGCGGTAATCGGGATCTAGTCCGAGGATGCGGCGGGACTCCAGCGCGTTGAGTGTTGGCGCGAAGTAGGCAGTGTCCACTCCGAGCGGTGCGAGATCAAATCGATGAAGTGGTTGCGTGACGGAGAGTTGGTATGCCGATGTAAGGTGCGTCAGGATGTGTTGCAACGTGGCACGTGCGTCGCTCGATGTACAGAATGTGCTGTCAAACGGTTGCAGACCGATCACGAGCGCATCGATGAACTGCGGTATGAGGTTGGCGTAGCTGAGGCTGTGCACGGTGGCGGTGAGTGGCGTCGGCTCCGGTGCGAGCGGTCGCACTAGGCTCGCGAGTCGAGCCAGACGCGGTGAGCTGGGGTCGTGAACTGCGACGTAGCGCCGCGTTTGCAGCGCCTGGCGGACGAGAGGAAGGGGTATGAAGCGGACGCGCTCCAGCGGTGCTCCGTGCTGGGCCCACTGTGCGATGTAGGCTGCGGGGTCCTGGGCGTGATCTTCTTGAACAAAGACATCGTAAGCATCGAACGTGCCGTGGATAAAGATGGCACGCAACGCCTCAGTGGTAGCGATTCGAGCTCCATTGACCCGGGTCGTCGGCTGGAGCGGGTCGACGGGGACATCACTCGCGAGCAGCGCTAGGTGTTCCGTCATGGCGTGTCCCTTCTCAACATGCGGGGGCGTTGACCCTATCGGAGCACTGCAAGGTTGTTGCGATGCACAACTTCTGGTCCGTAGGTGTAGCCGAGCAAGGGGGCGATCTCGTGAGAGTGGTGACCGGCGATC
>JAMCTA010000146.1:33001-33331 GCA_023381895.1 Chloroflexota bacterium
TTCCCTCTTGTGTGCAGATGAGGACGGGGTCGCCGCGAACGAAGTGACCACTGACGGAGCACACGCCTGCTGCGAGCAGGCTCTTCCCGCCGCTGACGAGCGCTTGAACTGCGCCGGCATCGATCGTGACACGCCCGCGGCCGGCTATGCCGGTGGCCAGCCAGCGGCGCCGGCCTTCAACACCAGCTTGAGCAAGGAAGAGCGTGCCAATGGGCGTGCCAGTAGCGGCGTCGACCAGAGCGCGAGGATTCGTGCCGGAGGCGATGATCACCGATGTGCCACTCCGCGTGGCCGAACGGGCTGCCATACGACTCCTCTCTGCAGTATACC
>JAMCTA010000107.1:0-659 GCA_023381895.1 Chloroflexota bacterium
AGTGGCGCTTGAGGCGCAAGGCCGTCTGGTTGTGGAGAATACTTTCCCACCAATGTGCGGGCACGAACTCTGGAAGCACGACTGTGATGATGTCGTTTGGATGCCGGGCTTTCAGAGCGTCGATGTAGGACACTAGCGGGAGAACGACGCCACGGTAGGGAGACTCGATGATTTCCAGGGGAACGTATTCTCCCCATACGCGCCACTTCGCACGCATGCGGTCGCGATCTTCTTCATCTTGACTGACGTGGACTGCGATGACGTGTGAACTCAGCGAGCGTGCGTAAGCGAGGGCGCGGAGAGCGGGCTGACGGAGATCCGAGATGGGGCAGATCACGATGTTGTGGATGTCTTCGGGTGCAAGGGGCTGCTCGAGGCGCTGGTCACGATCGGCCCGGTCGTAGTGCCGGTTGATGAGTAAGAACAAGCCGATAAGACAGGGGATGAACGCGATCACGAACCACGCGCCCTCGGTGAATTTGGTCACAGCAGCAATGACGAGCACAAGGAGTGTCGCACCCGCTCCAATGCCATTCATGAGGGCCCGCGCTCGCCAGCCGCGAGAGGGCGGCGAAGGAAGCCCTTCGTTGTTTGCCAAGGCGCGTTTGCTCTCACGGTGCCAGCGCCGCACCATACCTGCCTGGGACAGGGTAAAGGAT
>JAMCTA010000107.1:669-33044 GCA_023381895.1 Chloroflexota bacterium
CGGTCAGGCCCCCGAAGACTGCATAGAGAAGGGCAGCAACGATTGCGAGGGTGATGATGCCGTTGGAGAAGGCAAGGCGATCCCCCACTCGCCGGAAAAGGTGAGGCGCGAAGCCATCGCGAGCAAGGAAGAAGAGCAAGCGAGGAAAGTCTGAGAAGGCGGTGTTCGCTGCCAGAATGAGGATGAGGAAAGTGGCGTACTGGATACCGAAGTAGATTGGGCTGTGACCGAATACTTCCTGATTCAGCCGGGAGAGTAGCGGCGAATCGCCGGTAGGATCAGGTGGCAAGTGGTAGAGGTGAGCAAGGATGGCCACTCCAGCGAAGATCGACGCCAGAATGGTGATCATCCACACGAGCGTCGTCCGAGCGTTGCGCCACTCGGGCTTCTGGAAGGCAGGAACACCATCGGAGACGGCCTCGACCCCAGTCATGGCGGAGCAGCCGCTAGAGAAGGCCCGAAGCAGGAGGAAGAGAGAGATGCCTTCCGTAGCCTGTATCGGGGGATACGGGTGGATAATTACCCGCCCGGTGAAGAAGAGCCAGAAGCCGCCGAGGACGAGCCCATACATCCCGATGATGAAGGCGTAAGTTGGAATGGAGAAGATCGTGCCAGCCTCGCGGATACCACGGAGGTTGCCGATGAAGATGACGGCGATACAGAGAAGACCGAGGGGTACTCGCTCCGGTGCTAGCGCAGGATAGGCGCCAATGATGGCAGAGATCCCAGCAGCGACGCTCACGGCGACCGTCAGCGTGTAGTCGGTCATGAGAGCAGCGGCGGCAGTGAGCCCAGGGATATCCCCCAGGTTGTCCCGCGCGACGATGTAGCTCCCGCCACCTTTAGGATAGGCACGAATGGTCTGGCGGTAGGAGGCGCCCACGATGATCATCAGGAGTACGATGGCAGCAGCAATGGGCAAGGAGAGTGAATAGCTCGACGTGCCGGCGACCATGAGCACCAAGAGGATCGCTTCGGGACCATAGGCAACCGAAGAGATCGCGTCGGAGGAGAGCACCGCCAGCGCTTTGATCTTGGTGAGACGCTCGTGCGTGTAGCTCCGGAGGGAGAGTGGGTCGCCGACGAGCACACGCTTGGCGACGGCAGTAGCACGCCCTATTGGACTGTCGGATACTGAGGCGAGTCGAGTGGCGCGCAGCACGCCAGGATCAGCCATCTCAAACTGCTCCGACGAACGGACGCGCACGTAGAAGCCACCGTGGTCTCGTGCTCGGACAACCTCTCTGAGCGGATCACCCAGGAGGATCTCATCCGCTGATGGCCGCGGATAGACGCGGGCCCAGCGGCGACCACTCTGCTCGAGCATTTGATGCTCTTGATCATCGAGCCGGGAGACGTCGGGGAGCATTGGCGTGGCTGTGAGATCGGAGGTGGAAGACTGTGCCGCAGACGCCACCGAGTCTTGGGGGTGTTCTACCGGTGTGTCCATTGAGCGCTTGGCCTCCATAGCGAACCCGTGAGCTCGATCTCAGGCGATCCGCGGCTCCATTACCTCGCCGTGCCTCCGTGCTGTCCACACCGGGATCTTGGCAAAGATCATGGTCCTCGAAGGACAAGGCTTCTCCTAATCCCTTCATCATAATACCGGCTTAGAGATCAGGAGTTCCGGCTCGTGGTTGCTGCGAGAGACAGTCATCCGGGCTGTCTCTGGCGAAATGGCACGAGCCTACAGGGTCTCGGCGAGGAGGGCGTGTTCACGCTGGGCGGACAACGATGACGCGGCAGTGAGCGTGAAGGAGGACGTGCGGCACCGTCTTGCCGAGGCTTGGCGTACCCATGCGCTGGAGACGTGGCAACCCCAGCAGGATCAATCCAGCTTCCATGTTCTTCGCCTCATCCACGATCGTGCCTCCGGCGTCACGGGCCTGAATGACCTCCGTCGTTGCTTGAATGCCGAGCTTCTCGGCGACCTGCGCTGCGCGCTCGAGGGCGAAACGGCTGCTCTCTATGTTCATGTCTGCCGTGACTGGAAGGCTGCGTGGCACTTCGATGATGTGCAGCATGACGACACGCGACTGCTGGCGACGCGCGAGTGTGCAGGCGAGGCGGACGACCTGCTCGTCAACCTCATTGCCAGCAATAGGCACGAGAAACGTGTTTGCGGTGACATCTTGGGGTAGGGCATCAGCTTCGGGCCGTCTCAGTCCGCGGAACAGACCCATCGTCGGTGTTGTGCCTCCGCTGTCAACAGACTAGTGGCGCAACAACTCCCGTGATGCGCCGCCACGAGGCCGGCCTCCCCGGCAGAAGCTATAGTATAGACAATCGAAGTCAACACTGTCTCCAAGCCCGGCCTGGCTGGCAGCTGAGAGGACGTTCACTATGGCAGACTCCCCAGAAACAGTGCAGGAGCGAAGCTTCTGGCGCACGCTCTACCGAGTGACGATGGAAGTGGTATCGAGTCTCGATCTTGACGTCGTGCTGGATCTGCTGGTGCGTCACGTCGCTGAGGCAATGCACGCCAAAGCAGCTTCGCTGCGCTTGCTCGACGACGATGGCCAGAGCTTGCTTCAGCGTGTTTCCTACGGGTTGAGTGAAGCCTATCGTGTGAAGGGACCCGTTGATCTCCAGCACAGCCCTCTGGACCAGGAGACACTTCACCAGGGGGCAGTCTGGCTTGAGGATGCTCGCACTGATAGCCGGTTTCAGTACCCACAATCGGCCGAGCAGGAAGGGATTGTCTCGATCCTCTGCGTGCCGTTGCAGCTGCGAGACCAGCCGATCGGAGTGCTGCGAGTCTACAGCGACCGCGTGCGAAGGTTCGACGACGAAGAAGTAGAGTTTTTACAGGCATTGGCAAATTTGGGGGCTGTTGCCGTGGAAAATGCGCGCTTGCATCAGAACCTCAAAAATGACTATGACCAGACGTGGCAGGCTATCATGGGCGTTCCTGCATCCTCGTGACTTCACAGCCGTCTAGGACCTAATCGATTTTGGCACTCTCGATGCAGTATTCTTTGGATGGAAGCTGGGACATCTGCCGAGTTGCTGCCGCAGAACGCAGACATTTCTCGGCCACCGAGCGTCTTCCTTTGCTAGGAGGTCTCAATGCATCGCACCGTAATGTTCCCTTGAAAGGAGTTTGTGATGATCAACGAAGGTGATCGTGAGGTCTCGATGGTGAGACACAGCCGGCGGCGGGCCCTGAAGGCTCTCGGCACGATCGTGGCAGCGGCGGCGGCCGCACCGCTCCTGGCCGCTTGTGGCTCGAGTGCGAGTGCGACGAGCTCATCGACTTCCTCAACGACAGCGGCGTCGAGCTCGGTAGTCTCGAGCAGCTCTGCGGCAACGACGACGAGCCCGGCAGCCACAAGTACGAGCTCGGCAGTAAGCGCGACGACCAGCAAGGCGACCTCATCCGCAGTGTCGACAGCCGCGGCCGCCAGTCTCCCAACGGCGAAGCCGGGTACGCTCAATTTGTTTATTAGCAAGATTAACTCTCCGCCAGGTGCTCAGGACGCACTCCTCAAGCAGCTGATCGTTCAGTTCGAGGGCAAGAATAGCGGCGTCAAAGTGCAATACAGCACCTACAACTCACCTGCGGAGGAGTCGTCGAAGATCGAGACGTCGCTTGCCTCGGGCAGCGGCCCCGACGTCTTCGAGTTCGGCTCGACACTCGTGCCGACGGCCGCTGCGACTGGTGCTTTCGTCGTGTTGACCAATGCGGATTGGGCCGTTCTTGGTGGCGAGAGCAAGTTCTTCGCAGCCCAGCTCAAGATGAGCGGCCTGAAGCCTAATGAGCTTATTGCTGTACCGGAGTACATGCTCCCGTTCGCACTGGTGTACAACACCGAGCTCCTTGGTGCGGCTGGCGCCAAGCCGCCAACCACGTGGACCGAGTTTGTCGATGCCGCAAAGAAGATGACCAACGCATCCAAGGGTCAGTATGGCACCGTCATGGATCCGTCTGATCCGTTCGACCCCTGGCACATCACCTGGGTGCTGGCGAAGCAGCTCGGCGGTGACTTTATCACCGAAGACCTCGCGAAGGCGACAATGGACAGCGAGCCGGTCTATCAAGCCTTCCGTTTCTGGTTCGACTGGATGTCCAAGTTCGACATCGCCAACACGGCCGATGCCACGTTTAAGGGTGTGGACCAGCTCAACAAATTCGCCTCCGGGGACATCGGATTCCTTGTGATGCAGGGCCCCACGACCATCCCCACGCTCGACAAGTCCGCGGTCAAGGGCAAATACGCCTTTGCTCCGATGCCGACGGTGCCGTATGGCATGACGAGCCTACCCTCGGGCGGAGTACCGGTACAGACCTTTGTCTCGGGTCAATACCTCACTCTGGCCAAGTACAGCTCGCTGAAAGATGACGCACTGCTGTGGCTGCGCTACGTCACCGATGTGGCCCAGCAAATGCAGTTCCTCAAGTCGTATGGCTACATGCCGGCCATCACGGAAGCCTACAAGCAGCCGGAGCTCCAGACGCCGGTGTGGAAGGCCTTTGTGAGCGCTGAGGATCACGCCTACGCCACACCTCTCACAGGCGCCTGGGGGCCGATCGAGACGGTTGTTGGCGGTGTTGCGAGCAAGATCGCAGCAGAGTATGCGACCAAGAGTTACAAGACCGGCGACCTCAAGAAGGCACTAGCGGCGACGAATGGTCAGATACAGTCGCTGCTCGATGCCCAGAAGAAGTCGTAGCGTCGAGCCGTAGGGTGGTCCGTCAAGGGCGCACGTGATCGACGTGAGCCGTTCCTGGCAGGCACGCGTTAGGAGGATGCCGGAGTGAGCACAGACACTGCAGCTGCAGCAGGCTCGCTCCGGCAGGCCTCATCGAAGCGCGGTGGTCGGGCCTTTGCCCCTCCGTTCAGTCTCCTCATCCCCACAGTCGTGTTGTTGGTTGTTGTGGTGGTCGTGCCCTTCATCCTCGGCGTATGGGTGAGCCTTACTAGCCTCAACCAGTACACGATCGCGCACTGGATCTCGGCTCCATTCATCGGCTTGAGCAACTACATCACGAGTTTTGGTCAGATCAACGCGATCGGTGCGAGTTTTTCGCAGTCGATCTCCGTGAGTTTGAGCTTTTCAATTCTCACAACACTCATCATCTTGCCAGTAGGAGTGGGTGCGGCCCTGCTGCTGAATGAGCAGTTCCCTGCGCGCGGAGTATTCCGGGCGCTCTTCTTGCTGCCCTACGTGATTCCGACATTTGTCAATGGCATCGTCTGGCGTCTCATGTTTCTCAACGGCTTTGGTCTTGTCGACCAGATGCTAAGTGTTCTGCACCTAGCAAGCAAGGAGACGTTCTGGCTCATCGGTCCCAACGCCTTCTGGGCCTTGGTCATGGCCGATGTGTGGGCGACCTGGCCTTTCATCTACTTGATGGCTCTGGCGGCGCTGCAGGGCATTCCGAGCGACGTGTATGATTCAGCCACCGTGGATGGTGCTGGGCCGGTGAGCAGCTTGTTCAGAGTCACGCTTCCGATCATCTGGCCGACGCTCGCCCTGGCGGCGTTGCTCTCGACGATTAATCACTTCAACAACTTTGCTCTCCCATTCGTGATGTTTGGTACGCCACCGCCTCCGGCGACGGATGTGCTTCCTGTGACGGTGTACATCAACTCCTTCCAAGTGTTCAATTTCGGCCTAGGTAGCGCTATGTCAGTGCTCTCACTTCGTCATCATCCTGATTCCAGCAGTGGTGTACATCCGCGTGGTCCGGTTGGGGGCAAACTGATGGCAGTGTCGAAATCAGCCGGGCGTCGCATTACTGGTGGCGTCCGCATCGTGCTGCTCGCGTTATACACGCTCATCGTGGTCATCCCGCTGCTATACATGCTCTCCATCTCTGTGACTCAAGAATCGGCGATTGAATCGGGCAGTTTTCTCCCCAAAGTGCTCGATTTCTCGGCCTGGCACGACATGTGGATCAGTGTGAATCTGGCGCTGTACTTGCGGAACTCTCTGGTCGTTTCGACGGCAACGGCCCTGCTGGCCACGATGTTTGCCTTGGGTGGCGCCTACGTGTTCGCGCGTTTTCGCTTCCGTGGGCGGACGCTCTTTGGCGGTATGCTTGTTGGTGTGCAGACCGTGCCGGCGCAGATGCTCTTGTTGCCAGTCTTCATCATCTTTGTGATCATTCAGAACGCACTCCACGTGCGACTGATCGGCACGTATCAAGGGCTCGTGCTCACCTACTTGACCTTCGCTCTGCCCTTTTCGATCTGGATGCTCGCGAGCTACATCTCCGGGTTGCCGCTGGAGCTCGAGGAGGCGGGTCTCGTAGACGGCTGTTCTCGGCTCTCGTTGCTCCGCCACATCGTCCTCCCTCTCACTGTCCCTGGGATGGTGGTCGCGTTCATCTTCTCATTCTTGCTCTCGTGGAATGAGGTGCTCTTTGCGAGCGTGCTCACGTCGTCCGCGACGAAGACGCTCGGCGTTGGGCTACCTGGGTACCTGGCGGCGGGCGAGGCGGGCGGTGCGGTGTTCTGGAACCAGCTCATGGGGGCGAGCATCGTGAGCGCCTTGCCTGCTGTGGTGCTGTTTTTGCTCGTGCAGCGGTTTATCGTGACGGGCTTGACCCACGGTGCTGTGAAAGGCTGATCCTGGTGGCGCCGAGATCGCTGTGCGTGTGCGCCCGGCTGTTCCTCGTGCTCTAGGAACGCACGCGCGGACGGATGTAGAGTTCCTCCACAGAAGCGCGCTGTGGCAGGGCACAGATGAAGAGGATGGTCTCGGCGAGGTCCTCGCTAGTGAGCATGGCAGCGCGCTGCTCCTCGGTGGGCACGACGGGGCGGGCCAGCATGATCTCGGTGTCGACTTCACCTGGCTCGATGGCGCAGGCGCGGATGCCGTTGCGCCACTCCTCTTCATTGATGGCGTAGCTGAGGCCGACGATGCCCGCTTTGGCGGCGATATAGGCAGCGCCAGGCTGGGCCGATGGCAGCTTGGCAGCGCGCGACGAGATGTTGATGATGGTGCCGCGCTGTTGCGCACGCATCGCTGGCAGCACGGCGCGCACGCAGTAATAGACGCCATTGAGGTCGATGTCGATGACCCGAGTCCAGTCTTCAACAGTCGCTTCAGCGAGGCTGCGGCGCTTGGTGTTGATACCGGCGTTGTTGACCAGGATGTCGACACGGCCGAACTGGTTGAGGACCTCTTGCACGGCGGCTTCGACTTGGGGGCACTGGGAGACATCTGCTGGGACGGCAATGGCGCGAGCTCCGGTGGCGGTGATCTCGGCAGCGAGTTGTTGAATGGCCCCGGCACGGCGCGCGATCAGGGCGACGGCAGCATCTTCCTCCGCGAAGCGGCGGGCGGTGACGCGGCCGATGCCACTGGAGGCGCCGGTGATGATGGCGACGTGACCGGAGAGCTTTCCTGGTGAAGCCATGCTTGACGTTTCCTCTGCGAGCGCACGGCCGGCGAAGCCGCGCGGGACCACACCCGTACTGCGCCGGAGTATAGCGCTGGAAGGCGACTGGAGGTGGAACAGGGACAGGGGAGGCGGTGTGGTAGAGTGGTTGGGGCCACGCCGGCGTAGCTCAGGGGTAGAGCGGCTGTTTCGTAAACAGCAAGTCGTCAGTTCGAATCTGACCGTCGGCTCTCTCGCTACCAGAGGGGGACGACCCTCCAATGTCACTCGGAGAGCCGTCATCAGTACCCTTAGGCCCAATGTTGGGACCAATCCGCCCTAGGCTGCCATCTGGTTGGCCCGGCGTGTTCGGCCGGATCAGCCGCTATACCTTGGCGGCCGTGTCGTCATCCAGCCCTGGCACGTAATGGGTATAGGTGTCCAGCATGAGTGCAACGCTGCTGTGACCAAGCCGTTCTGACACGATCTTCGGATGCTCTCCGGCCTGAAAGAGCATCGTCGGTACTTGTTTACCGCGTTCAGTATAGCTTCCCGTTCGCGGACGGAGCGAAGCTTGAAGGTCCCTCCGTGCCGCTCTACCGTGGTGTCGGCCGGGCGCTGGCGCAACTCCATCAGGCCTCGAATGACTTCCGCTCCGCATTCCCGCGCCGCCCGCTGGACCCATTCGGATCGCTTGATCAGGCGCTGGACGTGGTCCTGGCACGCTTGACCGGTCGGCCCGAGGAGCGGACGTTTCTGCGGCAGCTTGCCGTCAGGGCTCGCGAACGGCTCGTCGCACTAGCGACGCAAGGCCTGGAGTGGGGCGTCTGCCACGGCGATGTGAGTCTCGATAACCTCCACGTCCACCCCGGCGGGCGGATCACCTTCTATGACTTTGATTCGGCTGGCCCTGGCTGGCGGGCGAGCGATCCCTACGGCGTGCCGACGTGGCTTACCCGTGGGAAGCCGGAGTACTCGGATGCCTTCCTCGCCGGGTACGAAGCAGTCCGACCGCTGGGCGAGGCTGACCGGCAGGCCTTCCCGTGGTTCGTCCCCGTGCAGATGCTGGACAACCTGCGCTGGCGCCTGACTGACTGGCTCGGCTACCGCGGCACGCTCTCACTTGATGCGGGGTACATCGACAACGTGCGTGCGGCGCTCCGACGCTGGGACCAGGCAGTGCTGGGCGGCCCTGCCGTACCGCGATGATCAGCAGACCCCACCCTCCCAGGTCGCAGTCTTGCCTGAGGAGAGGATCTTCGCAGCGCTCAGTCATAGTGCTTGACCAAAGGCCACTGCCGCGGGAAGATCGGGCTCGTCGGGCCGGAGAGGACGTAGATGGGCAGGGTCTGCTCATAGCTCACGCAGTACCGACACCGTTCCGTGGCGGCAAGCGTGATCTGGGCGTAGAGGGCCCGTACGCCCTGGATGTCCCTCGCCGAATACCCCACCACGATGAGCACCTGCCCCGTACACCTGCCCGGCCCCCACAGGTAGTAGTTGTTGTGCCCGCTGATCACTGGCGGCAGGTGGCCACGAGGGGCAAGCTGCTGGAGCGCGCCGGCCTCGCCATAGTTGCTGGTCAGCACACAGGCTTGCGCGCGCTGCGCGGGCGGCAGCGCGGCATAGACTTGCTCGACGGTTTGCGTGAGGCTATCCCAGCCTAGCCGGTCGCCAAGCACTTGCTGGAGGGACCCATAGACGCGCACGGCCGTGGCCGGCGGCAGGATGGGCATGACATCCGGCGCCAGCAGTATTCCGACGAGGGCCAGCAGGGCGACATAGGTCGGCCGCAGCCAGGCAAGCCGTGGTCGCAGGCGGAGTCGCTCGAACACCACCGCTCCAGCTGCAAAGAGCATGGGGTAGGCGGGAGCAAGGAAGTACGGCTTCGTGCGCAGGACGGTGAGCATCAGGTAGACGAAGACGAAGACCCAGCCCAGCAGACGATAGCGCGCGCCGGTCGTGCGAAAATAGAATACCAGGCCGGCGACGGCCAGGGGGACGGCGATCGGGTTCATCTGGCCGAGCTGCGCGGCGAAGAAGGCCAGCGGGCCGGTGGCACCGACGCCGCCATAGTGGTGATAGAACTGCCATGTGGGCCAGCCGTTGAGGGCGTTCCAGAGGAGGTAGGGCAGCAGGCCCACGAAGGCGATGCCGGCCGCCAGCCACGGCCAGGGGGTGCGGAGGTAACGACGTTCGGGCGTGACTAGCAGGGCCAGGGCCAGGGCGAGGCAGAAGAAGAGCACGGTCAGCTTGGTCAATAGAGCGACGGCGACGACCAGCCCGACGAGCAGCCACAGGCGCGGCGCGTCCTGCCGCAGCAGGCGCATGAGGAGGAGACTGGCGAGCGCCCACCAGAGCAGATCGAGCACATCCATGGAGAAGATCGACCCGGCTGCCATGAAGACCAGGGTGAAGAGGGCTGCTACGCCGGCGACCAGTTGCGCTAACCGGCCACCGCCCAGTTCGCGCGCCATGAGGCCGGTGACGGCGACGATCAGGGCACAGACCAGCGCCGGGATGACGTGGATGGCCACCAGGCTGTCGCCGGCAATGACCCGCAGGAGCGCCGCCAGCCAGCCCATCAACAGCGGCTGATCGACGTAGCCGGCCTGCAGATGCCGGCCATCGGCGATGTAGTACAGCTCGTCACGAAAGTAGCCATAGTTGCCGGCGACGAGCATGTGGGCTACGAAGGCCACCCCGGCGAGGGTGGCCAGCAGCCCGGTCGCGGGCCGCACGATGGCGGGCTCGTGCGTGCGCGGAAGGAGTGTCCCGGCGCGCGGCGAAGCGACCGATCCCTCACGTCCCATCCTGCACGCCCTCCATACCTCGTGCTTGCACGAGTGCCTCCGCATTCGGCGATAGGATAGCGTGTACTTGTTTACCGCGTTCAGTATAGTATAGCGCGGGAGGGCCGGTCAATAGCCGGCCGCTGCCTTTTGCCCTGTGCAGCCTGGCGCGAGGCCGCCACCCATCGCGCGGTCTTCCTGCCCGTCGTCGCTAGGGCCCGCGCGCGACGGCCGCGACCGGCTGCCCCGCCGCCGAACCGGTCAGCGGCAGCGCAACCGGTCGCGGCTGGCGCAGCAACGCCACCGCTGCCGCCAGGAAGTCGCGCCCCTGCTGCTGACACGTCCGGATGACGCTGCTCAGGACCGCGTGCGTCGTGGCCCCCCGGTCACTGCGGTTGCCCGCCGAGATCTTCCGCACCAGCACCGCCGGACGAATCGCCCGCTCGGCGGCGTTGTTCGTCGGCGCCAGCCCCTCGACGTACAGGAAGGTGAAGAGCTGCGTGCGGTGCTTGCGCAGCAGCTTCACCAGCCGGGCGTTGTCCGGGTCGGGTTGCTCCGCCTCCAGCAGCCGATCCAGCGCCGCCTCCAGCTTCCGACACGCCTGCTGATAGCGCGCCTCGCCCAGCCGCTCGCGCCGTTCGCGCAACGTCATCGCCCCCCGCAGCAGCCGCGCCACCCGCCGGCTCAGCGCCGCCGCCGCCCCGGTCTTGGCCGCCTGCACCTCGCCGCAGCGCCGCAGCAGGTGGCCGGTGCATTTGTGCTGCCGGTAGGGCAGCGCATCGTAGGCCAGGAAGCAGTCGCACTCAAAATCCCGGCGAAGTCCTGGCCCAGCACCCGCTCCGCCACTTCGTGGGAGCGCCGCCGGTCGATCGTGTAAACGGTCAGCGCCTTGCTGGTGAAGACCCAGAGCCAGGCGTTGCGCCCCCCGATCTTCCAGCCCGTCTCGTCAGCGTTGACGACCGGCTGCTGGCGCAGCGTCGTCAGCAGCACCTGGTAGGTCGGCTCCGCCTTCGCCGCCAGCCGCTGCCCCGCCCGCGCCAGCGTGCCCGGGGCGACCCGCAGGCCGAAGGCCTCCTCCAGGACGTGCGCCACTTTGCGATACGGCACGCCCAGCCCGTGCTTGAGTTCGGCCGCCAAGCCCAACGCCCGGGGACCGATCTGCACCGCCGCCGCTCCCAGCGCGTCCGAGGTCTGCTCGGGATGCCGCGCCTGAAAGCGTGCGCCACACGCCGCACAGCGCGCCGTCTCGACGTTGAACTGGGTGACGACCGGCGTGACCGGGGGAATCTCGACCTGGTACTGCACCTGGATGGTGTGGTCGATCAGCTCGCCGCCGCACGTCAGGCAGCTGGCGTGCGCCAGCGTGACCTCCAGGGTCCGATTGACCTGGGGCGGCTGCTCCCGGTGCGCCGACGGATGCCCCGCTTTCTTGCCGGGCCGCTGCGGCTGCTCCTTCGGCGGCCCCTTGGAGAACGGCGCCGCCTGCCGCTTGCCGGCCCGACGGGCCGCCTCGAGCTGCTCCAGCGCCGCCTTCAGCGCGGCTTCGAGTTCGACCACGCGCTGCTCCAATGCGGCCACGCGTCTCCTCAGGGCGGCATTCTCGGCGATCAAGGCTCCGTCGCTGGGCGGCCAGGCGTCTGCTATCATCACGCCTCTATTGAACACCACCTGTCAAGCCGACCTTGCCTGCCCGCCTCCCCGCGGAACACGGTAAACAAGTACTCCGAAACAAGCTGCTCAATCTCCTTGGATATGAAGAGATCACGGCGTTGAATCTGGGGTTTCCAGCCGGACAGAATAAGCCGGATGGGCGCGGGCAGTGGTCGAAGAACAAGTGGGCTGACGTCACACAGCACCTTACCGATCAGGTGACGGTTGACATCGACAAACTGCTCCTTGTCAAAGAGCTATACGAGCAGACCCTTATTTACGTGCGCTATGGCGCCAAAGCTGCAGGCAAAGAAGGCAACGGCGATGGCGTCCCCGCGAAAGCCTAAGCCATCTTCTCGGCGGCGAAAGCGTCAGGGGCAGCGTAAAGCTTCCCATGTTCTGCCCCCAGCAATGAGCGAACCAAGAACTGCCGACCGGACGCGGTCTGAACCAGACCGCGCTCCCCCACCCTCGCCAGGCTGGGTCGCCTACGAAGTGGTATTTCAACTCCTCGCGCCCATGCACATTGGCTGGCGCAAGATCGGCAACCTGATGCAGACGCGGCCCTACGTGCCCTCCAAGAATGTGTGGGGTGCCCTCACGGCTCGCCTGACCCGAGACAGAGCGGAAATGGCGGGCCGGAAGGCAAGTTCTCAAGACTATCGCCGTGTCGGCGACGAGGTCAACGAGCGCCTGACCTTCACCTACCTCTTCCCAGCGCTGATCTCGGATCCACTTCATGCGCTCTACCCTGTCCAAGCTGACGGTGGTGTGGTCTACGGCCGCGTGGGGCTATTGCCGGAGCGCTTCGAATACCTCATACTCGACAGTAATGCTGGCACCGCACTGGATATCCAGCGCGGCGCGGCTGAAGAAGGCAGCCTCCACGAGGTGGAAATGATCCGCCCACGCACGCGGCCACTGGATGGCGCCAGCTTGGACGGCCTCGGCGATGGCGATACCGATGGGGATGGGCTCGGTGCTACCGTCTACCTCGTCGGCTATGTTCTGGTGAGCGATGGTGGCGTACCTGGATGGCAAGATGCATGCCAGCGTCTACAACTGGGCGGTGAGGGCCGCTATGGTTGGGGGCGCGTGCGTCTAACCAGTTGTAGACCGGCGCCATCAGTAAGCTTATTCGGCCTTTGCGAGATGGTCGAGCCGTTGGCAGATCGACCGATACTCATTGTGGGAGGGAAAAGGCCGACCCTGGCTCATACTCTTGCCATGGAGTTCGACGGTGCGAAGGCTGTGACAGGCGTATCCGGCATCATAGAACCATTGGTCGGTCGAGAGACGCGTATGGAGAAGAAGCCCGGCTTTGGGGCGGTGCCAGCCCGGGCTCGCATCTGCTGGGCACCCGGCGCGACGTTTGAACAACAGACTCGCATCGAAATCGGACCCTACGGCATTTGGCAGGCGGATGCATAACGATCACCGTTTACCCCTCCTGACTATGGCATCGTCAGGACGAACGGGCAGCTTGGTGAATGTCGGCGATGAGAATGATCCAGACTGATGGCTGGCCAGGCGACGAGAAGGGAGGGAAACGCGTGGCAGAGAATCCGGCGCCCTTGCTTCCAGAAGCGGCCGTCCAACAAGCGCGGCGATTGGCGCCAGCCATTCGCAATGGGCAGATCGCGCCGCTGGTAGGCTCCGGCCTCTCCATCCCATGCGGGCTGCCCGGCTGGGGAGAGCTGATCGACCGGCTTATCCTCGCCTGGAAGCAGTGGGATCCTTCTTCAGCGGCGCGTCTGCTCAACGACGATCCCTACATCCGACTCATGCGCAGGACCTTCAAGGATGATCTGGCGTTGGCCGGCTACCTCCGCCGCCGTATCGACGAAGAACATCGTCTCAATCCGACGGTAGAGTTGCAGTCCTTCGGCGAGTTGCTCTACGCTGCGCTCTATCCGACGTTGCCGGAAACCGGACCGGTCTTCGTCCCCCAGCCGAGCCACGTACACCGCCACCTGGTCGCCGGCTCTTCTCGGCCAACCCGGAACGGCCGACGGGAGTCGCAGGGCGGGTGTTCGTCTCTGGCGACCTCGTGCGTCTCTCACGCAACGATCCACTGCACGACTACGGGATGCCTGCTGACGAGCGACAGGCGTCAGATGACTATGCGGGGATCGTCTCCGTGCCAATTGTCGATTGGGCAAGCGGTGGTGTACTGCTCGGCGTGATCTATGTGACCACTACGCGTGTCGACGGAGCGCTGTTCGACCTTCCGCGCACCAGGACGGGTGGTCTCGATGAGCGGTCGCTCGATGATCTCTACGCCTGGCTGGCCGACTGCGCGCTTGCCCTTCTGGCGGATTGCCGGGCGCTACACTGAAGGCTCGGCCTTGGGAAGCGACGCCAAGTCAGGTGTGTCTCGTTTACCGTGTGCTATAGTCAAGGGAACGAGAAGGGAGGCGTGCATGCCGACGGAAACCCACGGGCATGGCTATCGCCCTGCCGGGCGCACGATGCGTGTCGGGTCCAGCACCATCCGGGTCATTCAGCTCCCTCAGCTACCCGTCGAGGACCAGCAGGATGGTAAGGTGGCCTTCATTCCGGGTGGGAGTTCCCGTCCCGGGAAATACCCGGAACTGGAGCGCCTGAAGGCGCGATTCCGCAAGGAGCCAGAGGCCGTTCCCGCCGAATAGACGTGGTAGGGGCTGCATTGCGCACTACCCAAATCTCCGCTCCCCGACGTCTGCTGAGCGGTCCGGGTAGCCCTACTGATGTTAGCAGCAGGCGAGTGCGCGGTCTGCGCCGTGCCTTGATCGTGACTCTGAGTTGACCCGGCGGCACTGCCACCCCTGCTTCACGATCGCCCGCAGCATGGAACAGTTGGCATCTTATGCGCCCCGGCTCGAAGCGATAGCGATTCGCTTCTCTCCCGATCCGACGACAGTCTTTGCTCGCTCTCTGCGGCTCAGCCCGTATGGGGCCACTGTGCGACGCGGCGGTGGGCGCCATCCCCCAAGCGGTGGGGCCACGCTCTCCCCGCCGTCCCCATCGCCTCGCCCGCCTCTCCCACTATGTGGTCTTCTCAGTTAATGCACGTCGGCACCATTCCGAGTTATGTCAGGAGTTGACGGCGAAGATGCCCGAGTGAGGCATCGAGAAGGTTGATCGTCGTCGCCTAGCGCCCCCTTCAAAGGCTTCGCCGTAGACCAAAAAGTAGCCCAATCCGGTCGTTGCGGGCCGTGCCGCCGCGTTCCAAACCGTCAAAGTCCCAGACAGTTCCAGAGGCGGAGGGACGGCGCGGGACGACCCACAACCGGTCCGGACTATTTCGTAAACAGCAAGTCGTCAGTTCGAATCTGACCGTCGGCTCTCTGGGAGCACAGGGGGCTTCCCCGTTGTTCCGGCACTTGACCCCATTTTGCCCCGGAGCGCGCAGCTTCCCTGTGCGAGGCCGTCGTGAATGCTCGTCGGATACCGCGCGTGAGGAGGGCGCTGTTACCGCGTGACTAGGGCAGCCGCGCCAGTACGGCGCCCGTCCCTCCCTCGCTCGATAGAACTCGTCAATGCCGGTGCGGCCGACACTGGCCACGAGTCGCCTCCGGGCGGACGCCGCGACCATCGTCGGGCCAGCGCATGGCGCCGTGCGATGATCCGCGCGGCAAGCTGAGCGTGGGCATCGGCGGCGCCTAGCCCGCTTGTCGGGGCAGCGTCTGCCCACTGATCGCTGGCGGCAGGGGGGGCGTCGCCGTGGCCGATGCGCTGCCCGCCTCGTTCGGGTCGGGCCTGGACATCCAGATGAGGAGGTCGCAAAGGCGCAGGACGCTGAGGGCCGCCCGCCGTTGGACGCCGGGATCGGGGCTCGCGGCTAGCTTCAGTCGCATGGCCTCGACCGCCGCCTGCTGATCGGGGGCAAGGAGGTCGTTCCGAATGGCCTGCCAGTAGGATTGCACTGGCGGGTACGCTACTCCGGCCAGCTTGCCGGCTTCCAGGCGATACAAGCGCTCGACTTCCGAATCGACGATCGGGAAGAACGCCGGCCGCTTGAGGTGCAGCAGCTTGCTGGCGATCCCCCATCCGACGCCGGGACACGCATCGAAGTAGTCATGCAGCGCGACGCCCGCTGTTTGGAGCGCGGAGCCGGGCGTCGCGTCTTCGAGCCGCGCGTCGATGGGCAGGCCCTGCCACGGGGCGTCCGTCCCTGCTGCCACCAGGGCGTCGGCAACCCTCGTGGCGAAGCCGACCATGCCGCTCGCTATGAGCCGACCGATGTCCGAGCCGTCGACGCCGTTCCAGCCGCCCCCGCCGGCAAAGTCGTACCGCTCCAACGTCGCCTGCGGGAAGGCCGTCACCAGCTCGACGGCGAGCGGTAATGGAACGCGCAGCTTGCCCCCGGCGAAGCTGAAGGCCTCTCGCACGTCCGCCGCCATCCAATCTTGCTGCTTGCCCGATTGCTCGCGCTAAGGGCTAGGCCACTATAGCAGCCTCGCCCCCGATTCGCCGTCGTATCCTGGAACGGCAGCAGACATTCAAGACGCGTGGAGCCGCGGCGGATTGATGGCGCTTGGCCACTCAGCCGCCAGCTGGAAGGGAGGGCAAAGGGGGTATTGGGAGGAACCATATGGCGAAGGGAAGGGGATACGCGATGGGCATGCCCGATGCCGAGGTTGTGGCGCAGCCGGGCGACGCCCGGGCGCTCCGCGCCGCCTGCTTCCCGATGAACACTGACAGACGGCTTGGAGGAGAGAGCGGCAAACCTTACATTCGCGCCGAGCATACCGGTCGCTGCGCTACTTGACAGCTACATGTGCGCTACTTGTCCTCACCAGGCCGAGTCACCCGGCGGACTAGCGCTCAAGAAGCCGACGCACCCGTCAGGTGATCAGGGCTGTCCCGCTGGTCAGAAAGGCTCACCTTTCGGACAGCTAGCGACGAACGCCCCCGCGTGCAGCACCGGGACCACGTCGCTCGCGTCTAACTCGGCGGCCATGGCGATGTCGCCCTGCAGGCCCCGCTCTCGGAGCTCCCTGCCGGAGCTGCACGCCTGGAGCTACGCCAGCAGATCTGGAGCGACGCTACGGAATGCGGCGGCGGTCGGAGGGGGCCGCCGCTTGCAATGCCGCAATGCGGAAGCGCCGGTGTCGCCAGGAACTACGTTCCGCTGCGCACCGCGTCCGTCGCCGCTTGCGCCAGCCGCAGCAGGTCTGGCTGCTGATGTTCGTCTGCGAGCGCCTGCCAGTCCTGCAAGGAGGCGTCAACGGCACGGTTGCCGGTGCGCCGAGCGACGGCCTGCATGATCTCTTCGATCCAGAGCCCCGTTTCGGCGGCCAGCTCCGAGTACGTCGCCTCCTCGCGCAGCCAGCGCTCGGCCGCGTCGTCCAGCAACACCTGGCACGTCACCGCTTCCACCGCCCTGGATAGGAACGTGCCAGGCGCCTGATGGGTCAGGCGGGCGGCACGCTCCACACGCTGGAGCGCAGGAGCGTCGAGCTCAATCGTGATGACCTGCTTCTCATCCATGCTCCGCCTCCTCTCGTTGCATGATAACGGTCGCCAGGCGCCGTCGTGCTCGCTGCAGCAACACTGGACTCATTGTGCCCGGGGCCGTGAGCATGGCGAGCAGGCGCTCGGCTTCATGCACATCCAGTGTTCCTTACTGCAGCACCACGACAGCGCGAGAGCGACTCCGAGCCGGCGCATGACTCCTCCCCTTCCTGCTGACCAAAGAAGGTGTGGAGGGCGTGCTCTTGCGAGGGGCACCAGTGGAGAGCACGCACTTCAATACTGACTTGGTTTTACCGACTGAGAGAGGATTAGACCACAAAATTAACCAGAAAGTACTTGCCAGCCTTGACAGGCGCCTCTCCGTCAGGTAGCTTCTCTGGAGTTCCCTCGCACCTCAGCTATGCTACGTCACCAGCCGCTCGTGGACGCGCAAGCACCTTTGCGTGTGTCACTTTGATGAGTCAAGAGGAGCCAGCACGATGTCCCAGCCACTGACCCGTCGCACCTTCTTGTCCCACAGTGCGGGGACCACGCTCGGACTGGCGAGTACGGCACTGCTGGCGGCCTGCGGTGGTGCCGCAGCGGTCACCGCCACTACGGTGACGCAGACGGTCACCAAGGCCACGGTCAGTGTCAGCACGGCGACCGTGGCGAAGACCTCGGTCCGCACAGCGACCGTCACCAGTGTGCAAGCCACGACGGTGACCGCGACGGCAGCGGCGCCGGGCGCGCTGATCCAGACGGTCAACGTCTGGTTCGACTACGGCGGCGGTGGTATGTACGCCTTCGAGGACATCACCAATGCCTTCAACCAACACTTCCCGAACATCAAGGCCATCGCTACGAAAGTGAACGATTATGGCACCAAGCGCCTGAACGCCATCGCCTCCAACACGCTCCAAGGCGGCTGGGCCTGGCTGATGTACGGCTGGGAGCTACCGGGGTATGCCGAAAAGAAGCTCCTGCGACCGATCGACGACTACATCGCCCAGGCCAAGATCAACATGAAAGACTTCTGGCCAGTCGTACTCGAGGATACCTCGTGGAATGGCAAGTACTATGCGATGACCAATCACCCCGCGGTCTCCGTCTTTTGGGAAAACCAGGACCTGGTGAAAGCCCGGGGGATGAATCCAGCGGCGCTGCCGGGGACCTGGGATGATATCCTCAGCGCGGCGCAGAAGCTCACCACCAAGACGAACGGGCAGCTCGACGTCGTCGGGCTGGATCCGACCCACGTCGCCTACAGCTCCTGGGCGCCCGCATGGATGGCGGCCAACGGCGTGGATATTCTCAGCACGGATGGGCGTAAGGTGACCTTCAACACGGCAGCGGCGCAAGCAGCGTTGAACTACGTCGTGAAGTTCGTCGATGCCGTCTATGGCAGTAAAGACGCGCTGGACAAGTGGTACAAGGTCAATAACTTCCACTACGCGCCGATCGCCCTGGGGAAGGTCGCGATGGAGACTGACGGCAACTGGCTCGCCTGGGACATCAGCCAGCAGAAACCCCCGATCCCCTTCACGGTGGGGGCTATGCCCGGTGGTCCGAACAATCAGGGGAAGACGTACCTGCCAGAGTTGGGCGTCTTCAACTCCATCCCTGCTCCAGCCACGGCGCCAGATCCCTCCTGGGAGTACATCAACTTCTTCGCCTCCAAAGAAGGGCAGATCGTCATGCAGCGGCAATCGCAGGATGTCCCGGGCAACATCGCGGCGGCCGAGGACCCTGCGCAGGTGAAGTCCCACTTCGGGAGGGCGGAGGTCCTCAAGCTCTTTGCCGCGTCGCGTGGCTTCGTCTACGTGCGCTCCCCCGTCTATAACAAGTTCAACGATATCTTCAACAAGCTCAGCGACGACGTGATCAAGAAGAAGGCTGATGTGACCTCTGGCCTGTTGATGGCTGAGCAGACGGCACAGGCGGCGCTGGATAGCTACTGGAGCGGGAAGTAGAGACAGGGACGGCCCTCGTCCCCTGCCTTCCTCCTCCCGCGGGGCGGGGGAAACGCGACCCAGGATGGGGGCTTTGGCCGGATCGTCCACAGCGATGGTCGGGCTGGCGCTGCGGTCCTGCTACTGGCACTGCTGCCAGATCGTCTGCGTCCACGGGTACGCTACCGCCTGGCATGCCATGGGACTCCTCCTTCGGTCGCTGCGATATCTCCATATCCACAGCATCCCCGCTGGAGGGGTCCCGCTTCACTACCACCTTGCTCTCAGAAAAACCTACCCCTTGAAGCCAACTCCCCCTTCTCTCAGCCGGCGCGTGGCGCCCGGACTTGACGTACTCGTCGTGACCTCTTATCATCCTATGAACGACTAGGAATATACGAGTATTCGAATATGATTGCGGAAGTAGCCGGCGTACGGGAACGACAGTTCTACCGTTTGCAGGCGGAGCTGTGCCGGACACTGGCGGACCCGACCCGGTTGGAGCTGATCTACTTACTCGGCGAGGGGCCGCAGGCGGTGAAGCAACTGGTGGAGGCGACGGGGCAGCGGCAGGCTAACATCAGCCAGCATCTCGGCCTGTTGCGCGAGCGGGGGATAGTACAGGCCCGACGCGTCGGGCCGGAAGTCCACTACTCGCTGGTAGACACGCGTATCCTGGATGCCTGTCGCATCACCCGCGAGTTGTTACTCGCCCGACTCGCCCGGCACGCGGCATTGCTCGACTCGACGGATGTAGAACAAGGAGAAAACTGACCTATGCCTCTATATGACTATCGCTGTCCCGAGTGTGGCGCGCGTTTCGAGCAGTTCGTGCGCCTCAGCGAAGCAGGCGCACCTGTGGCCTGCCCACAATGCGGCGCGCCCAAGGCGACCAAACAGCTCTCGACCTTTGCGGTGGTCGGAGGTGGCGGCTCTTCCAAGTCCGTCGCGTGCGCGCCGGGCGGCGGTTGAGGCCTGCGTGCGTAGGGACAGGTCGTCCCTTTGATAGCGGTGTGGACCGGACACGCATCTTACCCAGAGTTGAGACAGGGAATCAGTGTGATGACTGGGAGAACCTGCCGCTTTGCCGGCGTGGCCTGGTTTGCAAGGGAGGGAACAGGACGGTGGCGCTCATCTCGTCAAAGGACCAGCAGATGCTTCGCGACCTCTTCAGCGAGCGGCTGCAAGGCGACGTCACGATCACGTACTTCACGCAGCGGGAGTCCATCCTGACCGTTCCTGGTCAAGAATGCCAGTTCTGTAAGGACACACGTGAGCTGTTGGAGGAAGTGACCGGCCTGTCGAACAAGCTGTATCTGCGGGTGCAGGACTTCGTGCGGGATGCCCAGGCGGCAGAGCAGCTCGGGGTCGAGCGTATCCCGGCCTTTGTACTCGCTGGTCAGGCGAGGGGGCAGGTGCGCTACTTCGGCATTCCCTCCGGCTATGAGTTCTCCTCCCTGATCGAAGACCTGCTGGACGTCTCCATCGGGCGCACGCGGCTCTCCGATCAGACGCGTGAAGCACTCGGCGGTCTCGAGCAGGATCTACACATCCAGGTGTTCGTGACGCCAACTTGACCGTACTGCCCACGTACGGCCAGGTTGGCCCACCAGTTCGCCGTGGAAAGCTCTCGTATCACCGCCGATGTGGTTGAGGTCAGCGAATTCCCTGAGCTGGCACAGCGCTATCGGATCTACGGCGTGCCGAAAACGGTGATCAACGAGCACGTGAGCTTCGAGGGGGCGCTGCCGGAGCCAGCGTTCCTGCAACAGGTTCTGCGTGCCGTTGATGGCGGCTCGACGGGGAGCGATGTCAAGGAGACGTAGGCATGCTGCAAGCCATAGAAATCGCCGAGGTCACGCTGTCGGCATCTCGTCCGGCATTCTGAGTAAAGTCATCGGTGCATGGTGAGTCCTACGTGAGGCGTAATCACCGGCGTGTGACCACGCCTCACGCTGCGCTGGTCGCTACGCGATCGGAATTCGCTGTGCCGGCGGCTTCGTTTCCACTGGCTTGGGGATGCGTACTTCCAGCACACCGTTGCTAAAGCTGGCTTCGATCTGTTGCGCTTGAGGCTCGAACGGCAGCGGCACGCGTCGGTAGAAGCTGCCGGAGCTTCGTTCCATCCGGTAGTAGTCTTCCTCCCGTACTTCGCTCTCGGACTCCCGTTTGCCCTGGATGATGAGGTCAGTACCCTCCAGCTTGACGTCGACATCCTCCTTCTTCACGCCGGGCAGCTCCGTCTTCACGACGAGGCTCCCGCCCTTCTCGAAGATGTCGGTGCTTGGGAGCCACGTCTCTGGAGATGGGGCGAGGCGGCGCCACGGTCGGGCTAGCCGGCCTGCTCTAAGGGGCCAGGCCTGATCCCACAGTCGCATGAACTCCTCTTGGAGTGACTCGAAGGGGTCGAACGGACCCCGCCGGCGGACCTGATTGTCGTCGGGCTTGACGGGGACACTGGTCTGCTCTGCCATCGATAGATCCTTCCTGCGAAGTGTGGCAGTTCTCCTCTTCGCGGCCACCAGGAGCCGCGGCAATCTGAGGGCACTCTGGCTGGCGGCCTCATCTCCTCCCTGAAATGTGGCCCAATGAAAACGGTCGTACGTGCGACCAGATCAGGCAGCCGGATCGATCTGGAGATAGTCTTCGACGGCGTGAACGCCGGTGGTATACCGAGCAGCGCCGAGTACAGCTATCTTCTCAGCCCAGGATCTGACCTTGCCGTGCAGGATGATGCGCCCATCTTCGACCGTGACCTGTATGCGGTCGGCGAGACGATCAGCGCGGCGCTCGAGCGCCTCCCTGATCTCCTCACGCACGTCGCCGGCTCGCACTTTGGGCGGGCTGATGGTGATTGTGTTGGTCACGCCGCGTACACCAAGAAGCTGACGGACGGCTGCTTCTGTATCATCACGCTCCCGAGCATCTGCCACCGTACCTGCCAGCGTCACCCAGCCGTTGGAGACGGTGGACTGGATCTTCTCGTCCGGAACGAAGACGTTCCATTCGAGGGCCCGACGCACAGCCTGAGCGATCTCGGTATCGCTGCGCTCGTGATCGGAAAGAGGCTTGACGATGAGATCGTTCGCTACATCCAGCACGCCTGCCACTCGATGAGCAGCCTCTTGGGCAGCAAGCCGCTTGGCGTAGCTGTCCACTATGCCGGTCAGTGTCACTACGCCCTGATCGACTTCGACTCCGACTGCAGTCTCCTCGATGCGGGAGTCCCAGCGGAACTCCTCGAGCACAGCATGTTGTACGTCACGGTCGCTGCGCATGGTCTCTTCCTCTCTGCGACGCGCGGGAGGCGCAATCCCGCACGATGCACAGTAACTCTACAGTTCATAGGTCAGCGCTCCGGTGAAAGTGCGTAAATACAGCGTCAAAGAAATCGTGGTCCATCTCTCCCCAATCGTGAACGTACTGATGCCGAAACTGTGGGATGCACGCTGCTCCCAAGTCATCCCGATGGCTCTATGCGTGGCGGGTGGAACGACTGTATCTGGCATCAACCTGTTGCTAACACGCTTCAACGCCGATCTTTACGCGGTCGGTGGATACTCAGCGTGTACGTTGGCGATGCTGTGGTGAGGAGGTGGACCGTGTTCACCAAGATATTGGTGCCTTTTGATGGCTCCGAACTGGCAAGACACGCCGTTCCTTACGCAGCTGCGCTGGCCCGGGTCCGCGGCGGCACGCTCTTCCTCACCTATGTGCAGGCCCCTTGGGAACTCCCGACGGATGCGCCGACACAACTCCACGCGACCGGCACGCAGCTGCGGAAGGAAGGTGTGACGGTATCCATCCGCATCCACCCACTGAGCGTTGGCAGCCCTGGTCGCGTCCTCCTCGATACAGCCCGTGAAATAGAAGCCGGCATCATCGTGATGGGGACGCGTGCCCGCGGTGCAGTCGGGCGCACCCTCCTGGGTAGCGTTGCAGACTACGTTCTACGTCACACCAAGATCCCGGTTCTTTTCTGTACCGTCCACACGGATAACGCCTGGACGGGGAAAGGCCCGCGTCGCATTCTTCTCCCACTCGATGGCTCTGCAGTCGCGGAGGAGGCGATCCCCCATGCGCGGGCACTGGCGAGTGAGCTGGGCGCCACCATGATCCTTCTCGGCGTGATTGATCCTGGTACAGCCCCAGCCTCCGGAAATCCTGAGTCTGAAGTCCCTTTTCTCGATGAGCTGCACCAACAGACGCGGGCGTACTTGGATAGGGTGGTTACGAATCTGGCCAAGGATGGAATCGCAGCCGAGATCCAGGTGCGGGTTGGTGTTCCGGACGAGGCCATTGCTGAAGTCGCCCGTGTCCAGAATGTCGAGCTGGTCGTCATGGCCACACACGGACGCGGCGGCGCTGTCCGGTTGCTGCTGGGGAGCGTGGCGCTGCACACACTGCAACGCAGTCACGTTCCGGTACTGCTCGTGCGAACCGGCGGAGGCGCTGCGCACGCGTCCGGCGTGGAAGAAGCACACGTGGAGGAACCTGCAACCCGCCTCACTCTGACGTCTGACCAGTTGCTACTGGTCAGACGAGGACTTATGTTGCTCCGAGCAGAACCAGGCTATGCTACTCATGCCGTTGATCTCCTGCTCGCGCAGTTGCCGCCCTCGGAATAGTCAGGAGTGGTGGCAGCCGTCGACCGTGATCGGGATGGTGGCCTGGTCTGGAGCGTGATCTGGATTTCTTCCTCTCACTTGACGTAAGTGAGATACATTGAGTAGTTCGCCGTGTTGACAACCGCCATACCGAACGTTGTGGGCCAGGTTCCGAACGGCACGCTGTTCGCGGAGTAGGCATAGGGCACTGTGGCGCTATTGCTATAGCTGAGATTGTTCAGCGCAGCGGTACTGGCATTGGTGTTGTACATCAGCCAGTAGCGCGTCTTCGGGATCAGTGTAGCGGTGATGGACACCGTGTTCCAGCTACTGGCAACCAAGGTACCGATGCCGCTTCGGGCGATGAGCGAGCCAGGTGTCCCGTTGCTATCGCTGTAGATGGCGACGGAAAACCGGTTGTTAGGACTGATGTCTACCGCGCCTACGTGCACGCTCATGCTGACTACTGTGCCGCCGCTGGTCCCCATCGTAAACGCAGCGCCATTGAGATAGTTGCCGTCTCCCGTGTCCGTCAACGCACCTACAGAGGTGTTCCCAAGCGTCGCAGTCTGGCCGGGGGTCCTTGTCGCTGTGGGAGTAGCCTTAGCAGTTGGCGTCGGCGATGTCGTTGGTGTTCCTGTTGGTCGCTGGGTCGGAGTTGGGGAAGGGGAGATGCTCCCCTTGCCGGACACTGTAGCGTAGATGGAATAGACACCACTGCCAACCGATGCCGGTCCAAAATCGGCCGGCCAGGTTCCAAATGCCACACTGGAGCTGCTGTAGGCTTCAAGCCCTGTGTTGCTGCTTTCGTAGTAGAGGTTGTTGAGTGTCGAGGAGTTCGCATTGGTGTTGTACATAAACCAGTAACTTGTGGAAGGGTTCAGCGTAGCCTGGATCGGGAGAGTATTCCAGCGATTGGGTCCGAGCAGGCCAAGAGCGGACGTTGCCACAAGTGTGCCAGGGCTGTTGTGGTTATCAGTGTAGATCGCAAACTGGAACTGGTTGTCCGGTCCGTAATCAACATCACCGACATAAGCACTCATACTCGTGACGGTGACGGTCGAGCTGCCGGTCGTGAACTGTGAGCCATTGATGTAGTTTGCGTCGCCAGTATCTTCTTGCCCACCGACCTGCAGATTACCTATTGCTTGATCAGGGGCTGTTGCAGCAGGAGTGGCTGTTGCTGTTGGAGAAGCTTTTGGCGTTGCAGTCGCAGTCGGTGTCGCTGTGGCTGTCATCGTGGGGGTCGCTGTTGCGGTAGATGTTGGAGTAGCAGTCTGTGGGGCCGTCGGTGAAGCCGTAGCGGAGCCCAAGCTCGCGTAGTAGGCTTGAGCCTCCAAACGGAGGTAGCCCCCATCATCGTCGGCATAGACGCTCGTATGGTTGTTGCAGACTTGGCCTGAGCTTCGACCGTCACTGGTACAGAAGCTGGGAGGGTTTGTTACCCCATCATTCTCTGCATCCCACTGTGTAGTGCTTCCGGCATTCCCCGCTCCAAATAAGAGCCCGATGATACCGGCTTGCTGTAGCTCAGCGATGTGGGAGAAGAAGTACGCGACCCGGTTGTCTTGATAGTGACCGTTCGTATTGTTTTCGGTATCAAAGTACTGGTTGCCCTCGGGAATCTGCCAGATGAGCGCGGAGCGATTCGTGGTCTGGGTCACGGCGCTGATATAGCTCTCCCAGCGGTGGAAGTTTGGAAAAGTGACGTTCAGCGCATCCCACCAGTGAGAGCTGTCGCCAAGGACGTACTGATAGTAGGCCGCGTCGCGATCGGACACGTCATTCGTGATCAGGTCGTACTGGCTGACGCCAGTTGGCACGCCGTTGATGCCGGCCGCGGCTGCGAAACTTCCTGCCTCTTTCCCTAATGCGCTCGCATTGATGCTGGGGTCAGAGCTAGTCCCGATGTCAGTGCCAGTGGCCCAGTCGCTGACGTGGAAGGCGAGAAGCACGTTGGGAGCGTAGTGGTCGCGAATGTGCAAGAGTGCCCAGTTGAATCCCTGGTACGTGTTGGGAAACCCAGCTACATCCGGCTCGCCGGAGCTTGCCACCGCTACTCTCAAGTAGGCGGGGTTGTTGCCCTGACCAGTGCAGTAGCCGTAACAGAGGGCGTTGTTGAGCACGGCTCCTTCGACGAAACCGGACAGGTCAGGCTCAACCTGAACGATCACCTTTCCGCCGAAGCCGTGAATGCCCCCGTAGGTGCCTACGCTCAACCGCTGCATAAGCAGGGTAAAGTTCTGAAAGTAGGTCTTCATCAGCGTGGCGTTGTTGAGGTTGGTTAAGTCCGCCTGACCATCGCTACAGGAGCTGCAGGAGCCACTACTCTGACGGATCTCATAGTAGCTGAAGAAGGGGATGTAGCCGTGCGACGCAGCCCCTTGAGCATACGCCAGGGGGAATTGCCCGCTGCTATTCCAAGTCTCCCAACCTGAGCCTGTATTCACACCACCTGCGAGGTACTGATATGCATAGTCCCAGGGGATGCCGCTCTGCGGCATCCAGCCGTAGATGCCATTGCTCGTTGGTGGCGCACTCAGCCCGATGCCAAAATGCTGGGGTAACCCCGCAGGAATAGACGCGGCCTGTACAGGAGGCACGCGTAACGTCCCCCAGACGGTGCTCATCATAAGGAATGCGAGCAGCCCCAGCGCAGCCAGCGAGCGCACGCGCAGTTTCACTAACATTCAGGCTACTCCATCCAGATGTAGTTTCAGTCGTGACCAGCGTCGTCAAACGGTAACTGAAGCACCCGAAATGAGGCAGTACTACAAGTGGGCTAGCCTATAATGGCTAGCCATGAGAGGCTGTAGAACACCGTAAGTACAGCAACTGCAGTGTCGATCGCTTGGTCACCTGGAATACCAAGGTCACGACAATCTCACCACGCACGCCGGCAGTCCGTAGCTGCGTATCGAGCGTTCGCCGAGAGCGAGCCGTACTGGCCGGCCGTCATTGCTACTATTCCACTGATGCGCGTGCGACCGAAGCTGGCGAATTACCTCGAGTGGTCGTCGAACCTCGGGCGCTCTTGCGGCGGCGTTGCGTGGAAAGAGCAGCGTCCGAAGTGCGCTGAACACAGCCGCGCAGCAGGATAATGCAGTGCTTGCAAAGGAGTCACGATACGGTGCCGATCCCGACAGCCCATCCACCTCAGTTGAACATTCTCTACCTGCACTCTCACGATACAGGGCGGTACATCCAGCCCTATGGCCACGCGATTCCTACGCCCCACCTCCAACGATTAGCTGAGGAAGGGGTGCTGTTCCGACAGAATTTCTGTGCAGCACCCACGTGCTCGCCGAGCCGTGCTTGCCTGCTCACTGGGCAAGCGGCGCACAGCTGCGGGATGTTCGGTTTGGCCCACCGGGGCTTTCCGTTGCTGCATCCTGAGCGCCATCTTGCCCACGTGCTGCGTATGTACGGCTATCACACCGCGCTCATGGGAGTACAACACGTAACGAGCGATCCGGCCGGCACAGGCTACGAGGTCGTGGCGCGTGGCAAGCGCGAGTCCGCGCAGATCACGGCGGCTGCCACTGAGTTCCTACACAACGCTCCGCGCGAGCCGTTCTTCCTCGACGTCGGCTACGGAGAGACGCATCGGGAATTCCGGCAACCAGGGGCAGCAGAGGATGCTCGCTACTGTCTGCCACCAGCACCGTTGCCAGACACTCCGCGGACGCGGGCTGACATGGCAGCGTTCAAGGCAAGCGCACGCGTTCTTGATAGCAATGTCGGGACTGTGCTCGCCGCTCTTGAACGACAAGGGCTCGCAGATCGCACGCTAGTCATCTCCACGACTGACCACGGTATCGCCTTTCCGGGCATGAAGTGCAACCTGACCGATCACGGTATGGGCGTCTCACTGATCATGCGCGGCCCCGGCGGCTTTGAGGGTGGGCGGGTGATCGACGCGATAGTGTCGCATCTTGACCTGTTCCCCACGATCAGCGAGCTGGCTGGCATTCCTCGACCAGATTGGCTACAAGGTACGTCGTTGCTGCCACTCGTGCGTGGCGAGGTGGAGCAGTTGCACGATGAGCTGTTCGCCGAAGTGAACTATCACGCGGCCTATGAGCCCCAGCGGGCTGTGCGCACTGCACGCTGGAAATACATCCGGCGTTACGGTGAGCAGGAGACGCCAGTGCTGCCGAACTGCGATGATGGCCTGAGCAAAGACCTGTGGCTGGAGCACGGCTGGCGGGAGCGATCCGTAGGACGTGAGCAGCTCTATGACCTCGTCTTCGATCCCTATGAGAACAACAATCTCGCGGCTGCCCCGGCTTACTTGGCGGTGCTGAGCGAGCTAGGCGAACGGCTTGATCGCTGGATGGAGCAGACAGATGATCCGCTCCGGCACGGTCCCATCCCAATCCCCGAGGGTGCCTGGGCAAATGATCCATCCGGCCTCTCACCGCGTGAACAGAAGCCTGCCCCCTAGGATGGCGGTGTAGACTCAGTGCGCTTCTAAGCCGCGCACTGAGTCTACGTACTGGGCTCTCCTGCTGTGGCTACCGGCAGCTACTACCACAACTCCAAAGGGTTTGGCGAATCGTGACACGGTGGGGACACCTGACCGCCAGAGAGACTGACCGGGAGGTGTGGTAGAGAGTGCGAGACCTCGAAGGCCCTGTCTGGACTGTTGCTGCGCCCGTGAGCGGGCGTGGCGATCCTGGGAGAGGATACGGCAGCACGTGCGCCGCTTGAAGTGCTACGAGACTCCGTGCTTCTCACTGAGCACTGCCTGGATCCGGCTGGCGGTCTCTTGAGGGTTGTCCACTTCCACGATGATCTTCGCATACTTCTCGTGGGAGAGGTTGATAATCACGGCTCGGTCCGGGTGATGGACATCCCAGAAGATACGATCACCGTGCTCTGTGAATGTACCGACCAGGACGTCGCTGTGAGCCACTGCTCCGGGGATGAAGGTTTCCTTCCAGAACGCCTCCAGTTCCTGCTGTGTCTCCTTCGGGTTGTACTCGGCGCCCACAACGTGGGATAGTGGCACCTCAAGCCGACCTCGAAACGCAAGGACTCGGTCTAGCCCACTCACGTGCACGGTGAGTGTGCCAGCCGTGATATCGACGGTTGCCAAGAGCCTCTCCTTCCATCAGAGTGATGACAGAACGGATGGGATAGATAAGGCGGCGCTGGCTCCCGTCAAGCTCCCATTGCTTGATAGCCGGATTGTAACAGTGTTTGGAGCATCACTGCAGCAGTGGGAGCAAGGGAGTCCTGGTGTGATATGCGCGCAGAGGCATACAAGCCTCAGACAGGTCACGCTGCTCCGGGCCTGCGGCCGTCTTATCATCAAGGCAATCAGCGTGATGCCACTGTGGGGCCGCTTGTGAGCAAGATGCCAGGTGAGGAGGGTACCCTGCATGCAGTTGCAGTGGGCTTAGATTGTGGTGGAAGGAGGCTCTTGACGCTCGGTGAAGATAGCTGCGATGTCCGCCCGGGCCTGTGCGACGATAGCACGCAGACGGCGTACTGTGTCAGGGTCGGCGAAAGCTCCTCGTGCACCGAGGCTGAAGAGGTACTGACCGAGCTGCCGTACCTCATCCATGAGTTGTCTCAGCTCGGAATTACCGTGTGGCCCCCAGCCAGAACCGGCGCGGCCGCGCAGCTCGGAGACGGTGGCAGCCTGCTTGTTGAGGAATTGCCGGCCAGCATCCGTCAACGAGTAGACGCGCCTGCCATCTTGCTCGTTGCTCGTCACGTAGCCCTGATCTTCCAGCAGCTGGAGGGTTGGATAGACCGAGCCGGGGCTGGGACTATAGAAGCCCTCGAACCGCTGCTCCAAGGCTTGGATGATGTCGTAGCCGTGGCGCGGACGCTCCTGGAGCATGTCGAGGATGACGTACTTGAGGTCGCCCCGACCGAAGCGGCGACCGAATGGTCCGGGTCGGAAGCCCTTGGGACCGCGGCCACCGGGGCCGAACGGTGGTCCGCCTGGAGGCATGTCTTCCTGCCAGCGATGGTGAAAGTGCTCCCTGCCTCGCAGCCAGGGTGGGAGGCCATGGTGGGTGAAGAAGGACTCTCGGGGTTCATCATGGTGAAAATGGTGCATGTGCGTGCCTTTCTCCTGTAGCATCGCAAGTAAAGATATATTGCGATATATCGCAGTATACAGATAGGCTCATATCGTTGCAAGTTGTCTGTGTGTGAGATGTATTAACTCTCTTGCTTGGAGGCCTGGCAGCACGTTCGCGTGCTCTACAGGCTGTGTTGAATACTGCCCGGCATGAGGCGGGGCACGGGGTATCCCAGGAGGAGACGGCCTATGGACCGGTGGTGGACTTCGCCGTGACGACGATCGTGACAACCTGGAGCGTGCCTTGGAAGGCAACGAGCCTGACGTAGAGGCGCATCTATGATACTTCGGAGTATTTACGTCGTACCCTTTCTCCTCTTCAACCGCACCGTGACGAGGAGCGAGGTCGTGAGGCTCCTGCGATGGACGTGGCAAAGCACGGGTAGCGAAGGCCTTGCTGTTCGGATGGCGAACTGACTTTGGCAGCAACAGTCCAGTGCGCTTGTGCACGACCCCTTCCGAGTGCCCGGTACCAGAGTCAGCATCAAGCAGCGTCGTGTAGAGCAAGGGGCAACGGAAGAAGTGGCCTAGCTGCTGCTACGCACTTCCGGCGTGATCTTCCGCCAGCTATAGCGTGGCTGCCAGCCAAACGTCTCTCGCATCTTGGTGCAGTCGAATGCTGACTGAAAGCCACCATAGCCTGGCGCAAAGCTGTGGTAGCCGTCGAAGTACTCGGCCATGAGCTCTTCGATCGGCCGGCTGGCAGATGTGTCGGCGGCCGCGATGAGGAACATCTCATGCCCGGTCGTGTTGCCTTCCAGGGCGGCACGGAAGGCAGTAGCTACGTCACGGACGTCGATGTACGACCAGAAGTTGCTCATTCCGCGCCGTGGGTCCTGGCGGCGCTCCTTGAGGACGTGGTAGGTCTCAGGCATGATGACGTTGTTGATGCGGAGCGAGCAGACGCTCATGTTAGGATAGCGCTCTGCCATGCCGTCGGCGATGACTTCACCCACATACTTCGAGAGGGCGTAGACGTTGCCCGATGGCACTCTGTCCCGCTCAGCGAAGGGCAAATGTGGCGGCACACGGGTCGCCGGCGTAAGCCAGCCTGTCGCCATCTCGCTCGAGGCGTAGATGAAGCGGCGCACGGCGAGATCTCCCGCTGCCTGAAAAACGTGAAAGGTGCTCAAGACGTTGTTGGCGAACGTGCCATTGCGCGCGAATCCGGAAGGAGAAGGGTTCGCAGCGACGTGACACACCCCTTCCGGCTGTACCTGGGCGATCACGTCATAGACTTCTCCACCATCTTGAAGATCGAGCAATATAGTCTGTGCTGATAGCCCATCAGCGCGGACGCGGTCCAGGCTAACGACCTCGTGGCCTGCGCTTGCCAGCTCTCGCACGACGTACTGTCCGACCCGACCGCTTCCGCCTGTTACTATGACACGCATTACGCAGCCTCCACTCAGCCCTCACCACAGTGGCTATAATATAAGTGGACAGGAGGGTTCCTGCGACGCCCGGTCCAACTTGCTCGCAGCGGGGACGAACTTCACCTTCTTGGTGCATCGTGGCAAGATCTAGGCCAGGTTGCCGTGTCCACGAGGGAGACGTTCAGAATCCCCGCAGTCCGGGAGTGTAGGGAATAGTCGAGTGAGTGAGATGCGTGGTGGCAATCGATCGCAAACGCTGGCATGCCCCTACACGCCTCTAATTCCGGCACGTCAGTGAAGGGTATGACGGACGCCCTCAGCGGGGTGCAGGTCTGGTGAGCGTGGCGTCCCGCTACTGGTCAGCTTGGTTGCGACGCGAGGGCACCCAAGGGGGGCGTGGCGGGGCAGCGGTCTACTAGAGCCGGGCGAGAACCGGTCGCAGGCGGTAGATGAAGATGGCAGCCAGGACAACAAGCACCCCACAGCTAGCGACAGTTGCCTGGGCGCCGATCGCTGTGGCGATTTCACCTGCAGGCAGAGCGCTCAGCCCACTTATGCCGAACGACATCTGGTAAAAGCTCACGACACGCCCGCGCATTTCGTTGGGGATGATGCTCTGTACCAGGCTGTTCACAGTGGCGGAGTAGACCACCCCGGCAGTACCGGAAAGCCCCAAACACAGCGCGGCGATGGGGATATCTGGCGAGAGGGCGAACGTTGTGAGTGATGCTCCGTAGATTACCGCCCCAAAGATGAGCAAGAGTCCTTTCCGGGAGCGATGGCCCCAGGTGGCGGTGGCAAGAGCGCCAGAGAGACCTCCGACACCCGGCGCCGCCGCGAGCACACCATAGCCCAGGGAGCCGCCGCGCCAGATCCGCTCCGCAAAGATCGGGAGGAGCGACGCATAAGGCATGGCGAAGAAGAGAGGAATGGTGCCGAAGAGCAGCAGGCCGAATACCGCTGGCTGCCGGTAGCTATACACCAGGCCGCCGCGCAGGTCGGCGAGTACGTTCCGAGATGTCGCGCCGGGCTGGGCCGGTTGCCGAGGCACCGGGATCATCGCGAGAATCACCGCCAAGTAGAGACAGGCAAGGAGAATGTAGACGCCACCAACACCGAGGGAGCCAAT
>JAMCTA010000118.1 GCA_023381895.1 Chloroflexota bacterium
TGCTCTTCGCCACAGCCTGGCAACGGGAACACGGCACGTTACCAGAAACGACGCCAATCCGGCCGTTGCTCGGACCGGAGGGTCTCGCGCCTGCAGTCCACGGCGAGATCAGCGCGACGGCGCTCTCCGCTGCCGCTGCCGTGCTCAACAGAGAGGTGAGCCAGCTACAACGTATACCGGCGGCTGCGCGTGTCGGAGAGCAGGTCCTTGGCCCCGGGGCGCTCTTGCGGGGGCTGGCGCAGGTCGTAGCCGGAGAGAAGGACCAGGTGGTCATCGATGCTGGTGACGAACTACCTGCGCTTGCCCAGCGCGCCGACTTCGCCGGTTTGCACTTCCAGAACACCTGGAGCATCTTTCCGCCGGAATTCGAGGCCCCGCAGCTTCTCCAGACTGCACGGCTCCAGACGTGGTCGGCACGCCCTGCTGGCTAAGTCTGGATGTTGCACGGCGTCCTTGCTCGTCTGGGCATCTTTCACGGGAACGTCGACGGGCGTTCTGTTGCTGACCAGGCCGCGACTGCGTCACCGCCACTGCAACGAGAACGGCCTCGGTCCTACCGGCACCGACTACTGCGATGGCCTCGTCTCCAGTTGAAAGGAACTGGCCTAGCAGAGTGCCACTTTTCCTCAATGGCTGTGGGTGCATAGAGATCAAGATGAAATCGGTTTGAGAGCAGGAGGGGAGAATCTAGCATGACGGTCCGGATCGGCTTCGTTGGCGCCGGCAGTCGCTCAGTGTACGAGATGACACAGCTGCTGCAACTGCCGGATGTGGCCATCACCGGCATTTGCGATATCGCACCGGAGGCGGTGGAACTGGCGCGTATCCGTGTAAAGGAGCACGGACCGGCCGGGTTGCCGCCGCTTGATGCTCGTGGTTTCACGGACGTGAAGGCAATGCTCGAACAGGTGCCGCTGGACGCCGTCTACGTCTCACTGCCGCCCTTCGCCCATGGCCAGGCGGAGCATGCGGTGATCGAGGCGGGCAAAGCGCTCATGGTGGAGAAGCCAGTGGCACTGACTATGGCTGTGGCGCGGGAGATCGCTGCACACGTCCGCGAGAAGGACGTGCTTACTGCTGTGGCCTACCAGTGGCGTTACAGCACGGCCGTGCAGAAGATTCGTCAGCTCTTAGACGGCGTGTCTATCGGCATGGTGACCGCCGTGCGCTGGAGCTATCTGCCAGAGTCGCCATGGTGGCGGGTACAAAGCAAGAGCGGTGGCATGCTGATCGAGCAGCACACTCACTGCAGCGATTTGCTGCGCTACCTCTGCGGTGAAGTGACCGAGGTCTACGCGATGGCGGCGACCGCCCTGTTGCAGGATGTTCCGGACCTGGACATCGCCGACGTCAACGCCGTCACGCTTCGTCTGGCTAGTGGTGCCGTCGGGACGATCTCCAATAGCTGCGCAGCGGTAGCGGCACTGCCGGGCTTTCATAGCTACGTCCACATCATTGCCCAGGGGATGACCGTCGCCGTCGGCCTGGGGCCGGGTGCGACCATCCTCAGAGGACGGGAGGCACGCGAGGATATCCCGGAGGAAGGGGACCCGAACATCGCCATGAACCGTGCCTTCGTTGAAGCTGTCCGCAGCGGTGACCGCTCAGGTATCCTGTGCCCTTATGAGGAGGGTGTGCGCACGTTCGAGCTGACTTACGCCGCCCACATCTCGGCGACCGAGCGCCGGCTCGTGCGCATTGGTGAGGCACTGCCGTAGCGCGGTCGTAGAGCAGGAGGGCTTGCCTGTTGCGATGCTGGCAGACACAGCCGGGCCCGGTGTATGGGAGATCGAGCCAGATTAGGACCGAAGGGACGACATGTTCACGCTGAGCGTGCTCACCGACGAGATCGACGAGGACTTCGCCCACGCACTCGATGTGGTGGACGAGTGGGGCTTGCACACAATCGAGTTGCATAAGCTGTGGGGTGAGAATATCTGTGACCTCGGGCCAGCCGAACTGACCCGTGCGCTGCGCATGGTTCGCGAGCGTGGACTGCGTGTCAGCGCCATCGATTCGCTGTTCCTGCGCTGCCCCATCAGCGATGAGGCCGCCTATGCTGAGCACATCGGCATTCTTGAGCGCTCCTTCCGGCTGGCCGAGCTCTTCAACACCCGCCTGGTCCGCTGCTTTTCATTCTGGCGTCAGGATACGCTGGCCCAACACTGGGGCTTGTTGTTGGAGCGGTTAGAGCTGCCGGTCCACTTAGCGGAGCGCGCCGGTGTCATCCTTGGCTTTGAGAACGTCAAGAGCTGTCTGGTAGGAACCGGCACCGAGACGCGTGACCTCATGCTGGCGATCAACTCCCCAGCCTTTCGCTCCATCTGGGATGTCGGAAATGCGCTCGTCGCAGGTGAGCCACGGCCCTACCCCGACGGCTATGAGGCAGTACGCCCCTGGATTACCCACGTGCACGTCAAGGATGCTGTCCGCTATGCCGGGGGCTCCTCCGAATGGCGGCCGATCGGCAGCGGCCAGGTGGATTATCGGGGGCAGCTCTCCGCGCTCAGTCGTGACGGTTATGGGGGTGCGGTTGCCCTGGAGACGCACTATCAGCCGGCGGGCGGGACGAAAGAGCAAGGCAGTCGCGAGTCGTTCGCCGGGCTGCTAAGCGCCTTGTGCGAGTTGAACTTGCCCTGGCAATAATACGAGGTGTCGTAGCCTCCTCGACGAAGTAACGAGCAGGTGCTCGCTCCGGGCGGCGCCTCGACGGTGTGGCGTGCAGGCTTTCGCTTGCAAGATGGGCGCCGACCACGTGAAAGTTCCCCCGGCTCCCGGCCCGGTGACAGCAAGAACCATGCTGCCACCGGGAAGAGGTGGAGTTCTGGTGTTACTACGTCGAGAGGGTATAGCTTATCGTCGTGTTGCTGTAGTTGAAGACGGCGAGCGTCACCGGCGAGCCAGCAACAGGCGTCACGGTGAGCGCGACGGTGCTACTCGTCGTCTTATCCTTGAATCCTGTCGCTGTGCCCGCGCCTTTGGCGAGTTCAGCTCCATTCTGCCAGACCTGCAGACCGATCTGGTGGGCAGTACCTGGGGTGTAAGGAGCGTATGACAGCGTATACGTCGTGGAAGAGGCAGCCGGGCTAGCGATGACGTACTGTGCGAAGGCTCCGCCGCTGGTGCCGGTGAGAGAGCCGGTCACCTGGTTGGTCGAGACGGTCTGCGGACTCGGAGGAGCTGGAGCGCTCGGCTTCACCGGAACAACGGTGTCCCCAGAGACGGCGAGCGTGTAGCTCAGCTCCGTGTTCGTGTAGTTGAACACTTGGATGAGCACTGGCTGTCCTGCCGCTGGTGTCGCACTCACACTAGCGGCATTGCTCGTGGTCTTGTCTTTCAGACCGGTGCACGTTGCCGTCGCTTTGGCGAGGCTTGACCCATTCTGCCAGATGACGACGCCCATCTGATGCGCCTCACCAGCAGAAAACGGTGAGAACGCAGCAGTGAACGTCAGTGCTGTGCCGGAGGGGTCAGCGATGCTGTAGTAAGCGAACGAGCCACCAGAGTTGGCGTCAAGCGTACCGGAGAAGGTGCTGGCCCCTTGGGCCCAGGCTACCGGGGCCAACGTCGCGCCGAGAGCGGCTGTCCCGGTGATGCCGCCCACGAAAGCGCCAAACTGACGTCGTGACATCCTACCCCATCCACGGTTGAGCGTGGAATCCCTGTAATCACGCATGGTGAGACGAACCTGCTTTCTCTACGAGCTGCTCCAGGACGATTCCCCCCACGGCCTGATCGACCCAGAGCAGGAGACATCCACTAGCTGTGGCACATAGACCCGTAGTGGTGGCGGACGGGGAAGGAGCGCCACCATCTGTTGTTCTGCTGCGTTTGTCACACCGCTGGTCCTGTTCAGAGTCGATCAGGCGTCCTGAGCATGTCCAATCGAGTACGGGTCGTGCCAGAAGCCAGGGGTGCCAGGGAGTGCAGGAAAGCTGCAAGAGAGTATACACCGCGCGTGCCGTCAACTGGTGAACATAGTACCTATGCAGGGCCCCGAGTAGTTCCCCAGGAGTCGCCGTCTGGTCTGGGTGCACACACGGCACGGTCAGAGGGGCTGATCAGGTGGAGTCAGTTCGTCGTCCTGCGCTTCCGGTGTGAATCTGTGTCTGGCGCACCTACAGCTGCACCGTCTACTTGCACACCCCAGATTCTGCATCATCTACCGGCGTGAGAGTCCGCGCCTTGTCACCAAGCGCGCCGTGTCCGCCGGAGTATCGAGCGGACACGGCGCAGGAAGCGGTGACCAGTCCGTTTCTTGAGCAGTACGATCCGGCGATTACCCGGTAGTCGCCGGCGGCTCGACCCAAGGGGCAATCCGTCCTGGCAGTGTCTCGATCATGGCGTGCAGGTGCTCGTGCGTGCCCGCGCCGATTTGCTCATTCTCAATCCGATCGAACGCCGTAACCAACCTACTGTCCTCTGCCGCCAGGGTACCTTCGATCGCCGGGAACAGGTCCCGTGTCTCCCGCTCGATGTGCGCGCGCAGAAGCGCGGCGTAGTCCTGGGCAGCGCGGGCAAGCTGGCCGCCTGATGCGGCATTACCCGGCACGTAGGCACGTGCCGCGTCCGCATAAGCTGCGGCGAGTCTCCTACCTTCTTGGTGCTCTAGTTCCAGCGCTTGCACCATCGCTGTGGCCTTGTGCTGGCCCAACCGTGGGAAAATCTCCGCCTCCTCCTTCCCGTGATGGCAGCGGTCAACAAACACCGCGAAGAAACCCTGGATGTCACTGAAGACATCCGCGGGGACCGGCGCTCCGTGCGCCGCAGCCCTCGCAGCGCGCTCCAACTGGACGAGGACGGTGAGCACGCCATCGTGTTCCGCCCTCAGCACTTCGACCGCACGCACAGTTACGACTCCTTTCTCGCCGCCGGTTTTCCGGCAGCAGTTCTCCACGACATTCCGAGACACTGGAAGCACGGCGCTTTCGTCACGATTTGCGAGCGCCGCTTCTTACTTGCCTACTTCGTGAGCTTTGCCGGCGTGCTCCCGCACTTGGGTCCATCTTCAGGTACTGCCAGTCCACCTTGCTGTGATGTGCCATCGTGAACTGGCAGGAGAGCGGCTCGAGGCCCTGTCTCCACCCGTCCCGGAGTCACCTCACTTATGCATAGCGCCGTTTCTGCTTCTCTCCATTGAGAACTTGTACTGCGGGATCAGATTGCTGTCTTTGCGCTAGCGCAAGGATAGCGAGGTTGTAGCGGCGACAATCCCGCCACGAGCTTGCAACAGGTCGAAGGTGCCTCGGAGGGAAATGGATTTCCCGGTGCGCCTCACGTTTCGAGGAAGCGGGAGACAGCCTCCAGAAAGGTGGCTCGGTGGGTGGACGGGAGCTGGTGACCAGCGCCGGGGACGACGACGAGTTCGGCAGGATGGAAGATAGCCAGCAGGTCGCGGGCGTGGTGCAGGTGGACGAGGTCATCGCGATCGCCGTAGAGCAAGAGCGCTGGCACGGCGACGGGCTGCAGCCGGCTGCGCATGTTATCGCGCACGATACAGGATACAAAGGTGTCGTGCAGTGAGGCCCAGCAAAACTTTACGGCATCCTCGATGGCCTCCCGCGTGAGGTCGTGGGTATCGCTGCCGAGGCGCACCACCGTCTTGCTCCGCAGGCCGACGATCCAGCGGGCGAGATGGGGACGGATGACCAGCAGCCGCATCCACAAGGGTGCCTGTGCTAGCTCGCCCAAGTTCTGTTCGATCGTGCCAGTGAATGGCGTAGCTACGAGTGCGATCCGCCGCACCAGCTCAGGGAAGTCGGTCAGCAGCCGCAGCGCTACGATGCCACCGAGTGAGTGGCCGACGACTGCGGCTGAGGACACGCCCAGCGTTTTCAGCAGTCCACACAGCGTTGCTGCGTGATCGGCCAGCGAATAGCCGGAGTGTGGCTTGGCCGATTCGCCGAAGCCCTTCATATCCGGGGCAATGACCAGGTGCCGGTAGGCAAGCTCGCCCGCTACTGCTGTCCAGTAGCGGCCGGAGCCGCGGAACCCGTGCAAGAGGAGGACCGGCTCGCCGGCACCGGCGAACCGGTAGCAGAGGCGTACACCATCGACATCAGCAAAGCACGGCCGCCAGAAGCTGGCTCCCGATGGCTTCACGTTCAGTGCGTCCCTAGCCCCCGTGTTCTCCGCGACGGCTGCACCTCCCTGCTCCGGCATCTGATCGACCGCGGGAGCATGAGCCGGCGTCCCAGATGGAGCATCGGAGCCAGCGCCCCCGGGCTGGAATGTGCTCATCCATGACCCCATTGCGCACCGGGGTCCGCATCTGGAGCGGCGGCTGCGTTCCGCCGTCTGGCAGGTATTGCTCCCAAGGAAGATAGGCGGGTCCGGTGGTAGATAATACTCTGGCGCAGGGCTTGGCCTGCCCACCACAGGCCAAGCAATACCAGCATCAGGCCGGGCATCATAAGCGGCCAGGTATTCTCCAGCAAGGCAGTCGAGATCAATCCCATCCCGACGATGCCTGCCCCCGTCGCGCCGAGCACCGAAAGATACACCAAGATTCCCCGCCAGTACGGCAGGCGTCTACTCATGGCTGGACCGCCCCGCTCTCCCGACTGTGCCTGGTCGCTCGCTGCTCCCGGTAGTAGTCCCGCCAGATTAGTTTGTAGACGCCGAGCACACGCGGCAGCCGGTTGATGCCAGGCAGGTACGGCACCAGGATAAAGAGTGCCGTTAGAACAGCCATTATCAGCCCAGTGTACACATCGATATTTGGTGAAGTGGCAATGATCGGAACTTGATACCAGATCGCGTAGAGCCACAGCCACTCTTGACCGGGCCAGCTCCCGGTCTCGTTCATCATCCCCCACTGCGTGTCCAGCAGATGCAACGGTCTCGATTTGGCGTGCAGCGGCTTCCCTTGGATGAAGAGCAGCGTCTTCGTATAGTCGGTCTGGTAGAAGTGTGGAGTGGTCAGCAAGTAGCCATCGAGCCCACCGGATTGTCCCATCCGCAGCAAGGCCATCAGCATGGGGCCGACCGGGCCATACGGCCCTGCAGGGACGATCACCGTTCCGTCTTTCCGCGTCGCCTTCTTCAGTGCCTGTGCATAGGCAGCCTCCCAACTCTGCTGCTGTGCCGGTGCGGCTTGGAACTGCTGCAAGAGCGCTTTCACCGCGGGATCGTTGCGGGCTACCTCCTGCAGGGGCGCCAGGACGAAATCTTGCTTGGTATTCACAGGAATCTGCACGCCCGCCAGCTCCTGTAAGGAAATGGGCCCTAGGTACTGCACTGAGCCCGTCCCGTGGTTGTACGGCGGGCCATAGGAGGCGATCTTTCCCCGGCCATCCAGGTCGCCTAGTGCTACGCCCAGAAAGGTGCGTGGCATCTGCTGCGCTACCTGCTGGATGGTCAAGGGGGGCTCATCCGCCGATGAGAACACGGCTGCCAGCACCAATACCAGCATCAGGACGACCCCAAAGGCGATGAGCGCCTCCTTCACCAAGTCGTACGGGGCCATCCGTATCCCACGGTAGTACTCCTGCTGCGATGGAGCCATGCCATCCTCTCCGTTCAGTACAACCAGGCGCCGTCACGCTGAGCTGGGACGGCGCCGTCTCCGCAGCGCTACGGCGCTTGCCCCTCCTCCGGGAGCTTAGAGGGGGAGGTATGGCAGGGGAGCGCCGAGAGGGTAGTGGATAGCGCGACGGCTCGTGCCATCATGAAGTTGTTGTCGGGCTTCGTGATGGGAGGATCGGCGTGCGCTATCCCGAGGAATGG
>JAMCTA010000145.1 GCA_023381895.1 Chloroflexota bacterium
GCCAAGGCGGCCGCTGCCTCCTTTAAACTGCCCTTATTCCGCTACCTGGGTGGTGCCGGCGCCCACGTGCTACCGCTGCCCATGTTCAACATCCTAAATGGCGGCCGCCACACTGACTGGCAATCCACGGACATCCAGGAGTACTTGATCTTGCCGACGGGGGCATCCAGCTTCAGCGAGGGGCTGCGCATGGCCACCGAGGTATATCACGCCTTGCGGCAGGTGCTGACAGCTCGAGGCTTGAACACCAACGTCGGCGATGAGGGAGGTTTTGCGCCTTCCTTGTTTTCCCCGGATGACCTCTACCACCTCCTGACGGGCTTCGCGGGCACGGCGGCAAACACGGAAGCACTGGACCTCATCGTCGAGGCGATCCAGCGAGCCGGCTACCAGCCAGGGACGGATATCCATCTTGCTATTGACGTCGCGGCCAGTGAACTATTCGAAGAAGGGCACTACCGACCGCGGCGAGAGCATGTGACGCTGACGGCTAGAGAACTCATCGATCGCTACGCAGAGTGGCTGACCCGCTACCCGATTATCAGTATCGAGGACGGCCTGGACGAAGATGACTGGGAAGGCTGGACACTGCTCACCCAACGGCTGGGCAGCCAGGTACAACTGATCGGTGACGATATCTTCGTTACTAACACTGAGCGTATCGGACGGGGTATTCGGGAGGGAGTGAGCAATTCCGTCCTCATCAAGCTGAACCAGATTGGGACGCTGACGGAAACTATAGCAGCGGTGGAACTCACTCGAGAGGCCGGCTGGACGGCAGTCGTGTCCCATCGCAGTGGCGAGACCGAGGACACGACCATTGCCGACCTTGTGGTCGCTCTCAACACCGGCCAGATCAAGACCGGCTCACCCGCTCGAAGCGAGCGCGTAGCCAAATACAACCAACTCCTCCGCATTGAGGAAACGTTGGGTGCCGGCGCCACCTACCGCGGTCTCTCCAGCCTCTATAACCTCGGCCACAAGAGCCCTTCCCGAGGAAAGGAGCAGGCGTGAGCCCTGTGGTTGTGCTGCTGTTCGCGGCAAGCGCGCTGTTCGCCTGGAGCATGGGGAGTCACTACACGGGGGCGGTTATGGGCACCGCCTACGGCTCGGGCGTGCTCTCGCTGCGTCAGGTGCAACTGCTGGCGGCGACCGGTGCTCTCGTCGGCAGCGTGGCGGGCAGCGTCAACGTAATCGATACCTACGCGCACGGGCTTGTCTCCCGGGCCTCGTCGGTGGACATTGCGGCGGCACTGCTGGCCGCGTCGGTCGTAACTACTCTCTCCACCTACTTCCGGCTGCCGACCTCAACCATTCAGATCTACACCTTCTCGCTGTTGGGAGTGGCGCTGGTGGGAGGGTTGTCGATACGAGCCGCAGGCTTCGGTCTCGTGATCCTGTTCTGGGCGGTGGGGCCGCTCGCGGCATTGGCCGTGGGTTACATTCTAGCATGGCTGGGTCTCGGCATCGCCCGGCGTGGCGAACACGTGCTCACCTGGTTCGTGGTTGGGGCCTCCGTCTACAGTGCGCTCACCCTCGGGACGAACGACGTCAGCAACGCCGCCGCAGCGCTGGTAACGCTCGATCTACTGCCGACACGACTGGCAGGATTGTGGGGCGGCCTGTTTATGGCGTTGGGTGTGCTTACCTGGGGACAGCGGCTTCTCAAGCGCATCGGCCACGATATCTTGCAACTCGACGTGCCACTGGCGGCCACTTCGCAGCTCTCCCAGGCCGTGACACTGTCGGTGATCAATAGCCTCGGGCACAACGCCTCGATCAACCAGACCATCGTCGGCGGCCTCACGGGGGCGGGCTTGGCCACTGACCGGAGCAAGCTCAATCGCATGGTACTCCGCAACATCGTGCTGAACTGGATCTTGAGCCCGCTGTTCGGCCTCAGCTCCGCAACGCTGGCGAGCGTCATCCTTCGTGTCATCTTCCGGCCCTAATCGCCGTGCCCGGGCAGCACATACCAGAAGAGAAGAGTTCGATGGTGCGGCAAGGCAACGGGTGACGTACTCGGGCCTGGTTGGGTTCATCGAACACCGGCTCTAACGGAGCCGAGCGCCGATCGTCTGCAGCTTGACGAAATTGGTCCGCCCCACACCAGAAGCGGGGCTGAGCCGGTGAGGACGCCGGTGCTGCCTTCCTGGATGGCGCCGCGGCGGAGCAGGTCGGTCGAGCCGGTGGCTAGCATAGCGCGTAGCGCTGTTTCATCATCGCAAGCTGGGCCAGGTGTCACGACAATCTTGGTGCGGCGGGTAGCCGATTCAGGCGTGTCGAGGAGACCCTGGCACGATTCTTTGGTCGACTCACTCTCCCACGCTTACTATTGAGTAATCTAACGCCGTAGCCGGCGGCATCACTCAGGTGCCCCTTGCCAGACGCTCTGCAGGCTCAGCCGTTGCTGGATCCCGGACGGCAAAGGCGAAGAGCAACGCCCCTAGCAAGATGACGGCCGCGATAACCGAGAAGGCGGGCGCAAAGCTCCAGAAGCCGATGAGCACCCCGGCGAGGATCGGGCCGGTGGCGTGACCAACGTCCCAGATGCTGCCGAACACGCCCATCGCCGAGCCGAGTTGGCTCTCTTTACAGAGGTCGGCAATCAATGCCGTGGTCGATGGCGTCACCGATCCCCAGCCCAGCCCGAAAATCGCGCTCAATACCAGCAGCAGTACGAAGCTCGCCGTATGAGGAATGAGCAGCAGTGCCACAGCGCAGCAGAGCAGCCCAAACAGGATCACCACCTGTCGACCGATGCGGTCGGATACTGTCCCCATGATCGGCCTGCCGCCGATCGAAGTCACCCCCAACATCCCGAAGAGAAAGCCTATGTGTAACGTATTGAGATGCACATGCACGGCATAGAGCGGTAAGAACGCTTGAATCGTCCCTACTCCCAGGAACATAGCCGATTCCATAATGCTGGTGATGACAATGGCCCGTGTGCTAATGATTTCGCCGATGCCCTTCCTGAGCTTCTGGACAATGGCAGAGTAGTCCGGACGCTCTGCCGGCCGATGTTGATCCGTCGGGACGGTGAGAATCACGACGAAGGCCAGCGTGCCGATGAGACCGGACACTAGGAAGGCGAGCCGGAAGTTATCAGTAGTGGCAAACAAGATCACACCGCCAAGGAAAGGGCCGAGCAAGATACCGAAGTTCTCCGCCGCACTGTAGATGCCTAGTCGATGTGCTCGGTTTTCGCTACCCATGGAGGCCACCCAAGCCGAAGCGGCCGGAGCGTAGAGGGCCGTCGACAAGCCGTGGAAGAGACGAATAGGAATCAACTCCACAAAGGCATTCACCGGCAAGTACAAGAACGGTCCCACCATCTTGACGACCGTCCCAGCAACGAGGAGGCGGCGAAAGCCAAACTGGTCCGAGAGCGCGCCCGACGGCAACTTCACGAACACGCCACTGATCGTCACCGAAGCGACAATCAAACCAATGACCACCGACGGTGCGCCCAACTGCTTGGCCAAGAGCGGTGAAAGCGGGGAGCGTGCCATTTCGTAACTCAGGCGCCCTAGGAATCCCACCAGGCACAAGGATACGAAAACCCATGGATACCGCTTCATCCTACCCTGATCTCTCTTTTGCGTTACCAGAATCCACCGTCATTCAGCGCACGACTAAGACACTACACGGCGCGTGACGGACTAGCTTGTCCGCCACCGTGCCGAGAAACGGTTCCCACACTCCGGAGTAGCCGCTGCGCCCCAGTACCAGCAGATCGAATCCACCCTCCCCGGCGTACTCCACAATGCGTTTGGCGACGTTGCCGTGCCGCAGGGCCGTGTGTAACCGTACGCCTGCTGCCGCTGCCCTGTCCCGAGCGTGCTGCTGCAGTGAGGACAGGTAGAGTTCAGCTGCTTCTGTCCCTTGCTCGACCTCTCCGTGCGAGGAAGCAAAGTCCAGGGGCGTTCCGTGGACCGAGACCAACCAAAGTTCCTGACTCGCCTGCTTGACCAGATCGAGTGCACGCTCCAACGCCTGCTGCGCCCCCTCCGAGCCGTCATAGGCCACCACGATTTTGCGGAACATGCTGAGCTCTCCCCTCAGTTGGCAATGTAGGGGACCAGCAGCACCGGACAGGGAGCTGCCCGGGAGACTGCCTCCCCCACCATTCCCGTGAGCAGGCGGGCGAAGCCGCCGCCACCCTTATGCGCACCGAGAACGATCAGGTCCACAGCATGCTCACGGGCATAGGTGATGATGGTCTCTGGTCTCTGGCCGCTGGACACCACCTCGTGCCGGAAGGTGATGCCGGCGCGAGTCGCTACTCGTTCCAGTGGCGTCAGGTGTCCGTTGTAAAACTGCTGGGCTGCTGCTATCAAGCTGTCACGCTCATCCTGGCTTTCCACATGGTCTGGAATACGCGCCACCGAGATCACGAGTAGCTCTGCATTGCAGCATCGCGCCAACTGCGCCGCTAGACCGAAGGCGTGAGTGCTGCTCTCTGAGGCATCCCACCCAACCAGGATGCGCCGGAAGGGACCGTTCGCCTCCCAGGTGTCTCGTTCATCTGCCATGGGTTCACCCTCCAACCACTACCCGCGTCACCGCCAGGATCGCCAGGAGTACCAGCAGCATATAGAGGAGATACAGGCTCAGCACACCGGATTGCGTGCGACGAACGGCCGCTGTGATTGCCAGAGCCGCTGCTACCAGCGGTCTGTAGAATAAGGATTCGAACGCGTAGTTGATGGTCGACTGGTAACGCAGTTCGGGAGGGAAGAGCTCGGGCGCTGTCACTCGCAGGCTACGCCGCAGGCGGTAGAGCATCTGAAAGATCACCCGCGCCATATTTGAGAAGGCAAGCGGTGTATATTCGACGTCCGGCTCCGGCCAGCCGCTCGCAGAGGTCCAGACCTTGGCGCGCTGCAAGCTCTGCCCATGCCGGTGAAGAAGCGCACGCAGTGCGAGCGGTATCAGCAGGAAGAGCGGTAAGGCGATGATCAGCTCGGTGGGTGACGTGCTGGAGAAGTTGGCAAAGGCTGGCTGGATGGCCAGGTGCGGCCAAACGGCTATGACAGTCGCGACGTTGGCGCCAGCAGCGACCGCGACGGAAGCCGCCGCAAACTGCGCCGCCCAGGGGGCACCCACGCCGATAGCCACGGTGAGAAAGGCTAGAATGGCGAGCGCCCGGGCGGCGCTCCCGTCCACATCTCCGGCCTTCGCGGCACTTTCACTCCGCGGCACGCCGAGAAACACGATGCCGTAGACTTTGACGAAGGCGATCAAGGCCAGGCCGGCCGTGAGCGCCAGTAATGCTCCGGCTATCGCCGTCCCCAGTTGCTCAGCCTCACCGCCTAAGCGGAAGCCCTGCATGAGGGCTTCGAAAGTCAGCCACTCGCCGGTGAAGCCACCTAGTGGTGGCATGGCGGCCAGTGACAACACACCTACGAGCATGACACCGCCTAGCCAAGGCGCACGGTGGGCCAAGCCGCCGAGTTCCGCCATGTCCGTAGTCCCGGCCACTCGCTCTATCCCGCCGCTGCCCGCAAAGAGCAGACTCTTCGCCACGGCGTGCTGCAACAGATGCAAACAAGCTGCCACCAACCCAGCTCCAGCCAGTAGTGGCAGATGATCGGCCTTCCCAATCAGGGCCACCCCTACCCCAATGAGTATGATGCCGGCGTGTTCGACGCTGGAGTAGGAGATGAACCTCTTGAGGTCATTCTGGACTACACCATAGAGGATGCCGATGAAGGCGGTGAACGCACCACCGAGCATCACGATCAGCCCCCACCAGGCCTGTGCCGGTCCAAGAAAGTCGAACCCCACCCGGATGAGGCCATAGATGCCTAGGTTGAGCACAATACCGGCCATCACCGCGGCCGCGTTCGATGGTGCTGCCGGATAGCCACGAGGCAGCCAGACTTGCATGGGCAGCAGGCCCACCTTAGCACCGAAACCGATTAGTGCCAGTACTAACACGGCACTACGCAGCGGGGCGCTGAGCGCTGGCCCCATCTGGGTGAATGTGCTGAACGCAAAGCCGCCGGTGCCCGCAACCAGGAGGAGGAAGGCGGCAACCAGGGCCGCAGCCGGCACCTTTGCCAGGCTCAAGGTGAAGTAGGCCTCGGAAGCTGCGCGTGGCTGGTCGTACCGGCTCACGATGGCGAGATACATCGCAAGCGACGTCAGTTCCCAGGCAAACAGGAAGACGAAGGCATTGGCGGCACAGAGCACCAGAGTAGTGGCAAAGAGTAGTAGATGATAACTCGCGAGCGCGGAGGATAGCCATTCGCGCTGCTTGCCCTCCCACGGTCCGGCGGCGGAGAAGAACGTCAGAGGTAGACTAACCATCCCGGTAATGAACAGGAAGAACCCACTGAGCGAATCAACAGTTAGACCAGCGGAACCGAACATGTCGCCACCGAAAATGCCGAGGATGGGCTGAGTGCCGCCGAGCACTGCCAGAAGGCCGGTCAGTAGGGCTGCCAGGTCGGCAATGGCGCCACAGGTCCATGCGAGCTGGCGCAATGCTGGCCGGTGGCGGCTGGCCAGCGCCACTGCAATGGCCAGCAAGCGCGCTGCGAAGATACAGCCGAGTGCGATGGGCGCGAAGGCAGCGACGGTCACAGCTGGTTCTCCTCACCCATGGCGACAGAGGAATGCGCAATACCATCAGGTTCTGACATAGGGTTCACTACAATGTCATTCTCGTGCGGCTCGCTTGGCTGGGATGGCACTCGCTGCGCTACACGACCAAGACTGAGCAACAGGCCGTAGATCAGAGAGAGAGGAGAAGGTGGCGTGCCAGGAATGAACACGTCCACCGGCAGCACGGCAGCAACACCATCCAGCACGGCGTAGCTGCCGCGGTAGATGCCACCGCTGCATGCAGCCGTGCCTGCTGCCACGACCAGCTTGGGCTGGGTCATAGCAGCGTACGTTTCCCGAAGAGGCCCGGCCATTGCTCGAGTCATCGCCCCAGTGACCAGGAGCACGTCGGCGTGACGCGGTGCTGGTGTGAAGAAGAGTCCCAGCCTGTGGATGTCATAGAAAGGGTTGGTAAGCGCATAGATTTCCTGTTCCACCGCACCATCCGAGCCAGCATCCACGTGGCGGATGTGGACGGACCGGCGTAGATCCTTCACGCGCTGCGCCAGCGCTTGGCGTGCCACTGGCACCACCTGCTCTTCGTCTGGGCTCTGATCGACATTCAGCACTAGGTCACATTGCCGCCGCACCGCCAGCTCGAAGTCGGGAGTCATCCGGATCGCCTGAGGACAAACCTCAGCACACAAGCCGCACTGAATACAGCGACCTAGGTCCAGTCGCAGCCCCTGTGGCGTCGACTGCAGCGCCTGCGTCGGACAGATGGCTACGGCGGCGTCACAGGCACCGTCGCGGCAACGCGCTTGGTCGATCGTGGGCCGGCCGCGGAATGCTGGCGCCAGACTATCAGAGCGGTCCGGATAGTGCGTAGTGAGTACACCGGTACGTATCCCCCGCCAGATCCAACCGAACATCGCTACTCCTTAACGGCGCAGATGCACCCTCACAGGTCGCATCCCGCCTGAGTCAAGCCAAAGCTGTGTTCTGCAAAGCCAAAATCAGTCAACACGTTCCCGGCGATGGCTCGCGTGAAGAGCGGCCAGTTCACAAATGATGGCGACCGCACCTTGCAGCGATCGA
>JAMCTA010000042.1 GCA_023381895.1 Chloroflexota bacterium
CCTTGTATAGGGTTGACCTCGTGGTCTTGTCGAGCTCTGCCTGGCTTTCCACGGCCTGAAGGTATTGGAAAGCCGGTGCTAGCGTCTGGGCCACACCGTCGTGGAGTTCGAGGCAAATCCGCTCCCGTTCTGTCTCTTGAGCGTCGATGGTCACTTTGAGGAGAAAACTGACCTGCTGCGTACGGTCGTCTAACTCGTGCCATAGCCGGTCTCGCTCGATGGCTAGGGCAGCGAAGTTGGCGATCGACTCCAGCGCCGATAACTCGGTCGAGCCGATCGACCGGCTCGACCCTGCGGCCACCACCATCACGCCAAGCCGGTATACGGCCGTCTGTACAGGGATCAGCGCGAAGGAAGTCAGTCCTAGGGCCTGCTGCCGGGCGACAGCCACCATCGTCAGGAGGGGTCTAGAAAGCTCCTGATACTGCGGAAGAAAGGCAGGACACGGCTCCAAGTATGTCTGTACTACTGCGTACTCGACCGACTCGAGGGGAAGCCACCACGCCGACGGTGGCTCGCTACCTGCCACATCCCAAAGCGTCCCTGCCGGTCCCGAGACGACTACCAGATCCCGCCGTCCTTCCGCCGATCGCTGCTCAGCAAGGACGAAGCACGGGTAGCGCCACTCCAGGTCGTCTGAGCAGATGCTAAGGAGTGCTCGGAGCACCTGCTCCAGTGGCTGATCACTCAGTAAGACCGCCAGCGTGTGGCGCAGCAACGAAGGAGTGGTGGCCATCTTCGCCGCCCCCATTTCACGAGCCCTGTAATGAACCGCAATGTTTGCGTCACCCTTGGGTGGTCGCTGGCAACATTATAGTCATCAACGTCGTATCGAAACGGCCCCCGGGTTCTACCCGCGTCTGGTGATGCAGTTGCTCCTCCGCGACCGCCGCCGTGATGAGGCGCTGCGTCAGTATCGAGAGTGCCGCGACGCGCTCCAGCGAGAGCTCGGGCTCGCGCCAGCAGTGGAGACGGAAGCGCTGCACCGCTCCATCGTGACAGCGGCCACCACGGCGGAACCCCGCGCCGATCCCGGACGGTGGTAAGCCGGAAGCAGAGCCATACATTCGCGGAAGCCTGTCGGAGGACAGGTGTGCGACAGTGCCTTGCTAATTTACATTACGTACATAATGAAGCATAATCAAGCCAGAGAGGAGGACTCTGGTGGTACGCAGCGTATCGGTCGCCCAGGCGCGCGCCCAGCTTGCTGACCTCCTGGGATCCGTGCATTACACCCAGGAGCCGGTGGTCGTCGAGAAGAAGGGTAAGCCCTTCGCGGTGGTCATCAGCCCAGAGCAGTACGACCGCCTGCGGGGGGAAGACGAGCGGGCCCGGCAGATGGTGGAGCGGGCGCGGGAACGCCACGCCGCCGAACAGGAGGAGGACGTGCTCGCCCATGTGACGGTGGAAGTGGCGGCCATCCGCCAAGACCGGTCTGAGCACGCACCTGCCGCTCCTCTTGAGGCTATACGCCAAGCGGTGCTGCCAATCCTGCAACACTACGGCGCCACCAGGGCTGGACTGTTCGGCTCCGTGGTCCGGGGCGAGCTCCTGCCGAGCAGTGACATTGATATCTTAGTAGAACTCGGTCCAGACCTTTCCCTGCTGGACATCGCTCGCATCAACCGGGAGTTGGAAGAAGCCCTTGGCCGAAGAGTGGACCTGGTGGAATACCCGGCCATCAAGCCACGGATCAAGGAGCACATCCTCTCCGAAGAAGTGCGCATCCTATGAAAAGAGACCCCAGGCTGTACTTGGATGACATCTTGGAAGCGATCGCCGCCATCGCAGAGTACACGCAAGGGGTGAGCCAGGAAGAATTCCTGCGCAACCGGCTCCTCCAGGATGCTGTCGTGCGCAGGATCGAGATCATCGGCGAGGCGGCCAACCAGCTCCCCCAGGAAGCCAAAGAGAAGGCTCTCGACATCCCTTGGACCGACATGGTCGGGATGCGCAACCGGGTTATCCATGGATACTTCGGGGTGAGCCTCGCTCGGGTCTGAGAGGTGGTTGAACGCGACCTGCCAGCGCTCAAGCCCAAGCTGGAGGACTTCCAACGCCTGCTGGACTAGCGGCAAGGTAGCCCGTTGAGCACCTGCCCGTTCCGCCCCAGCAGCGGTGAGGCCCTTCCCGGGTCACGCGAAGATCGGGAAAGGCCTCGAGCCTCGCGCCGAAGAACGGCCGGAACCCTTCAATCGCGGCGGCGTCCGCCGCCGACGCAAGCCACCTGGCGTTGTGTAGTGCTTGATCCCCATTGAGACAGAGCGGGGCGGAAATGGGGTGAGAAGCAGGCTCTCCGACGTCCGTAAGCCGCAAGAAGCACAGCAAATCCGCGGAAGCGCCGCGGAAGACAGCTGTGCGACAGTGCCGCATAGGCGCGAGAAGACGTCGCACAGGAGACCACACCAATGGAGACGCCTCGTCTGGGTAGGCACCTGCCCGACATCTCCTTCATCGTCCGCCTCTGGTTAGAGGAGCGCGAGCGGCCAGGTGAGCCGTCCTGGCAGTTTCAAGTCGTTCACGTGCAGAGCGGCGAGCGCCACAATTACGGTCGCGTCTCTGAAGTGCTGGCCTTTGTAGAGCGCCGGGCCGGACTTCCGGTTCCGGTGGGAAGCGCCGCGCCGGAGCGTCATCTGGAGGAGCCGCAAGCATGAGTCAGTCAGTCTCAACCCCTCCACCCGTAGCACACGCCAACGCCACGCTCCGAGCGCGATCCTGGTCGGCGTGGCTGTTTAGCCTCTTCATCCTTGGACTGAGTTGTGTGGTCGTACTGGTGTACGCAGGTCTACCCGGCGTCGCGACGGCGGCGGCGAGCGCTGCCGCACCGGCTCCGGCAGGAAACCCGGCTGCGGGACGTGCCCTCTTCACCGGCGCGACTCCTCTGCAGAATGGCGGCCCAACCTGCATCGCCTGCCACAACGTCGCTGGCCTCGGGGCGCTTGGTGGTGGCAGCGTGGGTCCGGACCTGACCGCCGTGTACACGAGGTACGGCCAGGCGGGACTCGCCAGCTCGCTCTCCAACATCGCCTTCCCCGCCATGCAGCCGCTGTTCCGCAATCACCCGCTGACGCCTGCCGAGCAAGCCGACCTCATCGCCTACTTTCAGCAGACGGCACGGCAGCATCCCGCTTCTCCTCAGCCTGCGCCAACCGGCTTGACGTACAACCGCAGGTCTCTGCCGACCGTCCAAATCGCCTTCCTGGCCGTGGCTGGCACGGCCGTGCTGTTGCTTCTGGCAAACGTAGTCTGGCGAGATCGCCTGACAGGCGTACGCCGCCCTCTCGTAGAGCGGAGATAGGTTACATGGGCTGGATTCAGGATCTGGTGAAGCCGCAGGCGCGGCGCTGGGAGGAATTCTACCGTAATCGCTGGCAGCACGACCGAGTGGTGCGCAGCACGCACGGTGTCAACTGCACCGGTGGCTGTTCCTGGATGGTGTTCGTCAAGGACGGCATTATTACCTGGGAAATGCAGGCCACAGACTACCCGTTGCTCAACCCGAATCTACCGCCCTACGAGCCTCGAGGCTGCCAGCGTGGTATCTCCGCGTCGTGGTACGTCTACAGCCCGATCCGGGTGAAGCACCCGTATCTGCGCGGGCCACTCATGGACTTCTGGCGAGATGCCCGCGCACAGCACGCCGATCCTGTCGAAGCGTGGGCCTCGATCGTCGAGAATGCTGAGAAGCGCAGCCGCTTTCAGCGGGCGCGTGGCAAAGGCGGTTTCCGCCGGTCAAGCTGGGATGAAGTCCTCGAGCTTATTGCCGCCGCCACGCTCTACACTGCCAAGCGCTGGGGGCCAGATCGCGTCCTCGGCTTCTCCCCAATTCCCGCTATGTCGTACCTCTCCTACGCCGGCGGCTCACGCTTCCTGCAGCTATTGGGCGGCGTGAACATGAGCTTCTACGATTGGTACGCCGATCTGCCCAACGCCTTCCCCGAAGTCTGGGGAGATCAGACTGACGTCTGCGAGAGCGCTGACTGGTACAACTCCCGCTACATCGTGTCTATGGGTTCCAATCTCAATATGACGCGTACGCCCGACGTGCACTTCATCGCCGAGGCACGGCACGAGGGTGCCAAGCTCGTCGTCATGGCCCCGGACTTCAGCCAGGTGGCCAAGTACGCTGACTGGTGGATCCCTGTGCACGCCGGCCAGGATACCGCGCTGTGGATGGCAGTCAACCACGTCATCCTCAAAGAGTTCTACGTTGATCGCCAGGTTCCCTACTTCGCTGAGTATCTCAAACGCTACAGCGATGCGCCCTTCCTCGTCGAGCTCCATCCCGTCGAGGGTGGGTATACGCCAGGCCAGTTCCTTCGCGCCAATCGACTCGCCCGTTATGCCGACGTGGAGAACGGCGACTGGAAGTTGCTGGTCCACGATCAGAGCAGTGACCAGTCGAGAATGCCCAAAGGCACCGTCGGGTTCCGCTGGGGACAAGTGAAGGGCGACTGGAACTTGCAGATGGAAGATGGGGTGGACAACCAGCCGATCGCTCCAGCCCTCTCGTTTCGCGACGCCTACGATGACGTATTCCCCGTCGCCTTCCAGGAGTTCGCGCGCGGTGAGACCCTGCAGCGACGGGTGCCGGTGAAGTACATCGAGACCGCCAGTGGGCGGATCCCGGTGACGACCGCGTTTGATCTCTTGGTAGCCCAGTTTGGCGTGGCACGAGGACTGCCTGGAGAGGAACTCGTCAGCTACGATGACGTCCAGCCCTACACCCCCGCCTGGCAAGAGCAGTTCACTGGCATTGGCCGGGACACCGTGCTCCGCTTGGCACGAGAATTCGCCGGCAACGCCGAAGCTACCGAGGGCCGGTCGATGGTCATCGTGGGTGCTGGGGTGAACCACTGGTACAACAGCAATCTTGCCTACCGCGCGCCGATCACTGCGCTCATTCTCTGCGGTTGCTGTGGCCGCAACGGCGGCGGCATGAACCACTACGTCGGTCAGGAAAAGCTGACGCTCGTTGCCCCCTGGACCAGCCTTGCCTTTGCTCTGGACTGGGCCGCGCCTCCTCGCCGGCAGCAAACGCCTCTCTGGCACTACATCAATAGCGACCAGTGGCGCTACGAAGGCGCCTTCACCGACTACGCGGCCGTGCCTCCTCAGACCCGCTGGGCGCACGGCCACGCCGCAGACCTGACCGCGCAGGCAGTCCGCCAGGGCTGGATGCCCCACTACCCGCAGTTCAACCGCAACCCGCTGGAGCTGGTGCGCGAGGCGGTAGCAGCGGGGGCACGGAACGACAAGGAAATCGCGGATTGGGTCACCAAGCAAATTCAGGACCGCAAGTTGCGCTTTGCCGTCGAGGACCCGGACGCGCCGGAGAACTGGCCGCGCGTCTGGTTCATCTGGCGTGGCAACGCCATTATGGCGAGCGCCAAAGGGCACGAATTCTTCCTGCGCCACTACCTGGGGACGCACGACAACCTGGTTGCCGAAGAACGCGCCGCTGATCAGGTCGAAGACGTTACCTGGCGAGAGGAGGCGCCACGGGGCAAGATGGATCTGGTAGTCGACCTGAACTTCCGCATGGACACCTCGGCACTCTACTCAGACGTTGTCCTGCCGGCGGCGATGTGGTATGAGAAGAATGACCTCAATACCACCGACCTGCACTCCTTCGTCCACCCCCTTGGAGCAGCTGTCTCGCCCGCGTGGGAGGCCAAAAGCGATTGGGACATCTACAAGCTGCTCTCCCAGAAGATCAGCGAGTTAGCGCCGGCGGTCTTTCCCGAGCCGGTGAAAGACCTGGTGGCTTCCCCGCTCATGCACGACACGCCGGACGAGCTGGCTCAGACGGCGCCGCGGGACTGGGCAAAGGGTGAGTGCGCGGCCATCCCCGGCAAGACGATGCCCCACCTGCGCGTGGTGGAACGGGACTACGCGCACCTCTACCAGCGCTTTATCTCCCTGGGACCGCGGCTGCGCGAGGACGGCATCAGCGGTAATGGCGTACACATTCCGGTCGCTCCCGTCTATGATGCCCTCCTGAAGAGTCCTACTGGCGGATCCCCGGACCCACGGCGGACCCGCTGTGTTACCTGGGATGATCAGCGGTATCCCAGTCTCGAAGACGCCCTGGACGCTGCTAACGTACTCCTCCAGCTTGCCCCAGAGTGGGTTTACCGCTGGCGGACCTCGCCGAGTCTACGCGCGGCGTGCGGATGGATTTTCATGACCTTACCCGCCAAGTGCGGCGAACGCTGGGCAGCCCGTGCTGGTCAGGTCTGGTCAATGATGGTCGTGCCTATTCCGCTTGGTGCATGAATGTCGAGCGACTGGTGCCCTGGCGCACGTTGAGTGGACGCCAGCATCTGTATCTCGACCATCCCCTCTATCTCGACTTTGGTGAGCATCTGCCAACGTACAAACCGAAGCTCGATCCGGCCAAGACCGGGGACATCTTTCACAGCCCCCGCGATGACCAGAGCCTTACCTTGAACTTCATCACTCCGCATGGGAAATGGCACATCCACACGACGTACTACGACAACTTGCGCATGCTGACCTTGTCACGAGGTATCGAGCCTTGCTGGATCAACGACAAGGATGCGGCGAAGGTCGGCATCAGCGATAACGACTGGGTCGAAATCTACAACGACAATGGCGTGATGATTACGCGCGCGGCCGTGAGCGCCCGCGTCCAGCCGGGAACCTGCATGGTCTATCACGCGCAGGAACGGACGCTCGGTTCGCCAAAGTCCCAGGTACGCGCCGGACGGCGGGGCGGAGCACACAACAGTCTCACCCGGACCCGTCTCAAGCCGGTGGAACTGGCCGGCGGTTATGCACAGTTCACCTACGGCTTTAACTACTGGGGACCCATCGGCGTCAATCGTGACACCTACGTACTCGTGCATAAGCTCGAAAAGGTGGACTGGTAAGGGGACGGTGCGATCGGCATCGTGCCAGGTCCCAAGAAAGGCAAAGCCGTGGACATCCGCGCGCAAGTCTCGATGGTTTTCCACCTCGATAAGTGCATTGGCTGCCACACCTGCAGCATCGCTTGCAAGAATGTCTGGACCGACCGCAAGGGCGCCGAGTACATGTGGTGGAACAACGTGGAAACGAAGCCAGGGACTGGGTTCCCCACCGCATGGGAGGATCAGGAGAAATACCGCGGCGGTTGGGAATACCAAAAGGGCAAGCTGCATCTGCGGGTCCATAACCGCCCCAGCGGGCTGGGCAACATCTTCTTCAATCCCGCCTTGCCAACCATTGACGACTACTACGAGCCTTGGACGTATCGCTACGAAGATCTATTCAACGCACCGGAGGGCGACGACCAGCCCACTGCTCGCCCGATCTCGCAGATCACCGGCAAGCCCATAGACATCAAGGCCGGACCAAACTGGGATGATGACCTGGGTGGATCGCCGGTATACGCCAGCAACGACTACAACCTGGCGGGGCTGACCGACAAGGAACGGCAACAACTCCAGGAACTGGAACGACTGGTCTTCTTTTATCTGCCGCGCATCTGCAACCACTGTCTCAACGCCGGCTGTGTGGCGGCGTGTCCCGCGGGGGCGATCTACAAGCGTGGCGAAGATGGCATCGTGCTCATCAGTCAGGAGAAGTGCCGCGGCTGGCGCATGTGTATCTCAGGGTGCCCCTACAAGAAGGTGTACTATAACTGGGCGACGGGCAAGTCGGAAAAGTGCATCCTCTGCTACCCACGTCTCGAGGCCGGCGAGGCGCCAGCCTGTTTCCACTCTTGCGTCGGGCGCATCCGCTACCTGGGATTGCTGCTTTACGACGCCGACCAGATCCCGGCGGTAACCACCGTCGACGACGCCGAGCTCGTCGATGCCCACCGGTCGATCATCCAGGATCCCTGGGACCCTGCGGTCATCGCCTCCGCCCGGGCGAACGGTGTCACCGACGCCCAAGTCGAGGCGGCGCAGCGCTCGCCCGTCTACAAATTCGTGAAGCAGTGGCAGCTGGCATTGCCCCTCCACCCGGAGTTTCGCACCTTACCGATGTTGTTCTACGTACCGCCGATGCTGCCGGTACTGGCGACTGTGCAAAACGGAAACTATGACGCCGCCGGCGCAACTGACGGGGGCAGCGCTCCTCTCCTGAGCTCGCTCGAGCGCGCTAGGGTGCCGCTGCGCTTCATGGCCAGCCTGTTCTCCGCTGGCAACGAAGCGCAGGTCGCTGCCGTCTACCGCAAGCTGATCGCCGTACGGGTGTACATGCGCTCCCAGCGGGTGCACGACGTGCCCCGGGCCGAGGTAGAGGAGGCGCTCCAGCAAGGGCAGACCACCCCGGAAGAAGCCGAAGCAATCTTCCGCCTGACGTCCCGGCCCACCCTGGACGAACGGTTCGTTGTTCCACCGATGGCTCGCGAAGAGGCCATCGAACAGACGCACGATCCCTTTACGCAGAAGGCCTCGGCAGGCTTCGGCTTCCGCCAGGCCCCCGCCCGAAGGTGGTGATCGCCTTGGAACAGCAGGAAACGCTCCGCCGCCTGGGGGGGCTGCTCAGTGACGTCTTGGACTATCCTCAGGGAGACCTACACGGCACCGTTAGCGCTTGCGAGCATCTGGCGGCTGAAGTAGCCGCTGGAGCCGTCACTCCCCTTGCTCTTTTTCGCATCTGGCTGGAAGAAACCCCAGCTGGACGGGTAGAGGAAGTGTACACTGCCACCTTCGATCTTGATGTATCACGCTGTCTCTACACGGGTTACCACCTGTTCGGCGAGACGTATCAGCGCAGCCTCTTCCTCATCGGGCTGAAGGAGTGGTTTGCGGCCGCCCACTTCAATTGTGAGGGCGAGCTTCCAGACCATCTGGCCGTGCTCCTGCGCTTTCTGGCAGTGTGCGATGACGGCGACCGGCGTAATGAGCTGATCCAAGATGCGCTTCTGCCTGCACTGACGAAAATCCTGGCGGCCAGTACGGGTGGCGAGAACAAGGAGGTGGACGTGCCGCTCCAGACCCCTTACCAGTCCGACGGCAACGCGACCTCCCCTTATCTGCGGGTGCTCCAGGGTCTACAGGTCGTTCTCGAGCAGTGGCCCCGTCTGGTCATGGTCGCAGCACCGGAAGAAGGTGATCTCCGTGTCTAATCTGGTGCTATTCGCCGTCTTCCCGTACGTTGCCACGATCTTGGCCGTCCTTGTCGGAATTTATCGCTATTTCAGTGACCGCTACTCCTACTCCAGCCAGTCGTCGCAGTTTCTCGAGAACCGGGTGCTATTTTGGGGTTCCGTTCCCTGGCACTACGGCATCATCACGATACTGTTGGTCCACATCGTGGCGGCTATCGTGCCTGGGGCTTGGGGGCAACTACTCGGCGTACCGTGGCGCCTTGCTACCTTGGAAGTGACAGGCTTCGCAGTCGCCGTGTTCACGCTGCTTGGCCTTGCCCTGCTCATCATTCGCCGGCTGAGCACCCCCCGCATCCGCGCTGTGACGACGGGACTCGACTGGGTTCTGCTGGCCGCGCTGCTGGTGCAAGTGGGGCTTGGTTGCTGGATCGCTCTCTTCTACCGCTGGGGTGGGGCATGGTACGTTCGAACCGCTGCACCCTGGCTGGTCTCACTGGTGACACTCCACCCGCAGGTAGATACCGTCACGGCGCTGCCGGGCATCGTCAAGCTGCACCTACTCGGCGGCTTTCTGATCGTGGCCTTGTTTCCCTTCACGCGCCTGGTGCATCTGGTGACGTTTCCCGTCACCTATCTCTGGCGCCCTCACCAGGTGGTCGTTTGGAACCGCCGGCCAGGGACCACGGCCGCGCTTGGCGGGAGGCCTGGAGCAAAGTGAGGCCACTCGACGAGCTCCCCACAGCAAGCGCCACCCAATATGGTCATCTTTCCTCCCGGCAAGTGCTCGGGGCGCGCCTGGGCTTGCTCACCGGTCTGACAAGAGGGGATCCCCAACGAACGGGAATGGTGGATGGCAATCACCTACTGTGCCGGAGCCGCGCTACTGGCGCCTACTACCGGCCATTGACAGGCGTAACTGGATGCACGGTCTGACGTAAGCACGTCTTCGGGCACGGATGCCTTCCGTACGTTGTCCGTGATAGGAGGTTCAATCATGGCCATGGCAACGAGTCCCGCAGCACCCGGTCACCTGTCAATCCAGGGAAGCCGGCGCAGCGCTCTCTGGCTGGCTACGCTGGGTTTCTTCGGCGGCTTTGCCGGTGTCGCTATCTTTGGGCCGATGGTCCCGAAGTTCATCACAATCCTGCACTTGACGCCGCTGGAGGCTGGCGTGCTGGCCGGCATTCCCAACCTCACCGGGGCCTTGCTGCGAATTCCCTTCGGCGCCTGGGTAGATCGCGCAGGCGGGCGCCGGCCCTTTCTAACGCTGCTGCTCGTCACCATTGTCGGGGTGGCGGGGCTGCTCCTGTTGCTCCACAATGCCTATCCCGACCACATGCTCGGTCTCTACCCTATCTTGCTGCTGCTCGGTGCCTGCATTGGCAGCGGCATCGCCACCTTTTCCGTCGGCATCGGGCAGGTGTCCTACTGGTACCCTCGAAAACAGCAGGGCGGTCCACTGGGCGTCTACGCCGGATTGGGCAATATGGCACCCGGCCTATCTTCGTGGCTGCTCCCCGTGGCGGTCATCTCACTCGGGATGCTGGTCGCCTACGGTTGCTGGTTTGTCGCTCTGGTTATCATCACGGTCATCTATGCTTTCGGCATCCACGACGCGCCCTACTTTCAAGCGCGCCGGCAGGGCATTACCGTAGACGACCGCCAGCTTGCGACGCTGGGGGAAGATCTCATTCCCCCAGGCTCGACCTGGACTGGCCTGCGGCGCGCCGCCCAGTCGTCCACAACGTGGGCACTGGTGTTCATGTACTTCATCTCCTTCGGCGGCTTTCTCGGACTTACCGCCTGGTTACCTACGTTCTGGCATTCGATGTACGCGACGACGCTGACCGAAGGTGGATTGCTGACACTTACCTTCAGCCTGTTGACGGCGCTCGTGCGGGTGCCTGGCGGACTGCTGTCCGACCGGATCACTATTCGCTACGCTCTCACCGGCAACTTCCTGCTGATCGGTCTCGGCTCACTGCTGGTGGCCACGACGCACGTCTTTGGCGCCTCTCTCACCGGCACGGTGCTCATCGCCCTCGGCATGGGGTTGCAGAATGCCATCATCTTCAAGCTCCTCCCCCACTTTGTGCCCCACGCGGTCGGTGGGGCATCAGGCTGGGTCGGTGGCCTAGGCGCGTTAGGAGGCTTTGTCCTGCCTCCTCTGTTCGGTGTCATTGCCGGTGCGGTGGGCGCGCCGATGGGCTACGCGCGTGGGTTGCTGGTGATTGCCGGCCTGGTCGTGCTTGGACTGATTGACGTCGGTTGGTTGACGCATTGGAAATGGCAGACTGAGTTGGGATCAGGATCCCAGAAGTAATGGATTACTCGTAACCAGCCGGACAACCACATCGCCCCGCCGTATCGAGCAGTGCGGGAGTGTGTCACTGCTCGATACGCTCACCGCTTCTGCATCCCCCATCCTCAAGAAGCGTGTAGCATACACCTTCACGATGTAGGAACAGCGGCCCTGTTGCCCTCAGCGAATACCCATGTGCATAAGTTGACTTCATTGATCTTCATCATTAACATAGAGTACAAGACTCAAGGACGGCCGGGCGAGCCGGGTGAGGTCTCGAAGATACCGTACTGAGAAACGCGCCGGTGTAGACTCGCAGTAGGGTGCCGAGGTGAGGCAGTAGCAAAGGAAGGGCAACTATGGCACAGGTAGGACGGATCGTGGAGGATGCTCTCGCACTCATGGGGCACACTCCGCTGGTACGACTGAATCGACTCACGAAAGACTGTGGCGCCACCGTGGTGCTGAAACTAGAGTCATATCAACCGGGAGGCAGCGTCAAGGATCGCATCGGCGTCGCGATGATTCTGGATGCCGAGGCTCGGGGCTTACTCACTCCTGACAGCGTCATCATCGAGCCCACAAGTGGCAATACGGGCATCGCCCTTGCTTGGGTTTGCGCCGTGCGCGGCTACCGGCTAATCCTCACGATGCCGGAGACGATGAGCGTCGAGCGCCGGCAGCTGCTTCGCTACTTTGGCGCCGAACTGGTGCTCACTCCTGGCAGCGCCGGTATGGCAGGCGCTATTCAGCGGGCTGAGGAGTTGCTAGCGACCACGCCCAAGGCCTGGATGCCTCAGCAATTCAAGAATCCGGCGAATCCGCGTGTGCATCGGGAGACGACCGCCGCCGAGCTCTGGCAGGACACCGATGGAACGATCGACATTCTGGTGTCCGGAATCGGTACGGGGGGAACGCTCACTGGGGTGGCGGAAGTGTTGAAGGAACGGAAGCCGAGCTTTCGCGCCGTCGCGGTCGAACCGGCGGGCTCGCCCGTGCTCAGCGGCGGGAAACCCGGACGCCACCGTCTTCAAGGGATTGGTGCCGGGTTCGTCCCGGATGTGCTGCGGCTGGACCTCGTCGACGAGGTCGTCCAGGTGGAAGAGGAACAAGCATTTGCTACCTCGCGGCGCTTAGCTCGTGAGGAAGGACTGCTCGTAGGGATCAGCAGTGGCGCAAGCACTTGGGCGGCACTCCAGCTGGCCCGGCGTCCACAGTACGAGGGAAAGCTCATCGTCGCTATCGCACCAGACGGCGGAGAGCGCTACCTCTCCACAGACCTCTTTGCGCAAGCGTGAGCACGAGCACCGGCGAATGAGCTGTTAGCAGCCGGTACCACCCCATCTGCGGGTACACGACAGTCTGGGCAGGTCGACTTCGACCTGCCCAGACCCGGCTGGCGCGTCGCCAGCGAAGATAGGCTTGTCTCACACTACCTGAAAACCGCCCATCATGTAGCCCTTGATGTGCATCGCTCCGCCCCAGCCTTCGGGTGGACTTCCACAGGGTGCCATGCACTGCCAGGTATAAGTACCTGGACCCGCAGTCTTGATAGTGAAAGACACGATCGACTCAGTAGGAAGCGGAATGTTGAGACCCAGCCCGCCAACCGAGAATGTGTGAGAGACATCTTGCGGGTTGAGCTCGGTGTACGTGTGCGTCGCCCCCGGGTCGTTAGGGTTCGTCATATCCAGATGCTGTGCGACAGCGTAGCCACCAACCGCGCCACTTACCTTTGCGTTCGGCGATCCCTTTGGCAAAGGTGCAGTCCCATCATCAAAGTTCACGATACGCACGTGCACCGTAGCGTGGGCTGGAACGCGAACTTCCGCTGGAATGTAGGCAGGCCAGCCTTTCTTGCCGAGCATCTTGCCGGTGACAATGGTCAGTTCCAGATACTCGACAGCAGCGAGTTGGGCTGCGGCGGTGCTCGAGCTATCGCTTGACGCTGCTTTCTCGGACTGGTTTGCAGCTGTCGAGGAAGCCGTCGACTTGGCGGCTCCTATCAGGCTCTCACTACAGGCGGTGAGGAGCGTAGCCGTGCCCAAGAGGCCCGTTCCAACGCTCAACATCTTCCGGCGCGAGAGGGCTTGTCGTATCGTCATCGTGTGAGGCGTCCTCCAGATTACATACCAAAACAATTCATCAACTATCTCACTATACGTTCATAAATTCACTACTCATTGGAGGGCGCCTTCTCTGATGGACCTACTTTTCGCGTCTCCTCGCCTTTACGCTACGCGGCCTCATCCACCCTGTCGCCAAGTGAGGCGGGCCTACCCAGGGCTTGACGCAGGGCAACCAAAGGCAAGAGCGCACACTGCAGCGGCGCTGCCGCCTGGCTCATGACACACCCGCCCAATGGTAGTTTGTTGACGGAGGTGGAATTGAGCGGCGGGCAACCGTCTGCGACTCATGCATTTCAGGAACAGCAGCACACTGCCTCTTATCGCCAGCCGCTGCCGCATTCCGGGCACACCGCTACAGTGCGCCTGAGAGCTTAGAAGAAGGCTTTGGCCAGGCCAAGCACTCCCTGCTTCCAGGGAACACGATGGGAGACACCGCTCGTGTTGGCGAATTGATTGAGGTGGGCGACGTACCACTGATAGTTGCGCACCAGCGCTTCCTTGTTTGAGTAGCGCGGCATATAGCCCAACACCCGCTGGGCCTTTTCGATAGAGACAAATGAGTCCTTTGCAGCCGTCTCATACACCCAAGTGTAGAGGGGTGACAGATGCAGCATCTCCAGGAAGCGCAACGTAGCCACGAAGAGCGGCACAATGCGCAAGGGCACGATCTTTTTTCCGTAACCGGCAGCGTCGAGCACTGCTTGATAGTCTTCCGCGAACGTCGTGAACTCAGCGGCGCCGATGTTGAAGGTGTCGTTGACTTTCTCACGGTCGAGTGTGGCGACGAGGTAGATAGCCTGGCACAAGTCCTCGACGTCGAGGAGTTGATAGCGATTCTTCCCGCTACCCAAGACCGGAAAACTCTTCCTACTGTAAGCCCAGTCGTAGAGCAGTGCGAAGACGCCGAGACGCTCAGGACCAACGAAGCTCTTCGGTCGCAAGATCGGCACGCACATGCCCTTAGCACGATAGGTCGAGCACAGCTCCTCGGCGAGAATCTTGGCCTGACCATACGGTCCTACACCTTCGAGGCGATCGTCTTCGTACAGCGGGTGATGGTCCGGGATTCCGTAGACTGCGGTCGAGGAAATGTGAATGAAGCGGTCGACGTGATGATCCCAGGCCGTCTGGAGCACTGTTTCCGTGCCGCGAACGTCCGTTGAGTGGATATCTTCAGGAGAGTAGAGCGGCAGAGCCGCAGCAGTGTGCACGACGACATCCACGCCACGCATGGCTTCTTCCACGGCATTGCGGTCGCGTGTATCGCCTTTGATGCACGTAACACGATCTCTCACATCGCCGTATGTGAAGTCAGCAATGTCGAGTGAGACGACGAGCTCGCCGCGAGCAAGCAGGTACCGCGTGAGGTTGATGCCAAGGAATCCTGCGCCACCAGTGATAAGGAAGGTCGCCAAAGGTTCTTCTCCTCCCACCTGCGAGTTCTGCTGGTCATTATCCGTGCTGTGCTCGGAGGGTTTCTTGCACAGCCATTGGCACGAGCTGCGCTCAGTACAGAGTGGGTTCTCCGCCTATCGCTTCATCGCCCCACTCCGTTGAGAGTTAGAGTGCTAGGGCCACAATGCGGCGCCAACCGGGGCGTTACGATGTGCTACTACATCGCCACCCCGTCCAGATATCTGGCAGGAGCGAGCGGGGGAGTGACGCTAGCTCAGTCGTGACTACCAGGCCATTGCCGTCATCTGACGAGGGGACGAACTGATCGGTGCCCCCGGTCGCCTGGTGAGTTGAAAAGGGAAAATGCGACGTGAAAGCTTGGGCATCCAATCACCTCCTTGACGTTCGAGCGTTGCCGTCGACACGCGAAACTCTCGCCTACAAGGATGGTGGTCTATTCCCAGTGCTGGCTCTCGCCGCCAATGGTGTCGTGATCGCCGTGGTTCGGGGTGGCGCTGGGCACCTCGGCCGATCGGGCCGGATCAAGATCATTCGCTCGTTCGATGGCAGCTTGGCGTGGTCACCACCCAGCGTCGTCGCCGACAGCGAGTGGGATGACCGCAATCCCGCGCTTGGCGTGTCTCGTCGGGGCACACTCATTCTCGCCTATCACCGTCAGGGAAGATACGATGACCAAGGAAATTTTCGAGACGACCTCCCGCCCGTCGATCAGCCGGTAGCGGGCATGCTTACCCGCTCATTCGATTCCGGGCTGACCTGGGAAAAGCCGCGCCCGCTCGGCATCGACTTGTTTCGGAGGGATTCTGCTTTCGGAAAAATCGTGAGCCTACCGGACGGGACGTTACTCTTGCCAATTTATGGCGCGCTGCACCCAACCCTTGTGAGTGAGAAGGCCCGTGATCTTTCCGCGAATGCTGGCTGTAACTATCTGCTCCGCTCGCGCGACGATGGCCAAACCTGGGGTGAGCCCTCGCTCATCGCGGTCGATGTGAACGAGACGGCGCTGGTCGTCCTGCCCGATGGCGCGCTGCTGGCGGCGATGCACGCGGAGTTGCCGAATCCGGGACTACGCCTTGCGCGCTCGCAGGATGGGGGACTGACCTGGAGCGAGCCGGTTCAACTCACCGGTCGGCGCCAGGCCCCCGGTGATTGCCTCCTGCTGTCTAACAGAGATCTGCTGCTCACTTACGGCAACCGCAATCCGCCTTATCGCATTGAAGGACTCGTCAGTCGCGACGGTGGTCATTCCTGACTGGACTGCCTCCTTACCTTTTCTGGCCATCTCTACGGCTACAACGTCGACTCGTCCCGGCCCTACGACTTTGGCTATCCGTCGAGTGTCATTCGCGAGATCAATGGCACCCGAACCGGAGTGACCTTGTACTACTTCAATCCTTCCATCAACAAGCCAAAAACCTGAAAAGAGGAGGCGGGAGGCGAGCGCTACTTGCCACTCGAAGGTAAAACACGCTACGACAGCCGGGACTATCGCGCGGTCGCGGTGACCTGGGGTGAAGACGAGCTGATCGCCGCGCTGGATCAGGTGGCTGGTCGAAGGTGAAAACGGGCAAGCATCAGAGCAAAACGGCCCGGATCTCTATCCTCAGGTGAGCTTGCCGCCGTCCACGAACTCGGCACTTTCGATGGAATGTGCCACTGGCAGCACCTCTGCCCGCGTCGTAGGGATCAAGAATCCAGTACACGTTGCAAGCGATGGCGCAGCGATAAGCGACTACCCGCGCCACGACGCTATGGGAGAATGATACCAGCACCATACAGACGGCAACGGCAGCCTGTCTGGCCGCTGTGACCACATCGCTGGCGAGGCGGCAGGAAATGAGAGATGATATGGATCAGTCGTTTAGCGAGCGCAACGATCACGAGCGGGTACGGCTGCGGCAGCTCATCGAGCGGCTCGACGAGGCGGACCTCGGTCGGGAGCTCGGGGGTGGCTGGACCATTGCCGCGCTGCTGGCGCACCTGGCCTTTTGGGACCGGTATGCCCTCGCTGTGTTGGAGACCTGGCAGCGCAGCGGCGTCGCACCACGGACCGGGGAAGCCAACGAGATCAATGTCGCCGAGCTGCCGGTCTGGCGGGCGCTGCCGCCACGGGCCGCAGTGGCAGCAGTCTTGGAGGCAGCCAGCACTATCGACGAGCGGGTTAGCACGCTCCCCACGGCGGTCGTCGAGGCAGTCGTAGCGGCGGGACGCCTGCGCATCCTTGATCGCTCACTCCACCGGCAGGCGCACATCGAGGAGATCGAGCGCTTTGGTGGGAGCCGGATAGCTTGACTCGTCACGGCGGTGGGCTACCAGGTCGCCGCCATCACCTTGGAGCAGATCCCACCCTGGTCCCCTCCAGCTGACGCTGCCCAGCTCAGTCTGGATTCCGCACGGTTGATCAGCCCTGGCTGAGCAAGAAGAAGATCTTTACCCAGATAATCGCCTTCGGGCGCGCCGAACCTCTGTGGCGGCTGCTGCACGATCCTGCCGGACTGGGCGCGCTGCAGTGGATGCACGACCTGCTCTGGAAGAGCAACGTCACCATGCAAGCTGGGCAGGCGCAGAAGGACGAGACCTGGTACGAGGCCCTGCTCAGCGGCCGCTGGGCCACCGCCGTTGGCGGCTCCTGGCAGCTGAAGGAGGGCGGCAAACAGAGCGGCGTTGACGCGCCACTGCTGCTCTCCAATAGTTGGGATCTCGCCGTCGTGCCCAAAGGCCTCAAGGACCGGGCCAGCATCGCCACCATCGACGGCTGGGTGATCTGGAAGGGCAGCCCGTACGTGGCGGAAGCCTGGGAACTGATGAAGTTCTTGGAAACTGACGCCTGGTGAAACATCAACATGCCCATCACGGCGTAGCAGCCAGCCGCAAGTCGCTGCAGGACAAGTGGGTGCAGATCTTGAAGAGGGACAATCCTGGCTTCCAGAACAAGCACCTCGAAGCATTCCTCCCCCGATGAAGGATGGCTACGGCCGGGTGCAGGAGCTCTTCCACTATGACGACGAGGCGCGCAAGGTGCTCAACGACGCCTACACCCAGTCGGTGACGCTGAACAGGACCAGCGTGCAGCAGGCCTTCACGGCCGCAGCGGGGCAGATCGACCGGATTGAAGAGCAACTCAATAATGGTGGCAGCACGACCAGCAGCACGAAGAAAGCGGCGGCGCTGCCCTGCGATTGCGCATCCTCCTGAACACCGGAATAGCGCGGTGCTCACGATCAGCAGCGACACCCCGGCAACGTTCCTACGTCACCACTAGTCAAGATACAAGGAGATGGCCAGTGGAAGATGATCTTGAGACAGCCAAAGCCACCGCATCTTCGGTGGCTCAGCGCATCGCCAGAAACTTCATCAGGGTCGTGCTCATTTACATGCTCATCGGCATCACTTGGATGGGCTACGGTTTCTTCTTGCCTTCCCCGTCAGGGAAGGGAGCCGGTGATGTTTTTGACACCGATAGGTTCCATCTGCTTTTTGTGGGGTGGGTGGCCTTTGTCATGCTCGGCGTGCTCTATGATGCCGTCCCGAGGATGGCTGGTAACCCGCTGTACAGCCTCAGACTTGGCCACATTCATTTCTGGATTTCCAACCTGGTCCTTCCCGTCGTCACTGTCATGATGCTCTGGCTAACTTTTGCCTACCAGTCGATGCTGAACAGCCCGTCGCTGAGCGCAACGTCATCTAAACCAGCAGGGTTCATGGCTATCGAGACGGTGATCTTGCTGCTCTCTGCCGTGGGGATAGTTGCTCAGGGGTTGTTTACCTACAACGTCTACAGGACGTTTGGTTCGCAGCGCACCTGAGCGCCAACGGCGCGCCGTAGGCCCGCGCTTGCTGCCGCCGGCGTTCCCGGCGAATGAGGCCGGCAACGCGATCGACTCCGGGCGGATCAGACGCGAGCGCTACGCGACGTGTTGGAGCCGTGGACGATAGGTGAGGGCCTCAGCAATGTGCGCAGCTTCAATGCGCTCCCGGTCTGCCAGGTCGGCAATGGTGCGAGCAAGCTTGACGATACGGTGGTAGGCACGGGCCGAGAGGGCCAGACGGGTGGCGGCAGTGCGCAGCAGCTGCTGCGCAGCTGGCTCGAGGTGGCAGAAGCGGCGGATCTCGGCGGCGTTCATCTCGGCGTTACACGTGAACTTGGTCTCGTGAAGACGTGCGGTGCTGCGAGCGCGTGCTGCCGCCACCCGTTCGCGGACGCTCACCGACGCTTCTGCGGGCCGGCCGTCTGCGAGCTTATCCAAGTCCACCCGCGGCACTTCGACGTGCAGATCGATGCGATCGAGGAGGGGGCCGCTCAAGCGCGCTTGGTAGCGATGGATCATCGTGGTCGTACAGGTGCATTCGTGCGTGGAATCGCCCGCGTAGCCACACGGGCAAGGATTCATCGCTCCAACCAGCAGCACACGTGCCGGATAGGTCACGGCGCCTTGAGCGCGGCTGATGGTGACGATGCCGTCTTCGAGCGGCTGCCGCAGCACGTCGAGACCGGCAGCCCCGAACTCTGGAAGCTCGTCGAGAAAGAGTACGCCACGGTGCGCCAAGCTGAGTTCACCCGGCCGCGGCCAGCGCCCTCCTCCCACGAGCCCGGCGTGGCTCACCGTGTGATGGGGGGAACGGAAAGGCCGCTGCTGCAGGAGCGGCGTCTCGGCAGGAAGAAGACCAGCAACGCTATAGATCGTGGTGACTTCGAGAGCTTCTTGCGCGCTGAGAGGGGGCAGGATGCCGACGAGACAACGAGCGAGAAGCGTCTTGCCCGTACCTGGCGGTCCGGACATAAGCACATTGTGTCCGCCGCTTGCGGCAATCTCCAGGGCGCGCTTGACGTGCTCCTGGCCTTTCACTTCGCGCATGTCAGGACCGGCGATCTCGGCGTGGAGGGCATCGAAGCGATCGGCACGGGGATGGTAGGCGTCAATGGGCACCGCACCGCGGAGATGATTGATAAGGTCAGTCAGCGTAGCCACTGGGATGACCTCGATGCTCTCCACGAGGGCGGCCTCGGCGGCATCGACCGCTGGAACGTAGACAACGCGGAGGCCGCGTGAGCGGGCAATGGCAACCATCGGGAGCATACCCGCGGTGTGCCGTAGGGAACCGTCGAGCGACAGCTCACCCAAAAAGACCGCAGGGCCGGGATCGGCGGGGATCTGGCCTGACGCGGCGAGGATGCCAACAGCGATCGGCAGATCGTAGCTTGCGCCTTCTTTACGTACCTCCGCAGGCGCGAGATTCACAGTGATGCGGTAATTGGGAAAGACAGCGCCACTGTTGCGGATGGCCGACCGGACACGCTCTTTAGCCTCCTGGACGGCAGCATCTGGAAGCCCAACGATCTCCATCTTGAAGAGGCCTTGAGCGATGTCGACTTCGCATTCGACTAGAGCGCCATCCAGACCGATCAGAGCACACGTGAGCACACGAGCGAGCGCCACAGCTTCCCTCCCCAGCGACACCAGAGTATGCCGCGTGCTCGCTCCTCGCACAAGCGCGCTTGACTCGATATCTGCTGAATGGTCGCCGGAGAAAGTAGTGGTGTGTTGCGCTACCAGCTAGCTGAGAGTGTGGCAATACGCCGCAGTTCTTCCGGAGTCAATGCTCCGCCGGCCGCTGCTGCGTTGGAGCCACTCTGCTCTAGGTTCTTCGCGCCAGGGATCGCACAGGTCACAGCTGGATTGGCCAAGACGAACTGTAGCGCTGCCTGGGCCATCGTCCGGTCTGGTCGAGCAAGGAAACGTAACTGTTCGACGCGTTCGAGATTTTGGAGGAAGCGCTGATGGGCAGTTCCTTCGTTCCAGCCTTCTCGCACAGAGTCGGTGAAGTGCGTCTCAGGGGTGAACTTACCTGCGAGCAAGCCCTGGGCGAGAGGGCCACGAATGAGTGTGCCGATGTCCTCTCGGAGGCAGTAGGGAAGAATGTCTCTCGCCGCGGACTGGCTGAGCAAGCTGTAGTTGATCTGGGCGCTGCTGCACGTAGCCATCTTGTTGAAGCGTGTCAGCGCTTCCAGCGAGTTGGTCGAGATACCATAAGCACGGATCTTCCCCACTTCCTTGAGGTACTCGAAAGCCTCGAGAAAGATGTCCGGGTCTTGGAGGTCGCCGATGTGGCACTGATAGAGGTCGATGTAGTCGACTTTCATGCGCCCTAGGCTGGCGTCAGCACAGAGGTAGAGGTGATGTGGAGTGGTGTACGTCAGCGGATGACCCAAGCGCCGAGCGAAATTGCCCACCTTTGTCGCGATGTACACCTGATCGCGACGGCCGCGAATCGCCCGTCCGACACGCTCCTCGCTCTCACCCATGCCATAGGCATCAGCCGTGTCGAGGAGGTTGACCCCTAGATCCATCGCATGTTGAATGGCTCGGAGAGCATCCTGCTCAGCGACGGGGCCCCATTGACCTCCAATACCCCAGCACCCGAGACTCACCGTCGAGACTTGCCAACCCGTTTTGCCTAAGCGCCGGTACTGCACGAACAGTCCTCCCCTTCTCACGACGAGATATATTTCGCAATTTTCGTACCCACAGTCTTACCGGCAGCGGTGGAAATCGAGCGCACTGCGAAATCATGGTGCTCTCAGCCGGCACGATCCCAGCGCGATCAATCCTCTCTCCGCCTCCGATTGTCACTGGCGTGGATCTGAAGCTTACTGAGCTACAGGTGTGGCGACCGGGTCTGGGGCAGCTGATGGATACCCCCCCGCCGCAGGCCGTGATAGTGAGGGCGGCCTGATGATGAGGAGAGCGACAATGCCGGCGCTGAAGAAGAGCAGTCCCCCGCCGGCGATGACGAAGCGTACGTTGAAATGGTCTGTCAGTGTGCCGGCAACGGTGAGCGAGATGATCGTAGCCAGGGTAATGCCGGTGCTAATGAGGCTCATGACCCGCCCCATGTAGGAATTCTCCACTGTGAGCTGAACCATACTGAAGAACGGCACGAGCACACTGGGCAGAGCGAGGCCACACAGGAAGAGCGCAACGACCGCGAACGACAATGACGGTGATAGCGCATAGAGCACCGTGGCCAATCCGGCCGTGATGCCCCCGGCCGCCAACCAGCGGTGATAGTGATTGCGCCACTTACTGGCAATCGCCGAGGCGAACATTCCACCGACTAACTGGCCGATTCCCGTTGCCGTGAGGAGAGCGCCGACGTCCTCCGAGCGACCGTGCAAGGCCCTCGTCACAAAGACAACGTCGAGAACACTCAGGCCGCCCACTCCGAGGAGTGCGACGAAAGCGAAGGCAGTCAGGCTCAGGAGAAGGCGAGAGTGAACGACGTAGGTCAGGCCGTCCATCATCTCCTTGCCGAGCGAGCTGCTCGGTGTGGATGCGATCGTTGCTTTCCCGGCAGGAACGCGGAGCAGCACCGGAACCGCCAGGAGGTACACGATCGCGAGCAGGGATACAGTCTTGTGCGGGCCGATAGAGGCGTAGAGGAGAGCAGCGACACCCGGAGCGAGGATTGGCGCGACGCTGTTCGTGATCTGCAACATCCCATTTGCTTGTACGACTGCCTCGGGTCTCACGATTTGGGGTAATGCAGCGGCGGCAGCAGGGTTAAAGAACTGTCCGGCGACACTGAGGAAGAACGTAACGACGAGAATGATCCACCACTGTTGCGTAGTGGTCACGAACACAAGCGGCCAGATGATGACAGCCTGGCAAAGTGCAACGAATGCCATTGTTCGACTACGGCTCCAACGATCGACGAAGACGCCGGCGATCGTTGCCAGAAGCACGGCGGGTAGTGCTTCGGCGAGACCGACGAAGCTGACGCCGGTGCCGGATTGCGTCAGTGCATACACCCAGATGAGGACCAGTGTTCTCTGTGTCCACGGGGCGAGACTGCTGAGAAACTGGCCAAGGAGCAGCAGTTGAAAGCCGCGAATTCTGAGAAGGCTTCCCACTGCTTCCTATCCTTCTGAGGAGATCCACACTCTTCACACTCAGAACTCGCTGAGTGTAACGGCGTAATTGTGTGATCTACGTAAGCGAGCGATCCTTCGCGTCCGCGCAAACAGAAACTGTGGCGGATCTGCAACGCTTCACAGTGGAGTACACTCCGGTGGGAAGGGACAGCGCTGTGGCAGTAGCCGAGAATGTGACCCCAGGCGGGCCGGTGATGGCCATTTTCGCTCATCCTGATGACGCAGAGTTCGTGGTCGGGGGAACCTTGGCACACTGGGCAGATGCCGGACGCCGGCTCATCTGCGTGTTCTGTACCAACGGGAGCAAGGGCACACAAGATCCCACGTTGGATAGTGAGCGTCTGGTGAAATTGCGTCAGGAGGAGCAGCGAGCCGCTGGAAGTACCCTGGGTTGCCATGACTTCGTCTTCCTTCCCTATGAGGATGCAATGCTCGAGCCAACGATTGCGCTTCGCCGCGACCTCGTCCGGGAGATTCGCCGCTACCGCCCCCAAACCGTAGTCTGCTTTGATCCGCGCGTGTACGTCCTTGATGACACGTATCTCCAACATCCCGATCATCGAGCGTCTGGAGAAGCAGCGCTAGCGGCGGTCTATCCCGCTGCTCGGGATCGACTGACCTTTCCCGAGATCCTCTCCGAGGAAGGGTTGGAGCCCCACAACGTTGAGGAGGTCTACCTAGCCTTACCCGTGCAAGCGAACCTCTATGTCGACATTGGTGCTACGCTCGATCGCAAGATCGAAGCGATGCTGCAGCATCGAAGTCAGATCGCGGACCCGGCGCGTATTGCATCTCTCCTGCGGGAGTTTGCTGAAAGAACTGGAGCAGCAGCCAATCTCCGCTCCGCTGAAGCTTTTCACTACGTCAACCTTGATCCAGAAGCGCGTCTACGCCAGGCGCAGAGTGCATCGACGCAGGAAGGATAAGCGATGAGTGACGGCCGCGAGCCTCTCTCGGAGGAGACGCGACGGCAGCTCCTCAAGGTGAGCGTTGCTACGCTCTCGAGTCAATTGCTGAAGCGAGGATTCCGGCAACTGGTCCTGGCGGGAGTAAAGCCGCTACGCCCTGACCTTCGCCTCATTGGTCAGGCATTTACGCTGCGTTACCTCCCCTCCCGAGAGGACGTTGAGCGGGGGGACTACGACAACACGACGAACAAGCAGCGCATCGCAGTGGAGTCGGTTGGTCCGGGGGATGTCCTCGTCATCGACGCCCGGGGCAACACCATGGCTGGCACGCTGGGCAACATTCTGGCGGCACGAATGAAAGTACGCGGAGTGGCAGGGATCGTCACGGATGGTGCGTTCCGCGATTCTGCCGGTATTCGGGCAATTGACTTACCCACCTATGCAGCGGGGGCGCATCCGAACGTCTCTTCAACCGTTCACTACCCCGTCGATATGAACCTACCGATTGCTTGCGGCGGAGTGGCAATATTTCCAGGAGACGTCATCGTGGGTGACGCAGAGGCGGTGATCGTTATCCCGCAGAAGGTCGCCGGTGAAGTTGCACGCGATGCCTTCGAACAGGAGGAGCGCGAGCAGTTCATCCTCCACAAGATCGAAGCGGGCAGCAGTATCATCGGGGTATACCCTCCCGATGAGCAAACCCTCGCAGAGTTCAGAGCGTGGAAGTCGCACCGTCTTGAAGCCGGCCAGTCCTGTGCGACAGGGGAGGGACAGCAATGAGCGCTTCCTTTGTGCAAGAGCTGCAGTTGCTGGATCAGCAGTTCCAGCTCCACCCGCAGCATCTCGCAGGCAGCAGAGAGCCGGCGTTGGTGCTTGTCCGGGGCGAAGGGTCACGACTCTGGGATGCCACCGGTCGCGTCTACTACGACGGCGTATCGGCTCTGTGGAATGTCATCGTTGGCTACGGGAGGTCGGAGCTCGCGGAGGCGGCGGCCGACCAGATCCGCCTGCTTCCCTTTGCGAACAACTATGCAGGCACCACAAACGAGCCTGCGGTCAGGCTGGCGGCGCGACTAGCACGGCTCGCCCCAGACCCGCTCAACCACGTCTTCTTTACGGCGGGCGGTGGAGAGGCCAACGAGACGGCCATGAAGCTGGCGCGCTTCTACTGGAGCATCCGCGGCAAGACCAGCAAGCACACTATTATCAGTCGTGAGGGTGCGTACCACGGGACAGGCTTCGGATCGATGGCAGCGACGGGTCTACCATCATACTGGGAGCATTTTGGCCCTCTGGCGCCCGGCTTCCGGCACGTCCCAGCGTTTTCGGTGCAAGCCTTGGAGCGATGTATCACGGAAGAGGGCCCGGATTCGATCGCTGCCTTCATCGCAGAGCCTGTCCAAGGTGTAGCAGGCGTCTACCCGCCGCCGCCGGATTACTTCCCCCGTGTGCGAGCTCTCTGCGATCGCTATGACGTGCTCTTGATCGCAGACGAGGTCATCACGGGGTTCGGTCGCACCGGAAGGTATTGGGGTGTCCAGCAATGGGGTGTCGTTCCAGACTTGCTCGTATTCGCTAAGGGCGTCACCTCAGGCTACTTGCCTCTGGGGGGCGTGATTGCCAGTGATGCGATCAAGCAAGAGATCGACAGCGCACCAGCTGGCACGCGCTTCATGCACGCCTATACCTACTCGGGCCACCCCGTGTGTTGTGCAGTGGGCTTGCGGAACCTCGAGATCATCGAGCGGGAAGGCCTCGTGGAGTGCGCCGCGCAAGGTGGGATAGCGCTCAAGACCGTGCTTGAGTCGCTCCGCGAGCTGCCCCAAGTTCGAGCGGTGCGCGGTCTTGGCATGATGTGGGGCGTGGAGCTGACCACTCCCCAGCTGGCAGAGCGCGCATATGGCCAAATGCGTGACGATGGGCTCATTGCGCGCTTCCGCGCGGCGAATCTGATCCTTGCTCCGCCGCTGTCGACGTCGACCGGCGAGCTCTCGGAGATGATCAACATCTTCGTCGCGGCTGTTCGCGCTGTCGCCGGAGCAACAAGCATATGTTCTGAGCGATGATGAGGAGACGGACGTGTCGGTTGCAATTGATCTCAGCGGTCGCGTTGCTCTTGTGACAGGCAGCAGCCGGGGATTGGGCGCGGTAACGGCCCGGACTCTGGCAAGCGCTGGAGCGGATGTGGCGGTCCATTACTCCCGCCACAGCGATGAGGCGGAGCAGGTCGTCAGCGCGATCCAGCAGCTCGGACGCCGCGCTGTGAAGGTTAGTGGCGATTTCCACTCCGAGGTAAGTGTGCTCGATGTCGTCGCCACCGTCACCAGTCAGCTCGGTCCGATCGACATTCTTGTGAACAACGTTGGACGAGAGGAGCAGTTGGGGCCTGCGCTCCAGCTCGACTGGGCGGCTTATCAGGAGATGCTCGATCTCAACGTGCGGGCGGCGTTCTTAGGGGCGAGGACGGTTGCGCCACGCATGCGTGCCCAGAAGTGGGGACGCATCATCAACGTTCTTTCCATGGTGATCCACGCTTTCCCTAAGAACATGGCAGCCTACACAACAGCAAAGGGAGCACTGGCGTCGTTCACCAAAGCGCTGGCAAAGGAGCTGGGCGAAGACAACATTACCGTCAATGCGGTCAGCCCTGGCTGGATTCCTGTGGAGCGTCACGGCATTGGCACACTCCCCGGCCGTGCGGCTACGGCAGCGCGCACCCCGCTCGGTCATCTTGGTGAGCCAGAAGATGTTGCGAACGCCGTGGCGTTTCTCGCCTCCGACCTTGCCCGCTTTCTCACAGGCATCGAGATTCCCGTGTGTGGTGGCGTCGATCTGTTTTAGGAGCTGGCTGCCGCTAGCTTACACCCGGCACAGGTGACGGCGCTGGCTCCGCTGGCATAAACTGGATCTCGAGATTTCCACTGCGAATGCGCGCACGGCCAGGCTCAAAGTTCGTCAAGCTCAAGGGCAGCGTGATACCTCTCCGGAAGTTGCCAACCTCGACGTGCAGCTCATCGCCATGCTTGGTCAGCGAGAGCTTCTGAGTTTCAACGTTGGGCAGAGGGATGGTCAAGAGGTATCCCTCACCTTGGCGCTCGATGCGCAGCGTCGCTCCGCGATGCAGGACAGCAACGGGATCGTACCTGGCAAACACGGTAGCTGCCAGGGCAGAGAGCTTGGCCACTCCGAGAGGCTCGTCAGCTGAGAGTGGTGCTTCCAGTTGAGGCAGAGAGCTGAAAGTCTGGCGAATCTCTAGGATTGCCGTCTGTTGGCGCTCGGTCAGCGCCTTCAGCAGTGGATGGGTGCCCGTGTCAGGATCGACGATGCGATTCACACACACGGCATCAATGGGGTACTCAAACAGGTTGAGATACGTCTCTGCTCTACGTGCTTCCTTGATGACCATCGAGTCCGGCGTCATGACGATACGATAGGAGCACGTGTCGCTGTCCGTGAGCTCGGCACGAAGCTGCTTGGTCTCTTCGGCGACGCGGGAGAGCGTTTCTGCAAGGTCGATGGCCGGAAGGATAGAGCGCAGGAGTGGTCCTAGCAGACGAAACGCACCGGTGCGCAGCTGGTTGAAACGATTGACGTACCAGAGAAACGCGTCGGGCATGCTGAGCAAGCGCAGCGTCTCGCCAGTTGGTGCGGCATCAACTATGATGCAGTCGAATTGCCCACTGGACCGGAAACGCCGCAGTTGCACCAGGGCGGCGACCTCCTCCATACCTGGAATGATCGCGAGCTCATCGGCTTGAATCTCTGCCAACCCCTGTTCCCGTAGGGCCTCAGCAAGGCGTTCCTGGAGACCGCCCCAGGTGCGCTTCGCTTCTTCAAGCACGTTGACCTCGCAGGCCCACAGTCGCTCGCTGATCTGGGTAGGTTCGTTGCCAAGCGGCGCCAGCAGCACGTCGCCGAGGCTGTGTGCAATATCCGTGCTGACGACGAGTGTGCGATAACCGAGCTCGGCCGCGCGCACGGCAGTTGCGGCGGCGATTGTAGTCTTGCCTACACCTCCCTTTCCTACGTAGAGGATGAGACGGGCAAGCTTGGATGCGGGTGGCTCTAGTGTCATAGTGTCTCCTGCAGCTTGATGACGATTATGATTACTCTACCGCTTCGTACTCATCTGTATCGTGCGGCTGCACAGTAGGCGGAGAGACCGCACAACTGCACGTCAGCAGGTTGGGTATGAACAGTCGTGTTGTCACGCGCTCTCAGAAGGTAGAGTAAGCGCATTGTCTCCGCCCGACGCTCTCGGGAGTTTGCGAAGAGGAAAAGAGCATGGCTCTGTCTCCAGAATGGCAGCGACGCGTCAACAGTTGGCGGCGTGAGCTGCGCGAACACGTATACCGGCCCCTTGGCGCAGTTGACCTCGAAGGGTACGTGACGATGAGTCATCTGCCATATGAGGAGGCAGTAGCTGGTGCCTTTCGTCCGATACCTCCGGGAACGGCGTGGGGCGCCAAGTGGGAGTACGGCTGGTTCAGGGGCCAGATCACACTTCCCCAAGCCGCTGCCGGAAAGCGGATCGTCTTCGTCCTGGAGACTGGGGGAGAGAGTCTCGTCTACGTCAATGGCACCGCCGCTGGCGCGCGAGATCGACAGCATCGCGAGATCACGCTCGCTCGCAGTGGCGAGCCTGGTGCGACTTACAACATCGTGGCCGAGAGCTATGGTGGCCACGGACCGCTCGTGACGCGCACAGGGCCGACGCCTCCCGATCGCATCGCCGTCCCGGAGCCGCCAACAACCCAGCGAGTGATCGGCGACACCACCTTCGGTATCTGGGAAGAAGACGTCTACCAGCTGACCATGGACGTGGAGACGCTGGCGCGTCTTCGTGAAGTACTTGATGCACGGTCCTTACGGGTTGCAGAGATCGATCGAGCGCTCAAGGACTTCACACTCGCTGTCGATCCAGAGCTTCCGGACGAAGAGTTCCTGGCGACCGTACGCGCCTACCGTGAGCGTCTGCAGCCACTCCTTGCGGCGGTCAATGGATCGACGACGCCTGAGCTGTTCGCCTTTGGTCATGCCCACATCGACGTGGCCTGGCTCTGGCCGCTCACTGAGACCGAGCGCAAGACGGCGAGAACGTTCTCGACGCAGCTTGCCCTGATAGAAGAGTACCCGTTCTATCGCTTCCTCCACAGCACGCCGCATCTCTATGCAAAGCTTGCTGAGCAGTACCCTGAGCTCTTCATGCGGGTCAAGGAAGCTGTGAAGCACGGACGATTCCTCGTTGAGGGCGGTATGTGGGTCGAATCCGACACCAATATTCCAAGCGGTGAGAGCCTCATCCGTCAGTTCACGTACGGCAAGCGCTACTTCCGTGACGAGTTTGGCGTCGACTGTGAGCTGCTCTGGCTCCCTGACGTGTTCGGCTACTCTGGCGCTCTGCCGCAGATTCTGCGTGGTTGCGGCATCAAGTACTTTTCGACCGCCAAGATCTTCTGGGCTTACAACGGCGGCGAGCAGTTCCCGTACAACACCTTCACCTGGGAAGGCATTGATGGCTCGCGCGTTCTCGCTCACTTCTGCAACGATTACAACTCCCACACTGATCCCGGCAGCATAGCCGACCGCTGGAATGGGCGCGTACAGATGGACGGCATCTCGGCGCGACTGGTTCCCTTTGGCTTTGGAGACGGCGGTGGCGGACCTACACGTGATCACCTCGAGTTTCTCCGGAGGATGGAGAATCTCGAGGGGCTGCCCAAAGTGCGAGTGGCGTCCCCAACCGAGTTCTTCCACGAGCTCGAGACGAGCGGGGTGCCAGAAGCGCGTTACGTTGGCGAGCTCTACTTCCAGGCGCACCGCGGAACGTTGACGTCACAGGCACGCACCAAACGGGGGAACCGCAAGAGCGAGCAGGCGCTCCGTGAAGCTGAGCTCTGGAGCGCCGCCGCCAGCGTGCTGAAGGGTGTCATCTACCCTATAACAACCCTGGATCAAGCGTGGCGCAACCTGCTCCTCAATCAGTTCCACGACATCATCCCTGGCTCTTCCATTCATCGCGTCTATGAAGAAGCCGAGGAACTCTACGGCCGCATCCAGGATGCGGCAGAATCGGTGACTGCCGCTGGGCTCTCAGCTCTTGTCGATAGTGGCGAGGGGCTGACGGTCTTCAACTCGCTTTCATGGTCCCGTTCCGCTCTCGTACGGCTGCCTGAGACGGTCACTGGGCTCCTTGATGCTGCAGGAGAGCACGTCCCGGTACAACAGGTTGGCGGACAGCTTCTTGCAGAGGTGAGCGTTCCATCCTGTGGCTGGTGCTCGTATGCCTTTGCGACTGCTGAGGTAGCGGAGCACGATGGGCCATCGGCCGTGCGTGCGTCCGTAGACCTGCTGGAGAATGAGTATCTGCGCGCAACATTCAACGATGCGGGCGAGCTCATCAGCCTGGTAGACAAGGAGACCGGGCGAGAGGTGCTTACGGAACCGGGAAACAGCTTCCGTATGTTCAAGGACGTTCCCACCGAGTGGGATGCTTGGGATATCGACAGCATGTACGTTCAGACGCCAGTCGAGCTCAGCAATGAGAGCACTCTTGCTGTCGAGAACAGCGGACCGCTCCTAGCATCACTGAGCCTCAAGCGCAAACTGCACAACTCCACCGTCACGCAGCGAATCAGCCTGCGGCGAGGCAGCCGGCGACTGGAGTTCGCCACAGAAGTTGAGTGGAATGAGCGTCACAAACTCCTCAAAGTGACATTCCCTGTCCAGATCAAGGCGCACGAGGCGCTGCACGAAGTGCAGTTCGGCCACCTTGCACGACCGACGCACCAGTCGCGGCAGCTCGATGCTGATCGCTTCGAGGTTTCGAACCAGCGCTGGACGGCCCTCGTCGAAGAAGGCCGCGGGGTGGGGGTCCTGAACGACTGCAAATACGGTGTGAGCGTGGCAGACGATTGCATCAGCTTAACTCTGTTGAAGTCTCCACTGGCGCCAGACATGACTGCCGATCAGGGACATCAAGAATTCACGTATGCGCTCTACGTATGGAATGGCACGCTGCTCGACAGTGCGCTTGTACGTGAAGGTTACGAGCTTAACTGCCCAGTGCTGGTCCGTGAGGGCGCAGCCGGCGAAATGAGCCTGCTTTCAGTCGATGCTCCGAACGTCGTCCTAGATACGGTGAAGGCTGCTGAAGATGGCTCTGGGGATCTCATCGCCCGGTTCTACGAGTCGAAGCGTACGTCAACATCGTGCCTTGTGCACTTCGGATTTCCTGTTGCTGACGTCGAAGAGACGAACATGCTGGAAGAGGCGCAGGGTAGTGAGCGCATCACTCCCATTCACGGTGAAGTGGCCCTGCAGTTCCGCCCATTTGAGGTGAAGACGCTACGACTACGCCTCCCTCGCTGATCCCTAGAGTCTGCCTAGCGGATCTGTTGCCAGCGCCTAGCCAGCCTCTGACAAGTGGCTCAATGCGTGAATACTTAACATGTGGCTCGTACTCTGGTATGTGACGTCATGAGTACGAAGGAGATGGCAGCATGGAATTCTGGAGCCGCCTCCTCTGCACACTTGGTCGGCACCGGTGGATGGCATGGCACGCGCATTGGTATGCCCGTCCTCTACGGCGGTGTGCTCGCTGTCAACGAGTGGAGAGCGCTCTCTAAGCAACTGCTGCTGAGCGCTTGCGCTGGACAGTGTGCTCGTAGGAGTCTCGGCACCTTTGGGGCGACCGGTTGGCGGATCTGCTGCGGCACAGACTGCTCCGGGGGAGTTTCATCCCGCCCGCTGAGATCCGCGAGCTGCGGGAGCTCACCCGTCCGGACCGAGTCTGGTCCAAGAGCGCAGCCGGGAGGTCAATCGGCTGCGCTCTTGAGGACTACTTCGACCGCCTGCACGCCGAGCACCTCCGCCACCACGTCCAGCGCTTGGAACAACTCGACTACACGGTCACCCCCGCACCAAAACAGGCCGCCAGCTAATCTCAGCGCTGGGGATTTACGGGAGAATCATCAGGAGCGGGGGTACCCAAAGCTTGACGCAGGACAGCTAAGGGCAAGAGCGCACACTGCAGTCGCGCTGGACTGAGCGGTATGTCCAGTGTCCGGAGTAGCTGTGCTCTGTCCAGCGCCTGCACCTCCGCAACAGTGTGTCCCTCTACGAGCCCCCCGAGCAGTGACGCTGCCGCCTGGCTCATGACGCACCCGTTGCCAATGAAACGCATGCAGGCAATCCTACCATCTACCACCTGTAGGGCGATCTGGACCTCATCACCACAGAGCGGGTTCATTCCCTTCGCGGACAGATCCGGTGCTGCCAGTGTTCCGCGGTAGGGCGAATGCCGCCAGTGCTCTAACAGCTCTTCACGATACATTCCGTCCATCACACCTTGTACTCCGTCTCTTGCTCATAGGTGAAAGATGGCCGCCACCTCTCTTATCGCGTCGAGGAAGCGCACAATGTCCTCTTCGGTCGAGTAGAGGTAGAGGCTCGCCCGCGCTGTGGTGGATGTCCCTAACCGCCGCATGAGCGGTTGACCGCAGTGGTGACCGGCACGAATGGCCACATTCCTGCGGTCGAGGATGCTTGCCACGTCGTGCGGATGAATCTCACCGACATTGAAGGACACTACCCCTGCCCGTTCTTGCTCGGCGGCTGGGCCATAGATGGTGACGTAAGGGAGCTCACGGAGTTCCGCCATCAAGTGTGTGACGAGCGCTACCTCATGTTGGTGCACCGCCTCCATGTCCAGCGCTGCCAGATAATCCACTGCTGCTCTCAGTCCGGTAGCACCACCCGCATCGGGTGTCCCGGCCTCGAACTTCCAGGGCAAGTCGTTCCAAGTCGCGCCGTGCAGGCCCACTTCACGAATCATGTCGCCGCCGCCCAGAAAAGGCGGCATTGCTTCGAG